>NZ_CP098023.1:2572500-2910000 GCF_030440425.1 Microbulbifer sp. MI-G
AACCGGTCAGCCTATCGAAAGGCCAGCGGTTGGCCATAAAACACCTCGCGGTGCCAACAATCAGCCACGGGCAAACCAAATGCATTTCTTACGTTGGCAGGATAATAGACAGGCCATATCACGACCCGCTTAATGTGATGTATCCGCCCCACAACCGATTGCATTGGCATTGTCAAAAAAACCGGCTCAATAAGCTGGCGCGGGCTGGTTTTAGGGTCACGCACCAGCCTTCAACCCAGTGATACCAGCCACCACCGCAAAAGTGCAGACATCTATCCTGTTGTTGGATAAATCATAAAATTTTCACCAAAAATTCACCCAAACGCCATCCACCAACCAGAGCAAACAGTAACGGTACACGGGTCTATACTCCTGCAAGAAAGTCGTTCGGCCGTAATCACAGGAATCATTACTGCCAGTTCTGAGAGTCAGAGTGAACAACAGCGATACCCCCCTATCCAGCCTGCTCACACGAGCCCGCAACAAGGTAGAACAGGCACTTCGCGAACTAAAGCCACCCTATACACTTTTTTTTTCGATCAGCGATGCCACACAGCGTGCGCAAGTAAAACATATCAACGCCCAAAGCTTTTCCCAGGCCTGGAAGAATCTTGCAGACGCCATTCAAATCGTGGCAGCACAAAACGCAATGGAGCCCTGCTGGTTGCGGGTGGATTGGGTCATCCAGAAGAGCATAACAACCTTGTGCGGCCTTCATAAACTGCTTGAGGATACAAAAAGATGCCACTTTCGCTATGGTATTGCCCTGGATATCGATTGCAACATTGCCTTTCTGGAACAGGAGCTCAATGGCAATGCCATGCTCGACGAGGGCGGTCGGATGGACCACGCCATCCTCAATGAAAAAGAATTTCGCTCCTACACAAATAGACGCTTTGGTCCCCAGGTAGATTTGGATTTTTCCGAAGAGAGAACCATTGTTCTGCTTTCCACAAAAGGACTGTTTTGTGAACACCACAGGGAACCGGTCTACCTTTATGGGCCGGGACCTGATGCCGGCCGGCGCACAATCAACACCCTGAATTGTGAAACTGTCACCCAGCTCATTGAGGATGGCAGCCGCTATTTAATCAGCCAGCTTAAACCCAATGGCAGTTTCTACAAAGGATGGTACGCCTGCTTTGACAGGGCAATGTCGCGTTGTACTGCCTTGGAGCACGCCAGTGCTGTCTATACGATGATTGAAACCTGGAAAATAACCAAATGCGCCTCCCAATTATCAGCCATTCAACACTCACTCGACTACATGACAAAAAAATTACTCCGGGTCGCTGTATTGGAATCCGGTAAAACCGGCGCATTTGTGGTGGAGCCCAATGGAGAAATCAGGCTGGGCAGCAATGCGGTATGTCTTCTCGCACTGGTGAATTATTCCCAGGTCCGGCAGACAAGCCAATATGCCGAATGGATGACAAGGCTCGCCAGAGGCATTGAATTGATGCAGGCTCCCACCAGCGGCCGATTTTTTCATGCTGTGGAATACCCCGCACTGACTGTCAAAGACTGCCATCGGGTGATTGATTACGACGGTCAGGCAGTGTTGGGGCTCCTGCGCCTGTATGGCTTTAGTAAGCACTCACGTTGGTTGGCAGTGGCAGACAAAGCATTCAATTATTTACTGACCGCAGGGCATTGGCGGGCACACAATGTTTGGCTGGGCTACTGCGTAAACGAACTGACCGCCTATCGGCCCGATGAGCGGTACTATCAGTTTGGCATTAGAAATTTTGCCGGACACCTCGGTGTAATGGAACAACGCATCATCCCCTCGCCCATCCTGTTACAATCAATGACGGCGGCAGATACGATGATTACGCGGCTGCGGCAGGAGGGACAGTTCCAATATTTGCTGGATCAGGTGGATCTGACCCATTTTTACCAGGCTCTACACAGGCACACCACCCATCTGCTCAATGGGTATTTCTGGCCTGAGTTCGCCCTGTTTTTTAAGAATCCGACAAAGATTCTTGGTAGCTTTTATACCCGGCATCACGCCTTCAGGATTCATATCGACGATGTGGGGCACTATTTGTGTGCCCTTGTCGCTTACCATAAATACCTTCACAGCCACGCAGGAGACCATCTGAAGGCACCCTGCCAACCCCGTACCAGCAACACACACTATCCCCATTGGAACAAGAAGCAAAACCCCTACTCGCCTGGGACGGAGATGTCAGCCAAGAGGTAAAACATGGCCAGAAACCCATGCTTAGAAAGAAAAATCCATGAAAATCCTACACCGATAGTGGAAACGCCTGCCGGTCCGATGATCGGTACCATTGACCAGGAAACGGGGACCTATCAATTCTTGGGCATCCCCTATGCGCAACCACCAGTGGGGGAATTGCGCTGGCTTTCTCCCCAGCCCCTACCCACCTGGGAAACACCACTGCATGCCAGCGCGTTCGGCATGCCTGCAGCCCAGAACCCATCAATACTGATGGAAGTAAGAGGGAGAAACGGTGCGCCGCCCGAGCGGGAGGAATGCCTTTATCTCAATATATTTTCGCCGCCAACTTCGAGCAACAATCGGCTGCCAGTCATGTTCTGGATTCATGGCGGTTCTTTTTATATGGGGTCTGGTTGTCAGGAAGTCTATAATGGGCGCTACCTGGCAGCCAGTGGCAGGGCGATCATTGTAACCTTCAATTACCGGCTGGGAGCATTCGGCTTTTTGCGCCTGAAGGACATTTGTGATATCCCATCCAGTGGCAATGAAGGGCTTATGGACCAGATTGCAGCACTCAAATGGGTAAAAAGAAATATTTCTGCATTTGGTGGCGATCCACAGAATATCACCTTGTTTGGCGAGTCCGCCGGTGCCATGAGTATTGCACTGCTTCAGAAGATCCCCGAATGCCAGGCACTTTTTCGCCGCGCCATAGTACAAAGCGGGCATCCCAAGGCCGTTCACTCCATTTCCCGTGCCAATCACCTGGCAGAAACATTTGTCAAACATCTGGATAGCATTGGTAACGGGAAGCCACCCCGGGACTGCACACCCAAAATGCTGCTTCAAACCCAGACTAAAATTCTGACAGACTGCCGCATGACACAATGCTGGGGACAACTTCCATTCAAACCCGTTATTGACCATGAGCTTTTAAAAGAGACCTCTGTAACCGGGCACACGGAAAGCACCCCCGCTGTAAAACCTCTGCTTCTTGGAAATAATTTAGAGGAATGGAACCTATTCAGTGTCACCAATTCAGAAATTTATACACTGGATTATCACAAAATCTGCAATCATCTCGACTGGTTACTCCCGGAAAAAAAAATAAAGCCATTACTCGGCCATTACTACCAATTGGCCTTATCCATTCAGGAGAGTCCCTGGCCCCAATGGAGCCAAGCCTGGAACTTGTTGTTAACCGATATGGTATTTACCTTACCCGGCTTGAGACATCTGGCAAACCACCAGGGTGAAGGGTTTCACTACCATTTTACCCAGCCCCTGGCAGCCCAACCCCTGCTCGGAGCCTGTCATGCTGTGGAGCTGGGTTATGTGTTTGGTACCCATGGTGAACAATCCCTGCATGCACTCTACGGTGCGGAAACAGGCGCGCATCTCTTGAGTGCCTCCATGCAGGAAGCCTGGCTGAGTTTTGCAGAGACCGGCTGCCCGGGAGAAGGCTGGCCCATCTTTTCAGGGAAACACAGTAAACGTTTTGGCAACCATCCATCCGCACGAACATTTAATACTTCGGAGCTTCTGGCCCTGTGGCAGGATATACCTGATGAAGTTCTATATGGATATCTATAAGCGTAGAGACTTAAGACTAAGGTTACACTTACGTGCCATTAAGATGCAATTTTCTATCGTTTTTTATCTTGATAAAATTGTTTTCGCATATCCAGCAATCACTGTGGAGGTAACGGATCAGTCCTACTGAAGTGGTCTGTTTTTAATGTTAGCGCCTAGTGCTGGTTTCATTTGTACAATAATTTCTGGGATCGGTAGATAGCAATCCAAAATACTGTATTGCCGCTTGGTATTGTGATGCTTCCTGTGCTCTTCACTGAGAACCCCCTCTCCTACAGCAAATAGAGTACTTCAAGGTTGTTGAAAATGTGTCTGCGGTCTTCGTCAGAACGCCCAACTGACAGTCGTCTTTGAGTAGAAAAATATGCCGGCCCAGAATACGATAGGCTCTGCGCTCAGAGCAATGAAACCGGCTTCACATAGGGTCTATACAGTCACGGCGAAGTAAAGGGCTCAGAAGCTTTTCTTGGCGGCCTCCAACTGAACCAACTTGTCCAGTATCAGGTCCAATACTGCCCGGAATGGAAGCAGGCGTGCCAGTTGTTCCCTCTTTGAATCACAGGTTGCAGAATGGCCTCGGGTCCAAGACGTGGTAATCTGCCATTCAAAAGTCCTTATTATTGATAGCCAGAGTGTAGTAGAGATTAGTTTTAGTTCGGAGGTAATTGACGTCAAAACGTTGATCTGACCCCACTCACTTTAATTATTGCTATTTTTCTTATCTGCATCTATAGGAGCCAGCAAAGAAGTAAAAGGAAGATGCCAGCTTGCGTATGCAGTTTGAGGCGTTGAGCGGGTTCAGCGCGGCAGAGAAGAAGGTCGCCAAGGAGCTGCTGGATCTGCTGATTCTCAAACATGCCGCAAACCGACTCTCCGCCGGCGACGCCGCGTAACAAGGTTACAGTAGAGCACGCCACCAAGTTGCTGGCTCAGAAGAGACAAATTCAGCGAAGAGAAAGGTTATCGGTTAAACATACAAGCTCCGGTGCGCGTGCGGGTGATGCCGGGATGCTTGGTGTTGACCGTCGATCAAGCCGAGCAGAAAAGCGACAAAAGCTGAGCAGATCAGAGCGGCAAAACCCCGGCTGGTTATCCCTGCCGGGGTTTTGCTGGTAGGTGCCAGGAAAAAGGAAGCGTCCCCCTTTTCTCCGTTAGCGGATAAGACCCGATTTCAAAACGAAATCCCTGTAAAAACTGTTATGTCAAGACGCGACCCCTACGCCCTTCACTCTTTATCAACAGAGAGTTTTTACTCTGACCCCAAATATCTTGGACTCCAAGACACAGACAAGTCGGAAAATTCTATGAGCCAACGATCACCGCTTCTCCACTCAATTTCATGGATAGCTTTACCGTAATCCTCCTCTGAGGCCCTAATTTCACCCCTATAGTAATCCCCATGGCCAGAGTGACACCCCATGTGTGAAAAACTATACCGAGTAACACCTAGATAGCTGACAACAATATAACCATCATGGTAGGCACCCAACATTTTTAGAGTTACATTCACACATCTCTCGTCCTTATTGATTCCCCTCTCTTCTATCGTGAAATCTTCTAACCAAGAATCATGAAGAGCCTTGTGGTCATTCGGGTCATTAGCCCAATGCTCCATTGCGAACTGATAAGCTGCATCTGAAAATCTAGACTTATTTTCTTCTAAGTATTTCCGATAGTTCTCATATGCTACCGATAGGCTACGTATATCCATCGGATCAGATTGAGTGAAGTCACCTGAAAGTACAAACAATTTTTATCCTCATTTATTAAAACTGTGGACCGTCAGGTTGAGGGTACAATGCACCATCCCCCATTGATGTTACACCAATTGACTCCGTAAATATCATATGGGCATTGTCCGGGCTCTGGTACATCTCATAACCAACTAGGGGTAAGCCTAGAAGGCCCATTGCTCTACCCAGCCCTCTATAAATGCTTTTAATGTTGGCTCTACCTTTAGCAGGTATACGACCCATACGCCTCTGCATATCGACATCTAGCCCATTTAATCGCTTAAGAGCATCATCTGAAATTGAGTCAGGTACACTCCCGTCAAAACCATGTTTTGCTATAAATTCTCCATTAGCATAAACCCCAATTTCTTTGCCTCCTTTATAAACATGAAACTCATGCCCTGACTCGCCCTTAGTATTGAACAAATCCAACGATGCTTCAGTATCTCCATCTAAGGTATAGAATGGCGCTCCTGTCTTCTTCCTTTTATTGTACCCTTCATGAGCTTCATCATTGAGCATTCGGCTAAATGCGCCTGTTACAGCTCCATTTGCGAACTTACCACCAGTGATTTTTGATACAGTCCCTCCTACCACGGCAGCTGCTGTAATACGCCCTAAGCTAAACCTAGACCCTTTATCAATCCCGTTTATTTTTCCCGCAAAAGCCTGTGTCACACCAGCTGCAGCAAAACCATGCCCGAACTTGCCATTTTGCAGCTTTGACATAATACCACCAGCAATACCATGAGACACGACCTTTCCTGCATAAGCAAGCCCATTCAGCCCACTTTCCGCAAAATTCCCCAAACATGATGTGCATGCTTCAAATGCTGACCCTATGCCGTAGAACGCAGCTGCACTAAATGCCCCCACTGCTATACCTTGTAGAATATTTCCACCATTGACCGCCGCACCAACACCTCCTGTGATAGCGCCTAATGTCGCAGCACCATACCAGCTTTGTAAAAACCAACTCGCCCCTACTCCACCCGTGAAGTAAACCAGTGCTGCGCCAACGATCAAGCCTGCAAATTGTTTCAGGTTATCAAAGAAACCATAGCCACTGGGATCCGTATAACGTAATGGGTTATTGTGAACGTAGGAATAGCGGTTATACGACTGGGTATCATTTGGGTACTGAACTTGGATGTCCGCCTGCATAAAGCGGCCCAGACGCGGATCATAAATCCGCCCATTCATATGGATCAGGCCTACCTCATCCAGCATCTCATGGCCGGTATAACCGCGGGTGGTGCGGCTGTGGTCAAAGCCGTAGAGGGCAGTAGGGGTCAGGGCGCTCCAGTTGGCGGTATTCCTGCGCTGGCCCCAGGCGTCGAAGGACATCTCCTGTACCACCTTGCCAGCCTTATCGGTAATCAGGTCCATGGAGCCCAGGTGGTCCTTGTACAGGAACAGCTTGTCGGTGGACTGCACCCCGTAGGCAAGATCGGTTTTTACTGTATACACAGCGGCGCCCAGGTGGCGCTTCCACTGGATCTCGTTGGGGGCGCTGGATTTCCGGATACGCTCAAGTCCGCCGATATACCAGATTTCGGTGACTTCATCGTTACTGCTATTGGTGTCCTTGCGGTAATAACGACTATGACCGGGCCCGTAAAGGAACTCGGTAGTGTGGTTGCCCTTTTCGATGCGCTCCGCTTTGTCAAAGGTGGTGTACTGGATAGTACGGCCACCATCGAAGCTGTCTGAGGTCATATTGCCGTTGGCGTCGTAGTGGTAGCTGACCCCACCGGCATTGGTCACGGCATGGGGACCGGCACCGTTCTGGCCATAGACATAGGTGCCCACACCGGCCTTGTAGGTGATATTACCAATGGCGTTGTAGCGGACATCCTGGTTGGCAGTGCTCAGGCTGTCACAGTTGATATTGCTGCTGCCGATATGGGTTTTGATCAACCGGTTAAGGTCGTCATAGCAGAAACTTTCGCGCAGGTTCTTGCTGCCACTCTGGTTGTGGCGGCTGGTGAGATTGCCCAGGGTATCCCACTGGTAACTGATGTTCTGGATACCAAAGGTACCCAGAACTGTGGAAGTCTGGTTGAGCAGACGACCTGTGGAGCCCTGGTAGTTAAAGGTGGTGGTTGCCCCATTGCCCAGCAGCTGTTCTTTTAGCTGGCCACGGGCGGTCTGCGCCTGGATTTCCTCGATCAGGTCTCCAGTGGCGAGGTCTGTAACCTTATAGAGATAACCATTGGCATTGTAGTAATTGCGAACCCCGGACTGTCCGCTATCGAGCAGGCTGTCGAGGGCGTCGTAGCTGCGCTCCACCCGGCCGTGGCCATCGAACACCGTGGTGATGACATAGGAGGGCTGGGAGCCATCGCCATCGAAGTCCATCGCTCTGGCATTGTTACGGCCAAACTGGTCGTACTGGTAGACCGCCTGGTAACCACTGACACTGTCGGTGATCATCTCCACCTGGCCGAGGCCGTTTACTGCGCTGTCGTAGTACCAGCCAACGTTGCTGGTGGTGGCGGTGCCGCCACGCTTTTCGATACGGGTCAACTGGCGGCCCAGTTGGTCGTAGGTTAAGGCAACCGTGTGACCGTTGGCATTGGTCTGCTGTTTCAGCTCGCCGTAGCCTGTGTAGGTATACTGCCAGGCACCCTTGTCCGGGTCGTCCATGTCCGTTTTACGGCCCAGGTGGTCGTAATTGATGGTGACCACAATGGGATAGCTGAGGCCGTCGCCCTCGTCGATATGGCTGCCGGCACTGTTGGTCTTGCCCCAGGATTTAGCTTTGTGCAGATTGCCCTGGCTGTCGTACTCGTAGGTAAGGCGCCCGTCAATGGCATCGACCACCTCGACCAGCTCACCCGCAACGTTCTTGGTCTCGACTTTACTCTGGCCCTTGTCATTGACGGTGGTGGTCTTCAGCCCCGTATAGGTCATTGTGGACTGTGACTTATCTGCAGCAATCACACGGGTCGGGCGACCGAGCAAGTCATACTTAGTCTCGGTCCACATACGGGCCTCATCGGAGAAATAAGGCTCGCTGACAAATTTGAGTCGACCGAGGTTATCGTACTCTTTGTCCGCATAGACTTTGTTATTAAAGCCCTTGGTTTCCGTGCGTATGGAACGGCCCAGTGCATCGAAGTATTCCCTGCTCCAGCTACCGGTACTGCTGCTGGTCGTCACCTTATAGTTGGCTCCAGAGGGGCATCCGATGACACAGCGTTCATACTTGGTCAGTTTGTCCGCGCCAGTGTTGCTGCGACTGATGGTTTCCCGTCCAAACTCATCGTAGGCAAAGACGGTTTTCAGGCCGTTCATACCTTCGACTTCCAAAGGTGCGCCGAAGTGATTTCGGAGGAGCACCCTTTCAGTCAGTTGATCAAGGGCATTGTAGCTCTCAGAGACATAGCGCCCGGAAAGATCATACACCGTACTGGCACTGCGGCTGATCTCGCCCGGTGCGCTCAGGGTCTTTTTAATGACATTACCAAAGTTATCGTACTCGTAAGCCGTTGTTTGCTTGTACTGTGGCTTCTTCGGCTCAATCACCTCGGTTTTCAGCAGGCCCTTATGTGCTCCAGAGGTATAGTAGGTAAAGGCAGACTCCCGTATATGTGCGGGCTGTCCGGGTCGGGTACTGGTCACTTTAGTGCTGCTTAGGCGACCCTTTTCCTTCTCCCAGGTGGTGGTGCCGTAGGTATTGACGGTATTTTTGACAAACTGGTCGCCAGTGGCCGGATCGGTTGTGGCAACATCGATGGTTAGGGCATTGCCGTAATTATCGTAACTGTTGGTGGTGGTGACCGTTTGCAGCATTTGCCCCTGTGTGTTGCCTTCGTTTTTAAGGTCATAGGTCTCTTCAACCGCACTGTAAATATACGGCTGGTAAGGTGGCACAGGTTTACCACTGCCATTCCACCCCTGGAGGCGCCAGTTGTTAGAAGCCCGGCTCAGAAGCTGACCGCCAGCTGTATGGGTCTCTGTTTGCAGCGGCATGCCCGTAAAAGGAAAATCCTGGCGATAGGTGGTTTCCGTCACCACACCAGTCTGATTATCGGTAGTGCTGATTTTCTGGAAACCCAGCATTCCGCGCCCAGCAGCCTGGAGCTTCATCTGATGATAGTGGTAGGACACTGAACTGAGTGCAGACTGATCCACAGAGCCAGGGTCAGCACCAGCTGCAGGCGCGGAACTCTCCACCCTGGCAACCAAATATACGGGGCTCAGGATATCCAGTACAGGCGCATCTTTACCCAGGGTTTGACTTCCTGCAGGAAGCGCCCAGTCACTGTTCAGTGCTGTATAGAAAGAATCAATATTGCCTGACGCAGCCATATCCAGACGAGAGTAGACGCCACTAAGCGCCATATTTCCATAAGTGACCTTGGTGATGTTACCAAGACCATTATCGATCTGATGGATTACATTGCGTGGGGTATTCTTATATTTAGCCTCGCCAGCATTATTTAGGCGGGTAAAGACCTTACCGCTTGAAATGTCATAACGGTGGTAGTCGGGCTCTCCGTCACCATCGGTATCTGCAAACCAGACAAAATCATTCTCATCCATGCCAGGAACGCCATAAAAAGACTTCCTCTCATCAGAACTAACAAATTTACCGGTATTTTGATCAAAAAATCGAACCCAAACACCACCAGCAATACCGTAGGATTCAGGCCACACAAAGTCCTGATAGCCATCTTTGTTCAAATCAACAAAAGTACCCTTACTGCTACCCACTATTCCCAGATCGACAAAGCCGGTTCCGGTGCTGAGTTGCACGTGCATGGCACCATAATTCCCGGTATAGGCAATATCTGTGAGGCCATCACTATTAATATCTATCGCAATTGGGCTTTTGGACTTTTGATCCGTGGAAAGCAGCCCCATGGAGTGAAATTCACCCGCGGCTTGATCAAATATGGCGACCTGGTATCCCGCAGATGTCTCCACCAGGATATCCATTGCTCCGTCACCATTAAAATCCCCCAAAGTATCCGGCATACGATTAGAGAGATTCGCACCGACAGTGCCTGGAACATTCAATGGATAGTTGGTGTATTGATCACTAAACTGATAGTAGCGACCGGAAGAAACCGGTTCTCCAGAAGGTTCCAGCAGGCGTACATGTACAAAGGCCCCTATAGTTCTGCTATAGCTGACTGCGATATAGTCTGCAAGGCCATCGCCATTGAAGTCGGCGAAAATCGCATTATTATTCAGTCTATTCGTGCCGATGGGCCTGGAATCCAACTTCCACTGTTTACTTCTTGTGTCGTAACGGCTTAGAAATATATGCCAATATCCACCAGGAATCCCATAAGCCGTGCGCGGATTATAAATTGCCAGGTCATGACGACCATCACCGTTGTAATCCAAGACCCGAATAGAAAATCCTTTACCCACATTTGCACCGGTAAAGTATTCAGAAGTGAATATACCACCAGTAAAGTTTTGTTTGACGAATTGTGATCCATAAGAGATGGCGTATTTAACACGAATATCGGTATCTTCCCCATCATCTTGATACCCTTCAATCCAGACTATATCCTGCTTGCCATCCCCATTGAAATCAGCATATTTATAATTACCAAGGAACCGATTCTTGGTTGGGGAAAAGTCTATCGCTTCGGATTCCGCTCCAAACTGACGCCATGGTGCCTGCAGCCATTCAAAACCCATAGCTGGAAGACACTTGGAACCCACACACTCCTGCAATGAAGTCAGTAGTGATGTTCTATCATCATATTTATTTTTGGGAATAAAAGGTAAAACCGCCTTATAGCCCAAATTATATTCACGAAGGACTCTGCCATTGGATTTAGAGGTGACTTTCTTCAGGCGCTTTGTAGTCTTAAATTCATAACCTGCAGTATAGCTCCGAAGGTACTCAGGACGGTTTTCATAAGAAAATTCAATTGTGGCTTCATAGGTGCCGGAGCCAAAAGCATAGCGAACAGCCCTGACACGGTGTCCGGTATTCACATCCCCTTCATATAGAAATTCAATCTGATTACCAACACTGTCTTCAAAACGATTTTGCGCCCAGGTTAGTGTATGACCGCCCGCCTGTTGTTTTGAGTCACTGCTATTCCCATAATAACTGGTGGAGCCGTCTTTACGCTCTACTTTAAAGTAAGCGGGCTTACCCAGGCTTCCGCCAAGGGAGCTGATCTTGGCAAAAGAGTCCATTTCGGTCTTATACACAGCGCCAACAGCGCCATATTGAGAGCCATTGACTGTTATCAGGCGCTGTCCGTCCAAACAAAACCGGTCAGAATCTGTCCAGGTAATTGGTGCTAGGCTACCATCGATTGCTAAAGTCTGGCGGCAACGGGAGACACCGGAAAGACCGCCAATAGCCCATCCTCTACCCAACAGGCCATTGCCAGCACCATTGTTATAGTTAAGAGAAATTTCGGGAGCAACACCAGCCGTACCCACAGCGGTAGCAATGGGAATAGAATAAGTTGCCGCGCCGGATTCATTAACACGGAACTGACCGCCAGAAGCTCCGGCCATATTGGGCGTTTGAACAACACTCGGGGCTGTATAATTACTAAAGGTACCAGACGTATCCGCCTGAAATGCAAAATCACCCGCAAAGATGTCATCTCTACCATCACCATTAACATCCCTCACCTTTACATCAGCAGGTGCGGTATTGGTAAGGATTGCCGCTATCGCTGACAGAGCGTCATTACTATCTGCAACAGACAATGTTTGCACAAGTTCCGGCAGGTCATCACCCTGGGCATGGAAAATAAGGGGCATGGCAACAAGTAACAGCAAATCAGAAGCACCATCTCCATTGAAGTCCCCTGTAAGAGAAAACTCATCACCCAGTGGTTGAAGCTTGGCAACCTCCAGCTGCGATAGCGTTTTCTCTATTGGGTCCCGATAACTTTCCCTATCGTGGTTTAAATACAGAACAAAGTTTGGCAACTGAGGCATCACCAAGGGAGTGACAATATCACCATGCAGAAGAATTACCGGGCGATGATACTCAAAGTACAAGTCTTCCCGTTGATCACCATTGACATCACCCAGATAGATTTTATAGCCACCATTCATGATGCCAGCAGATGCATTGACACCAATCGAAAAAATCAAGAGAGGCAAAAGACACAAAACAATGAAAATAGGACGCAGAGAGATCATTTCAAATGAAAATCCAAAATTTATTCTTGAAAATACAGAAAGGGAGAGTATCAATCAGAGAATCACGGCTACCCTGAAAGCTGTTTTCGCAGCCAACAACCCATCCATTCAAACTGCAAAGAGGTTCTAAAAAAACAGAAAAATTAAATTCAAAAAGGTGATTTTTGAACATTCATAGAATTTTATTCCGCCACGGTGTGTTTCATTTTTTGATGCAGCCAATACACTCTCAATAGAGGGGCGATTTATACACACACTAGAGGTTTTTAGCAATTATTTTTCAATCTTTAGGTCAGGATGAGGTTGTTGAGCCAAGTGTTAGACGCATAACCCGCTTATCTTTAGATGACAGAAAGATGGCTCAATGATTTTGTCATTTTTCTACCAAAATGCTGCAAAATCAGCTAGCGGGATTGCAAACCGTATACCGTTAGATTTTTCTCCATCCACAACATTCATCGCTCAAATGAAAAGGTTGTATTAGTCTGGCTTTATTAATTTACTGGCCGCCCCCTCCCAGAAAACGATTACTAAAGAAGCGTTACTACTAAACGGAAAGTCATCAGTGACAAATAGAAAAAGCACTACAGGTCCCTGATCAACCAACTAAAACCACCGCACTAAGAAAATCAAGATTCAACATGCATTCACATATTTGATAAGGTTGGTCAATACCTCAGGGTGAATGCTTAGATATTCTGGGCTATTCAAGTAATATATGACCCCTATCAATCAATTGGCGATCTCGATATCTTCAGTGCACAATCTCTATTGCCTGTTCCAATTTCTTGATTTAGATCATTATCAAAATACCAATAACCCATGCTTGGCGTGCCACACCTGGAGATAGCAGAGCAAGTAATAATAATCATGGACGTGTTTTTGAGCATAAAGCACAGACCAAAATCATATATTATCTGTTTAGTCGAACTTCATATCCAGCGGTTTCTTCATAGGTATAAACGTTATAGATAAATCGTCATTTATGGGGTATTCAATAGCGTTGCTGGCAATAAATCCGTGACGCTCGTAAAGCCTAAAGCCCGGCAGGGTTGCCATCAACTCTAAACTGCGGAAGCCCATTGCGCTTGCCGCTTCCTCACAATGCTGCATTATCAACGATCCAATGCCTTTGCGTGCGTAACAGGGTTTTACAAAAAATGCCCGGATTTTTGCTGAATTGATCTCTGGATTCAAAACATCAGGATTTCTATCTTTTTCACTATCATTTCCAAAGAGTGTTGCTCGGTAACTCCATCCACCACAACCAATCAAAAGATAGTTATTTTCCACTACAAAATAAGTTTTATCATTAATTAATTGTGTATCCAGACCCCAAGCAGATAATAGTGCCCCTTCAATTTGTTCTTGTGTATAATCATTAATTGACAAGCCCCGAACTGACTCCTCTATCAATGCTTGAATTTTTGGAATGTCAGAAGCCAAGGCTGTACGGGTTGTATATTTCATGTAATGAATTTCACCTGCTTGATAACTACTACGTTATTCTTACCCTGACCAATATTTTCCAGATAAAGTCACAGGTCAGGGACCCTTCATATCCCCAACTCAAACTCCAGGCAAGGGGTACCCTGATGATACTTCAACTGCCATTTTTCACCAGAAAATATCCAAATAGAGGAACGCTTTGCAAAATTACTTTTAATACCGTTATTATCCACCCAGGCAGACTTATACAAAAGTAAATACACCGATGCTTCCAGCTGGATGCTTTCAAAATCCTGGGAGTGGATATAACCATTTGACGAAAGCTCTGCGCTCATCATTTCCACAATGCTATCGAAATCGTAACTTCTGCCGGATGCACCAATCTCCTTGAAGCTTGTATGAATCAGGCTTGCGGCCTTCGCTTTATTCTGGCGAACCTCACATTGATGCAATGCCCTCTCCAAATCAATCAGAATATCCATGGTTAGTTTGTTATCTCAATCAGCCCAAGTCGCTTGAAACTTTAATCAAAGCATAGCGCACAGAAACCCGGATATAAAAAATAGCACTACTGAGTTTTTGGGCTAGGGTTTAATGTGTACGGAAATAGGTTTCATGTGCAGCCTTCTCAACCTTGTCTTGCTCTCCCGGATAATATTGCACGAATTTCTTATCGACCGAATTCAGGTATATCCAGCCCTCTTTAACCCTGAACCAGCAATCTCCGGAGATTGAGTATACATTGGGGAATGTACCCCATCCACTTTTTGAAACAGTAAATTCCGAAAAGCGATTGATCTTAAATTTATTGGCATCAAGCCCGGGGGCCTCATAAATTGAAATAACTCCGCCTCTAAGGTCGGAGTCATCCTTGTCTCCAAATTGGTAACAACTTATGAAATCCAGTGTTCTGTCAAACCACAGGTATTTTTCCGCACCCTCAAAATTGTATTCTGCACAATCATTAAATCGGATTGCCCAGGGCAGTCCATTGTGGAAGCCGATGTACCCAATGGGCTTTTCTGAAGCAAAGGCAGCGGTATTTAATCCAACCAAAACCAACAAAAGAACCAGGGGTATTAAGCGGATTTTTTCCAAGACATTTCCTCTAACATTACAAACAGATAAAATTAGCACTTGGTGTCGGACAGTATTTCCCGTATGCAGTCAAACTAAAGATACAATCACCCACACTGATTATCCATAACTATTAATCTGGCGTCATAATAATTGAGTTTATATTATTCGGTATTACGCTATAAGAATAAGGGACATACAAGGCAAACTGCAATGGTCCCACGCGAACCCATTGCACAGCCAGCCAGTGTCAATCAGCGCAGTTTCTTTCCCCTGTGGTTTGCGGGAAAAAACAAGGAGCGCGGTTGAAAAAACCTGGATATAACCCCCTGTCGTATTGCGAGGTACACACGTATCACATTGGGCCAGTGAAAATCTTGCGAATTCATTGCGCTACTGAACCAAGAGGCGCTGGATAACCAAGCACCGGAGGTATACGAAATCACTGACAAATCATGCAGTTTCAACACATTCGTTATGCGCTTGAGACGCACCCAGTATTTTTACCATAAACTCGGTGAGCAAACCGGCGGTAAAGCCCCAGATTTCATAGCCATCATACCGGTATGCCGGCAGGTGGATGGTGCAGTCATCCATAATGATATGGTCAGTGCGGATACGCGGATCGGCAAGAAAAAAAGACAGGGGCACACGGAATATGGCATCCAGTTCGCCCGGATTTGGGGTCAATGCGATATCCTTGGCAATCACTGCCACCCAGGGCGTAACAGACACTTTCCAACGGGTGGTGCGCGGCCACAGGGGGCCGAGCATACGCACAGCATCCATAGGCAGAGCGATCTCCTCCTCAGCTTCGCGCAGGGCTGTGTATTGCAGTGAAGGGTCAGTAACATCCCAGCGACCACCCGGCAGAGAGACTTCGCCTGAGTGGGTGGACAGATTGGCGGAGCGTTTGGTGAGAATAACATGGGGGTCCGGCTCATCAGTCAGTGCGATCAGCACCGCTGCATGCCCGTGCAGTGCACTGCCCTTGGGGACGCCCGCCTCAAGTTCAGCCAGTTGATGGGAAATGGATGCTTCAATCTTGTTCAACATAGCAATTTGCTCCACCCACACAGGGTGCATATTCCCTGGCACTTATCATACGGTTTTTTGCAGGCAAGACCGAGTCCTATGTCAAACTATTCGTTTGTGACTATTGGCCAGGTATTCAAACCAATGCCCCAAATCTGGCTGACAACCGGCCAGTCATGTCGACACAAAGGGGCCAATCCGCTCTACTTCTCAGCACAGTAACAAACACCTGGCGGCATCATTCACCTGCTGCGGGTTTTTGCAGGTTCTGGGGCTGGTAGCCCCCCTTCAGTTTTTCGCGCACCCCCTGCACCATTGCGTAATACACTGGCACCAGCAACGTGGCAAACAGGCTGGCAGCCAACATGCCGCCAAAAACCACCAGGCCCAGGGAAACGCGACTGACGGCACCGGCCCCGGTGGCTACCAGCAAAGGCACCACTCCGAGAATAAAAGATATAGCCGTCATTAACACCGCGCGAAAACGCAGTCGGGTAGCAGAAAGCGCTGCCTCGGCTATGGACTTGCCCTTATCCCTTTCCACACAGGCAAACTCGACAATCAAAATGGCACTCTTTGCCGCCATACCGATCAACAGTACCAGGCCAATCTGGGTGTAGAGATTGTTGATGGAACCTGCGAGCCAGACCATCAGCATGGCACCGCTGATGGCGATGGGCACACATAGCAAAACGGCGCAAGGAATGCTCCAGCTCTCGTACTGGGCCACCAGAAACAGATACACAAATATAATGGCCAGGCTGAAGAGAATCGGCACCAGGTTACCCGCGGTAACCTCCTGAAAACTGATACCGGTCCACTCGTAGCCGTAGCCTTCCGGCAGGTTCTGCGCCAACGCTTCCATAGCGTCCATGGCCTGGCCGCTGGAAAAGCCGGGGGCCGGGGCGCCGTTAATGGTGATACTGTTGTACAGGTTGTAGCGCGTGATGGTCTGGGGCGCCACAACGGGTGTGATAGTGGCCACGGAGGTCACCGGCACCAGGCCACCGCTGTTGGCGCGCACATAAAAGCCTGCCAGGTTTTCCTCTTCGTCGCGAAATTGTGCATCCGCCTGGGCAATCACCCGGAACACTTTGCCGTAGAGGTTAAAGTCATTGATGTAATAGCCCCCGAGCAGTGTCTGCAAGGTGAAATAGACTTGTGGCAGGGGCACACCGAGCACATGGGCTTTTTCCTTATCCAGAGTGAGTTCCAGCTGCGGGGTACTGGCCTGATAACTGGTAAATGCCTGGGCAATTTCCGCTCTCTGGTTGGCATTGCCGAGCAGATCGAACAGTACCTGGGACAACTCCAGAATACTGCGCCCCTGCAGATCTTCCAACACAAACTCGAAACCGCCCACCGTACCAATACCGGGCAGTGGTGGAATGGCGAAGGGCATAATCTGCGCATTGGGAATGGCCTCCAGCTTTTTTTGCAGGCGCTCCATAATGGCAAACTGGTGGTTCTCGCTGCTGGTGCGCTCTTCCCAGGGTTTGAGTACAGCAAACATCATCGCGGTATTGGAAGAGGCACTGCTGGTCAGTTGGTTGTATCCCGGCACGGCCACCACATGGGCCATGGCTGGTTCCTCCAGCAAAATATCCGTGACCTGGTTGACCACCGGGCCTGTTCTCTCCAGGGAGGAACCGTCCGGCAACTGCACGTGCAGAGTAAAGGTACCCTGATCCTCATCGGGGATAAAGCCGGTGGGAACATGGGCGAACAGCCAGTAAGTGAGGAGGAAAATCCCCAGGATTGAGGCGATCCCCACCAGTGGCAGCCCGACACAGGCCTTTACCAGACCTGCATAAAAATTGGTAGCGCGGTGCAGGAACTTGTTAAAAAAACCAAACAGCCCGGTTTCCCTGATCCCCGCCATCTCGCCTTTTTCTCCCGCCTTCAGGATGCTGGCACACAGTGCGGGGCTCAGGGTAAGCGCGTTGATGGAGGAAATCGCCACCGCCATGGAAATGGTGATGGCAAACTGCTGGTACATTTTTCCGGTAATTCCCGGCATCAGCATCACCGGCACAAACACCGCAAACAGCACCAGGGTGGTGGCAATCACCGGGCCGGTTACCTCACGCATGGATTCCAGCGCAGCCTCTTTCGGTGCCAACCCTTCTCCCATCAGGCGCTGGGTGTTTTCCACTACGATAATCGCATCATCCACCACTATGCCGATGGCGAGAATCAGAGCAAAAAGCGTGATGGTATTGATGGTCAAACCCAGGGCAAGCATCAGGGCAAAGGTGCCCACCAGGGAAACGGGTATTGCAATCGCAGGGATCAGGGTGGAGCGCCAGTCCTGTAAAAACAGAAACACCACCAGGATAACCAGGATCAGGGCAATAAAGAGCGTCTCCACAACCTCTTTGACAGAAGCCTCCACAAACAGCGTGGTATCGTAGAGCACTTCGGCGGTCAGTCCCTTCGGGAAACGCTGGGAAAGCTGTGCCACCTTCTCTTTGATGCCTTCGGCCACCTCCAGGGCATTGGCATCGGGCAACTGGTATACACCGATAACCGCAGAGGGCTGATTGTCCAACTGGCCGTAAGAGGCATAGGATTCACTGCCCAGCTCCACCCTGGCCACATCCTTCACTTTCACCATGGCACCATCAGGCTTGGCGCGGATGGTGATTTCCTCAAACTGCTTGGGATCGACCAGGCGCCCCTGTACGAGAATATTATACTGAAACTGCTGGTCTGTGCGGATCGGCGGCGAGCCGATCTGTCCTGCGGCCACCTGAATATTCTGCGCCTGTACCGCATCAACGACATCCTCCACAGTGACATCCAGTGAGGCCATGCGGTTCGGATTGAGCCACAGGCGCATGGCGTAGTTGCGCGAGCCAAAAATCACAACGCTGCTCACCCCCAGCACGCGGGCCAGCTCATCCTTTAAATAAATCTCGGCATAATTGGCCAAAAACAATTCATCAAATTTTTGTTCCGGGGAAAAGAGATTCACCACCAACAGCAGCGTGGTGCTCTGTTTGGAGACGACAACGCCATCCCGCTTTACATCCTCGGGCAATTGCGGCATGGCCTGCTCTACCCGGTTTTGCACATTCACCTGGGCGATATCATCGTCGTAGCCGGATTTAAATGTAACGGTGAGGCTGTAGGTGCCGTCGTTCCCACTTGTGGAGGACATATACTCCATGCCCTCTACCCCATTCACCTGGGATTCGATAGGCACAGCGACACTGTCGCGCATCACCTCGGCACTGGCACCCGCATAGGTAGTGGCGACATTGATGGTGGCGGGGGTAATTTCTGGAAACTGCGCTACAGGCAACAGGGGCAGAGACAGTATTCCTGCCAGGGCAATCAGAATCGAAATCACAAAGGCGAAACGGGGCCGCCGGATGCAAAACGCACTGATCATACAACAGCTAAGCGGCCCGCGGCCGTATCGGGCTACTTGTAATCATCGACCGCTCCTTCAGGCTGGGGATACTCGCTATCAATGCGGATGCCCGGCAGCATTTCAATCAACTCCTGGCTACCGGTACCTGAGTCCGTCGGCAACTCCCCCTTGCGGGCGGGTGCTGCGGGCTGCGTCCGGGCATCGTAGGGATCGCGCGGGGTGTTCTGCGGTGTCACCGGTTTATCCGCCACCACCCGCTGCAATCCGTTGACGATCACCGACTCTCCTGCAACCAGCCCCTGGTTCACGGCCCAGAGTTCCCCCTCCCGCTGCCCCAGAACCAAGTAGCGCTTGAGAGCAATATTCTTCTCGCCCAACACAAATACGTAGCGGCCCTGCATGTCCTCCTGTACCGCCGCTTGTGGCACCAGGGGTTTAAGGGCCTCGCTGCCGGTAAATACCCGGATGGACACCCGCGCGAACTGCCCCTGCACCAGCAATTGGCCCGGATTGGGAAAGAGTGCGCGCACCGCAACAGAGCCGGTAGTCTGGTCAATCTGGTTGTCGATAAATACGATCTCGCCCCGGTAGGGGTAAAAGTTGCCATCCGGCAGCTCAATACGGACATCCAGCCCTATCGGCGACAGCCCCGCCCGGCGCCGCCTTTGCGTATCCACCTGCACGGCATAAAGTTGGTTCTCCGGCACCTCGAACAGCACATAAATGGGATTCATCTTGACAATGGTGGTCAGCGGATCCGATTCTGGGCCCACCAGGGAGCCTTCGGTAAATTCGGTGCGCCCGATGCGCCCGGTCAGGGGGGCATAGATCTTGGTGTAGGAGAGGTCCAGCCGGGCGCTTTCCACCTTGGCCCGATCTGCATCGACCTGGGACTTTGTCTCTTCATACGTGCCCATCAACTCATCCATCTGTACCTGGCTGATGGCACCGGTGGCAATCAGGCTGCGCCCGCGGCGGAAATTGCGCTCGGCGACCCGCAGTGCGGCCCTGGACCGCTCCAGATTGGCGCTTTGGTTGTCCAGTTCCGCGATAAAGGGGCGAGGGTCTATCTCGAACAGCAACTGACCCTTAACAACGGTATCTCCCTCCTGAAAGTGCCGGCTTTGTATGTAACCCTGTACCCTTGGGCGCACTTTATATTCGTCGGTGGCTTCTACCCGACCGACAAACTCAAAGCGCGGAATGACCGGCTGCTCACGCACCACCAGTACCTCCACTGGAGGCGGCGGGGGCGGCTTTTGTTGCTTATCTCTGTCACCGCAGGCGCACAAGACAACTAACACAAGCCCAAAAAATACAATACGCGCCATGGCAGACTGGGGACCGCCTTTGTACACCAGGGTTTCTAACAACTATAGGCGTCAAAAAGTCGGCAGGCTGGCGTTGGAATCCCGCATGGGTATACTGACGTCATGAAATTTTGTAGCCGCTGCGGCAGCGATGCCGTCACATTTTCTATCCCCAAAGGCGACGACCGCCCCCGCCACCTGTGCAGCAACTGCGGCGCCATACACTACATCAACCCTCGGGTGATTGTGGGTGTACTGCCTTATCTCGGAGACCGGGTCATGCTGTGCCGACGCGCTATTGAACCCCGCCGCGGGCGCTGGACCCTGCCTGCCGGTTTCATGGAAAACGGCGAAACCAGTGAAGAGGGGGCACTACGGGAATCCTGGGAAGAAGCACGCGCCAACATCCGTATGGACGATCTCTACTCGGTCTACGATATTCCCCATATCAATCAGGTCTACCTGATGTACCGGGGTGAATTGACAGATACCAATTTTGGACCGGGACCGGAATCCTTGGAGGTGGCACTGTTTCGCAAGGGGGAGATTCCCTGGCCGGAGATCGCCTTCCCCATCATGCACAAAACGCTCGAGCATTATTTCGAGGACAGCCAACTGGGGCATTACCCGCTGCACCGGGGCGTCATCTCGCGAAAGCTGTAAATGATCCTCTCTGTGATAGGGCCACCATATGCCCCCCGGGAAGTTTGTGTGAAATAACACCCGACGCCTGGTGCCCTGACTGACAAAACCGCCAGAATCAGGCGCCGGCTGTCAGCGGCGCGGGCCACAGCGCGCATCCAGCGGCCACAGGTCAAAGGCCGGCTCCTCGTAGGGATGCGTCTCATACAGGGCCGCCAGCACCGCATCCACACAGGTTTCAGCACACACCATTTCCACCCGGTACTCCGCCACCTCCTCCACCTGCCCGGATTCACCCAAAAACGGCCGGCTACCTGGCTGTGGGCGGAACTGGCCGCTGCCCAGTACCTGCCAGCAACAGTGATCATAATCTCCCATACGCCCGGCACCTGCTGTAAACAGCGCTTGTTTTACTACGGCCAAATGCGTTTCGGGAATATAGAGGCAAAGCTTGTACATTGAATAATGCCACGTTGGAAACAGCACACTGCATCGCGGTATGCCAGTAAAAAACCGGGGCAGTGCAGACCCTGCTTCGCCCGGCCAAACGCTGTTTATAGGTACATTTAGAACATCATGGTCATCAGTTTGCGCTGGTACCGGGTGGCAACCGGATCACCGGCGCCGAGGCTTTTCACAATATCCAGAAATGTCTGCTTGGCAGCGCCGTCGGCAAAGTGCATATCCCGGCGCAGGATATCCAGCAGCAGCTCCAGGGCCTCCTGATGGCGATCTGCCTGGCTGTACTGCACCGCCAGTTGGTAGGCGGCGTCGCCGTTTTGGGGATTGTCCCGCAGTGTTTTCTGCAGGGCCTGGATTTCCGGCGTATCCGCCGCCTGCTGCTTTAATTCCAATTGCGCCATCAGTTGCTGGTATTCGGCATCCTGGTCGGCGAGCAGGATTTTCCCCAGTACCGTGTCAGCCTCCTGAGTGCGGTTCTGCTCGAGTAATAGCGCCGCCAGCTGCTTGGCAATATCCTCACGCTCGCTGGATTCCCTGTACGCCTCGCGCAATAGCGGCAGGGCCGCACCCTGTTTCCCCTCGGTGATCAACGCCTGGGCCTGCTGCAGTTTGATATCCCAGGGTTTGGGCAGGTACTTGTCGAGCATTTCGCGAATTTGTGATTCCGGCTGCACACCGGCGAAGCCATCCACCGGCTGGCCGTCTTTGAGTAACATCACGGTGGGCAGGCTGCGCACGCCCAATTGCCCCGCGAGCATCTGCTCGCTGTCCGCATTCACCTTGGCCAGCAGGAACTGGCCGGCGTACTCATTCGCCAGTTTTTCCAGCACCGGCATCAATTGCTTGCAGGGCTCACACCAGTCAGCCCAGAAATCCACCACCACCGGGCGCTGCATGGATTCCTCAATCAGTACTTGCTGGGCGCTCTCCGCTGTTACATCGACAATAAATTCGTTCACAACCGCTCCTGAGTTGGGTTTGTCCAGGTTTCATTTTACAGGGAATCTGTTGAATATCTGCCCGGCGATTAAGCCGGTTTTAAAGAATCTCTTCGATCGCCATCCTTGCATGGCAGGGCAAGTGCACGGAGCTGCCTGGAGTGTAATAGTCAGCACCAGTGTCCGCGACGGATTTGCCAGCAGCGCCACTAGCGGTACAGATTCTCCTCGCCGTAAGCCAGTTCCAGGGATTGCCGCTCCGCCTTGCGCAGGCCCGTCACCACCAGCCCGTAGGATCGGTCCGCCATCCGCTCGATTTCAAAATCCGGCACACTGCCATCCAGCAATACGGTATTCCAGTGTTTTTTGTTCATATGGTACCCCGGCAGTACACCGGAAAAGATATCCCGCAGGGCCTGGGCCTCACCCAGATCGCACTTTAAATTGGTGGCATCCACCCCGCGATAGTCACCGAGCGTGGCAAACATCCTACCCCGGATTTTAAACACCGCCACCGCCGGACCAAAGGGAAAGTCCTCCGTAGCCTCGGGGCGGGAAAGCAGGTAATCCCGCAATACCGCTCTCTGTATCATATTTTCTACCAGTTCAGGGAGGAGGGCAGACGCGGCGAGGACAGCAGCCTGGCAAATCGCTGCCACCGCTCATCGGCATCCATTGCGCCATTTTCCACATAATCCGCCACCAGTTTCTTGCCCCAGTTATAGTTGATCACATAAGCGCCATAGGCGTCGAGAAAGTCTTTGCGTTGCTTTGCCTTGGCCGGACTCATCAGGGTGTACTGCTCAAACAGCGGTGCCACTTGGTCGCCTTCGATCTCACCATCGATATACAGGCGCGCAATTTCATTGCCGGCAAAACCGAGTTTCTCCACCAGCGCCATCACCTGGTCGAATTTCCCAGCACTGTCCGGGTCCAGGCCCGCCAGAGGAAAGAGCACTTCCCTTTCAAAGCGGGTCTTCTCCCCGTCGGGAAAGGCCAGGTCGATGCCGTAATTGGCACTCCCTTCTGCAATCAGCGACTGTGGGCTGAATAGTGGATAGACACTGTATTCCACCCAGCCGCGCGCCTTCACCAGCGACTGCTCCAGCAGCGCATTGTAGGTGTGGTGACCGGGATAGCCTTCGTGGCAACCCAGGTCGATGGCGCGATCAATGGTGATCGGCAGGCCCCGATTGAGCTGAATCAGGCTCCGGGCGCCGCCCTGGTACCAGTTGTAGCCACTCCAGGGTTTGTCGCTGACATATTCCAGCACAAAGTGTTCGTTGCGCGGCAGGGAAATATGCGCTTTGGTACGCCGCCGGCACTCCTCAATGGCCGCCTCGAACACCGCCTGCAGTTTATCTGTGGGTATTTCAAATCCCCGCCGGAACGCCTGCACCCGCGTAGTCAGGGACTGGTCTCCCGGCAGCAGCCTGTCCAGTTCCCGCAGTAGGGGTTCGAAACTGGCAAGCTCCTGTTTGGGGGGCTCGGTATCGTAGAGTAGGCTTGCCTCATTGGCAAAACTGCGCGCATCCAGCCCGGCAAGGCTGCGCGCGTGGGCCACCAGGGCACGCAACTGGGTTTTCAAATAGTGCCGGCGCAGGTCATTACTAGACCCCTGTATTTCTGCCTGTGCCGGTAACTGCTGCTGCAGCTCCCGGCCACGCTCGGCAATCTGTGCCGGGCTCATCCCGTTGAGGGCCGCTTGCTCCCGCCATGCCGCCGGGCCGTAGTAGGCATCCACGTAGTGCTTGTCGTGGTTGCCCAGTGCCAATACCAACTGTACGTACTCCGTAGCGATGTTGTCCATGGCCGTGCCTGCATTTTCCCCATCTGCCACCTGCCCCACTGCGGCCTGCTCGGTGTCCATCCCCATTTCCCCGCTGCGTTTGCCACCGCAGGCGCTCAGGAAGAGTACCGCTATCAGCAAAAGCCACAGGCGCAACCCATTTACCACTCGCTTCATGATTATCGCTCTTCAGAGTTGTTTCGTTTTTGCTTTGACGCCAAAGTTATTTTCCGGGGACACACCCCAGCTTTAAAAGCCGCAAACCCAGTCAGCCCGGCCTGCGGGTGTGCCCATTGACACTATCGGCTTTTCACACCGCTCCGTCATCTGTCTCGCGCTGATCCTGTTCCAATCCCGGCTCAAATTCCTCGCTCACCGGCGCATTGCGTAGCACCAAAAACCCGGCAATGCCGGCAATCACCGAGGCCAGCAGGATGCCCGCCTTGGCCTGGATCAGCAGGTCGTACTGGCGGCTGAAAGCCAACTCGGCGATAAAAATGGACATGGTGAAACCGATACCACCGAGCAGCGCCACCCCGACAATATGCTGGAAGCTCGCCGACTTGGGCAGCCGGCCCCAACCCAGTTTCCAGCCGATCCAGGTGGCTCCCACAATGCCCACCAGTTTACCCAAAACCAATCCGGCAATAACCCCCAATGTCACTGGGTTGACGACTGCAGCGGAGCTGGTAAAGCTGTCGAAGGGGATGCCCGCATTGGCCAGGGCAAAAATGGGAATAATCAAAAAGCCCACCGGAATATGCAGACGGGTTTCCATGCGCTGCAGGGGCGACTGGGCCAGGTTTACCCCGTTGCCAAGGGCCATCACGCGTGCGCGCAAGGCGTCATTGGCAATGATTTTGTCACCGGGGCGAAAGCAGCGGTCGAAACTGCGGATAATATCTTTCACAAAAGTACTGAAGGCCACCGGATCATACTTCGGCTTGGCCGGTAACGCCATGGCGGTAATCACACCGGCAATGGTGGCATGCACTCCGGCCAGGTGAAACTCATACCAGAGTAATATCCCCACAAATACATAAGCCGGAGAGCGGCGTACGCCCGCCGCTTTCAACAGCCACATAATCACGATAAGGCTGCCCGCTGCAATCAGCGCCGCAATATTCACCTGTTCGGTATACCAGATCGCAATCACCAGAATTGCGCCCAGGTCATCCACAATCGCGAGGGCCACCAGAAAGGTCACCACTGCGCGGGGCACACGATTGCCCAGCAGCGCAATACAGCCCACAGCAAAAGCGATATCCGTGGCCATGGGGATGCCCCAACCGCGCTCTCCCGCGCCGCCGACATTAAAGGCGCCGTAAATCATGGCCGGCACCAGCATACCCCCAATCGCCGCCATTACCGGCAGGACCGCCTGGCGCAGATCGGACAGCTCGCCCACCATGAATTCACGCTTTAACTCCAGGCCCACGAGGAAGAAAAAGATGGCCATCAGACCATCGTTGATCCAGTGGTGCAGGGAAAGGGAGAACACCCAGTCCCCGGCATTGAGGCTGATCGGCATATACAGCAGGTGCTTGTAGCCCTCCTGCAGAGGGGAATTGGCGATAATCAGTGCCGCCAGCGCAGAAAGCATCAGTAAAATGCCACTGCTGCTTTGGCGATGGATAAATTCCTCAAAGGGGGTCACCAGGCGCCCAAAGGCCCCTTCCAGGGGCGCCTCAAAGACTTTTCCCTTGCGAATCTTGAACTTATCCAAAATGCTTTTTGCCATTGGCTGACATCCTCTTTTGCCAGGTTTGGCCCCACAAAAACCAGGGCTGCTCTTCTACCTACCGGTGCCAGAGGTTAGCATGCCCCCTTTATCCTTAACCATCCTGTCAGGATTTCACAACCAGCCATGACCCGCCTGGACCAACTCCTTGTACAGCGCAACCTCGCCAATTCCCGCACCCACGCCAAAAAGCTGGTGGATGCGGGCAGGGTTCTGATTTCGGAGGGTGGCTCTCTAACACCCGCCCGCAAAGCGGGACAGTCCGTCAGTGCGCTCTGCACGCTGGAAGTCAGCCCCCTGCCAGAGGACCGGTTCGTCTCCCGCGCCGGTTTGAAACTGGCCGCGATTCTCGACCACACCGGGCTGAATCCCAAAGGCTGGGAGGCGCTGGATGTGGGCTGCTCCACCGGTGGTTTCAGTGACTGCCTGTTGCAGCGTGGTGCCGCCTCGGTGGTAGGGGTGGATGTGGGACAGGGCCAGTTGGCGCAGAAACTGCTCGACGATCCACGCATGCATTTATTCGAGGGGGTTAACGCCCGCCAACTGGCAGCTTCCCAAATGGCACCTTACGCAGACAACGGCTTCGACGCCATCGTGGTAGATGTTTCCTTTATTTCCCAATTGCTGATCCTGCCGCAGCTACCCCCATTGTTGAAACCCTCCGGACAACTGATAAGTCTGGTCAAACCCCAGTTCGAAGTGGGCCCCGCGGGCATCGGAAAACGTGGTCTGGTGCGCGATGCCAAACTCTACCGCCCAGTGCGTGAACGAATAACCCGTTTGATTCTTTCGCTGGGACTCGAAATCAGGGAATATATCGAGAGCCCGATTCAGGGCGGCGATGGCAACCGGGAGTTTTTACTGTGGGCAGTGCCTGCTTGAAAAGGCAGCCGGTTTTGAAACTGCGGTTTTTCCTTTGATTCACGCTTTAAAAGCCGTATGCGGCCAAAGCACATAACCCGAATTTAAGTGGCCTTAAATTTAAAGCATGGGTGAGACACGAAGAGAGAGGTGACCAGTTCAGGCCGCATAATACTGAACTGCGACTTAGAGTGAAACTCAAAAAGTGCACAATTCCCACTTTGCTGCCAACTTCAATATCACAGAGAATTACGATACCTATTAAGCGGATAGCAATAAGCTTAAGCGGATAGCAATAAGCCATACCAGTTTTAAATTTCATGGAATATGCGTGAAGTCCATAAAAAAGCCTCAAACGGGCCTGATGGGTCTTTTTCCCTGTCACGAAAAGGTCTTTCTCGCAGTGAAATTCGTTCTACGCCTCCCCCCGGGGGGAGGCGTCGACAGGTTCCCGCGTTAGAGTGGAACAGCGATGAGAGGCAATTTGAGAGAACAGAATAATGAAAAAGCTGGTCAGCATGGTTGCCGCACTCTGTCTGGCAGGGTTGGGTGGTGCAGGGGCGACTGCCGCGGAAAAAGCGATGGCTGGGGCGCAGGTGGATCCTTTCTGGCGCAATGCGAGCATCTATTTCCTGTTGCCGGATCGCTTTGCCAACGGCGATCCGGGCAACGACCGCGCTTACGGGCGCAAAGACGATGCCGAGCTGCTGCGGGGTTTTGCCGGTGGCGATCTCCGGGGTCTGCTCGACAAGCTGGAAGCTGGTTATTTTCGCGACCTGGGTGTAACCGCCCTGTGGATGTCCCCAGTAGTGGAGCAGGTGCAGGGTTACGATGATGGCGATGGCCGAACCTACGCGTATCACGGCTACTGGCCCCGCGATTGGACAGCGGTGGACGCCAACTTCGGCAATGAAGCAGACCTGCGCCGGGTGATCGAAACCGCCCACCGCCAGGGCATCCGTGTATTACTGGATGTCATTTTGAACCATACGGGCCCGGTCACCAAGCGGGACCCCCTGTGGCCCGCGGCCTGGGTGCGCACCACACCGGTGTGCGACTGGAACAACTTTGCCGGTAATGTTCACTGTGCCCTCACCAGCAATCTGCCGGATATCCGCACAGACAGCGAGCAGCCGGTGGATCTGCCCCCGCACCTGGTGGCCAAATGGCGCAGAGAGGGGCGCCTGCAGCGGGAACAGCGCGAATTGGACGCATTCTTTGCGCGCACCGGTTACCCGCGCGCGCCCAAGTATTACATCGTCAAGTGGCTCACAGACTGGGTGCGGGAATACGGAGTGGACGGTTTCCGTGTGGACACGGCCAAGCATGTGGAACCGGAAATCTGGGCAGTACTGAAGAGAGAGGCCAGCCTGGCACTGGCACAGTGGAAAGCAGACAATCCGGATAAGAAGCTCGACGACCGCAGATTCTTTATGCTGGGGGAGGTCTACCATTTCGGCGTCGATGATTTCGGGCCCACCAAAGGCAGAGTGTACGACTTTGGCGACCGGCAAGTGGATTTCTTTGCCTATGGATTCGACAGCCTGATCAATATGGGCTTTGCCCAGCACGCTGCACAATCCCCGCAAGCTATATTTTCACGCTACTCTTCCGCCCTGCACGGAGGCGCCCTGGATGGACTGGGCGTACTCAACTACCTGGGCTCGCACGACGATCACCACTCTTTCGACCGCGAGCGCAAACAACCCAGGGCGGCGGCCCTCAAATTGATGCTGGCGCCGGGCGCTGCGCAGATCTATTACGGCGATGAAATTGCCCGGCCGATGATTGTGAAAAATGCCGGCGGCGATGCCTCTATGCGCAGTTTGATGAACTGGCAAGACCTGGAGCGCAAAACTACCCAGGCACTGCTCGACCACTGGCGCAAACTGGGGCAGTTCCGTCGCGCCAATCTGGCACTGGGGGCCGGCGAACACAGCAAGCTGGCGGATCAACCCTACACCTTCTCACGCACTCTGGAGGGGGAACCCCCGGTACTGGTCGCCCTCGGCGTTGAAACCGGCAAAAAATCCCTACCGGTGTACGGCCTGTTTGCCGATGGCACCCTGCTCAAGGACTACTACTCCGGCACTGAGAGCCCGGTGGTCCAGGGGCGCGTTCATTTCGACACGGACAGCGACCTGCTTCTGCTGGGCGTCACTCCGGAACGGGAATAATCCGGCCGCTTGAGTTCGGCAACCACCCAGGTTGCCGGGTGCCATGTCGCTGCAGTGCATTACCGGGGACAGATCGCCGTTGTTCCAGGCACGGATGTGCTGCAACCAGAAACCGGATTCTGCCTGAGTAGCCATTTGAATCCCCTGACCATTAAAAATCAGGAGAGTAAATAAATCCGATTGGTCTTTCAGGTGGGGGGGACTTGATCGCTTACATTTTAATCAAATGCTGCGAGGTGCCGGCCTTCCACCGGCTCGGGGCAATCGCCCTTGGCACCGTTTCCCCGCGAATCAGGCAGAGTGTGTCGCGGTCGTGTCGTGCCATTGGATACCCCCCGCAGGGTTACTCTGCCCCGCACTACGGGAGGCTGCACTTACTCAATGCCGGTCTCTCCCGGCTGTCACACCACTGGGCAGGTGTCTCCCCATCCCGTCATCTCAACCGAACCCGGACGGCAACCACGTAAAAACCGTTTGCCGCCCTGTATAGAGGACATGCCCATAAGCATTTCGCGCCTGCCTGGCCCCCTCAGACGGAGTGCCAACGCCCGGTCACTGAATCAGCCAATCCACACCTGCGGCGCGGTTTCTCACTGTGGCGTGGCCGGCTCTCGGGACAGTTGTTCCGACAGTCGCGCCAGGGTTCTCCAACGGGGGTTCTCGGTGGCACCGTTGGCGATTTTGATCAGGGTGAAGTAAGGCACGCCAGAGCGCTCGGAAATTTCTTTCCACTGGCCCCGGCGCTCCCGCAGTTGCGCCCTGACTTTTTCAAGCAAGTCACCACCTGTATCCATCGGAGTCCCCCATTTAAGGCTAAATTAGCCATATTGGGCTCAAATGTCAAGCCATACACGGTTAGCCATATATGGCAATATAGCGGTATGAAACACCAGCTCAGAAAACGCATCGCCGCAAGGCTCAACCTGGCCATGAGAAACAGCCCCAGCCTCTCTACCCAGGCGGCTTTGGGAAAACGCAGTGGCGTTGGCCAGACCACCATCGGTCGCATACTGCGGGCTGAAGTGGATGCCCGCGCGGAAACCCTGCAAGCACTCGCCAAAGCCCTGGGAAAATCCGTAGCGTATTTCACCGACAGCGGCAAACCAGCGCCGGGCAACCTTATTCAGGAAACCCCACTCACCTACACCAGTGATGCCGCAGTGCGTGCAGTCTACCGCCAGGTACCACTGATTTCGCCGGTGAAAGCCGTTACCTGGGCAGAGACTTTTGAAAACGGCATTGCCCAGGCAGACGGAGAGCAGATCCCCACCACCACCCGCGTCGGCCCGCGCGCCTTCGCCCTCAAAGTGGAAGGAGATGCCATGACCGCGCCCAACGGCCTCTCCATCCCGGAGGGATATATCGTGGTTGTGGACCCGGACTGCGACTACGAGAACGGCTCCATTGTGGCCGCCAGGCTGCCCGGTGACAAAAAAGTCACCCTTAAAAAGCTGGTCATAGACGGGCCCAATCAATATTTGAAATCCCTCAATCCCGCCTATGTACCCATTCAAATGAACCGCAGCGGCAAAATCATTGGCGTGGCCAAAAGTGTCCTGTACGACCTCTAGGGACAGCACTGGCCCCGAGGTCCCCACTGGCCCATCAGCCTGCTGGCTGTTGACCAGTCCAACTCCATAACCCCCAACCCCCTGTGCGGGCATTGGTGTTACCGTCAGTGCCGTTTTTGACTAGTCCCCACCCTGCCATCGCCATACACTGGGAGGCGGAAACGGGAGGGGTCGATGACACTCGATACAGCAATTTGCGCCAGAGCACGCCAGGCACGGGACCGGCGCTTCGATGGGCGCTTTTTCACTGCGGTAAAAACCACCGGGATTTTCTGCCGTCCCATCTGCCCGGCGCGTGCCCCGCTGGAACGCAACGTCACCTATTTTGCCACCGCAGCGGAAGCGGCAGATGCCGGCTTCAGGCCCTGCCTGCGCTGCCGGCCGGATTGTGCGCCGGGCAGCCCGGCCTGGGGGCTGGTTTCCACCACTGTGCAGCGGGCGCTGAGGCTAATGCGCAGTGAGCGCGAACCCCAGTCTGTGGAAAGGCTCGCAGAACGCCTCGGTATCAGCAGCCGCTACCTGCGCCGTTTATTCGCCGAACACCTGGGGATGCGCCCTCTGGCGGTATGGCAGACAGAGCGCGCGCTGTTTGCCTTCCGCTTATTGCGCGACACCCCTCTGACAATCGCCGAGATCGCCTATGCGTCGGGCTTTAACAGCCTGCGGCGTTTTAACGGGGTCTTTAAGCAGCTCTACCAGCGCACCCCCTCGGAGGTACGCAGAGCGGGCAGTGTCGATGGGGTGGCAAAGGGCACACCCGCACGGGTGCAGCTGTCTCTCGAATATCGCCCGCCACTGCACTGGCCACAGATGCTGGCCTTTCTCGGCACCCGCGCCCTGGCCGGAGTGGAGCATGTGGAAGACGGGGTTTACCAGCGCAGTTTTGAACTGGACCGCTTCCGCGGTGTTCTGCGCGTGACCCATGAGCCGAAACAGCACCGCCTGCTGGTGGAGATCAGCAGCCAGGGGGGCGCCACCAGTCTCTACCTGCTCAACCAGCGCCTGCGCCGCCTGTTTGACCTGGATGCGGACAGCGGTGCAATAGCAGCGGTCTTAAGACGCGATCCCCTCCTGGCCCGCCAGTTGGAAATGGCACCGGGGCTGCGCCTGCCCGGCGCCTGGGACCCCTTTGAGACTGCCCTGCGAGCGATTTTGGGGCAGCAAATCAGCGTGGCCGCAGCCACCACCATTGCCGGGCGCCTTGTAGCCCGCTATGGGACCGCTTTTGTGGATGAGACTGGCACCGAGCACAGTCTGTTTCCCACTCCAGAACAATTGGCGCAGGCGGACTTTGCCGGCCTGGGACTGACCCGCAGCCGCGCAAAAACACTGCGCGGGTTTGTGGCGGCGACACGCGAGGGGCGCATCGATTTTACCCAGCCCTCCCTCGACGCCTGGTGTAAGCAGGTCACTGCACTGCCGGGCATCGGCGACTGGACGGCGCAGTATATTGCCATGCGCAGCCTGTCCATGCCAGACGCCTTTCCCGCTTCGGATCTGGGTATCTTGCAGGCGCTGGGCAGTACCAATGAAAAAGCAACACCCAAAGCGGCTCTGGCAAGGGCCGAGCACTGGCGACCCTGGCGCGCCTACGGCGCCCTGTTGCTGTGGCAGTCATTGAAATCGGGAGAGCGAAGATGATCCATTACAAGCGTTACACTACCGACCTGGGAGAAGTAGACATCGCCGCCGGCAAAGACGGTGTTATCGCACTGCAATTCCACCACAAAACACGCCCCCTGCCCCTGGCAGCGGACTGGCAGCCCGGTGCCACAGCGCTGACCGACCGGGCCGCGCAACAGCTACGGGAGTACCTGGCGGCAAAGCGGCGGCACTTCCACCTGCCCCTGGCACCTCGCGGCACCGTATTCCAGCGCCGGGTGTGGGAGGCACTGCTGGCGATTCCCTACGGTGAAACCCGCAGCTATACCCAGCAGGCACAGCAGCTGGGGCAACCGCGGGCCATCCGCGCGGTAGCCCGCGCCAATGGCGCCAACCCTGTGGCGGTGGTGATTCCCTGCCACCGGGTAATCGGCGCCAATGGCACTCTCACAGGCTATGCCGGCGGCCTGCCACTGAAGGCACACCTGCTGACTCTGGAGGGAGCCGAATTTGCAGCTCCGTGCCCCTGATGCGGGCTTTGTCAGGCTTCGAAGGTAGCGGTGATAACCGGCCCTAAACTGATCCATAGGCTTGTAATAAATATGATTACTCTCCAATGGATTTATCAACATCAACATTTATTTCAACATCAATGGGTATCAGAAAATGGCTTTTACTGATAACCCTTTTAGTTTTGGGGACGGATAATTTTCCTTATTGAATTGGCTATTGCTGAGTTGCCAACTTTAACCATTGCTTTATTGAGAATTGCACTTGAGACAAGCATTTTTTAAGATGAGAAAATCACAAAAAACAAGTTAATTGGTGTGCTATTGGGGTTTTTAGTAGTGACCATCATAATGGGCCCTGCGATATTTGCAGACATGGGAGTCAATGTAATGGCCCAATTGGCAGTGCTGGGAGCAACTCTATCTTATGCGTTTGCCGGGGTTTTTGGTCGTCGATTCAAACCGCAGAACATAAATCCGATTGTCATTACTGCTGGCCAGGTAACTGCATCTGCACTATTTCTTGCCCCAATAGCAATGATTGCAGATAACCCTATGGACCTTGAAATACCAGGCAAACATGGCTATTGGTGCATTAGCCGTTTTCTCAACCGCAGTTGCGTACGTGGTGCACTTCATAATATTGGCATTAGCTGGCGCAATAGATCTACTGTTCGTCACATTTTTAATCCCTGTTTCCGCCATTTCACGGGGAACAATAGCACTTGGAGAAACACTGCACAGTATTCATATGGCTGGTATGGGGGTTGTCACAGCGGGGCTAATCACTATTGATGGTAGACTTTGGCAAAAGTGATGGCTATTATCAACTGTCTCATACAAGTTTGAACTATCAACCTCTTCAACCTGGGCGATTCATAAACACGGAATGCAGTATGAACAACAATAACCAAGCTGGCATCCTCTTTGCGGCATTTCTTTTGGCTACCGGAATCGCTGCCGCAGGGCACTTTGTCAGCCAGACCCTGTATAAATCGAAAGTTGCCTTAAATACTGCTGAAGTTAAAGGCCTTGCAGAGAGGCGAGTTGAAGCAGATACCGCTTATTGGTCAATACAATACACCGTGACCGGGAAAAGCAAATCGGAAATTCCTGCATTATATAAAGATTCAGAAGCCGACCAGAACAAAATCATCTCTTTACTGAAAAGTAGTGGATTTACCGATCATGAAATACAGCCGGGTATAATAAACTACCTGAAAAAAGAATTTCGGGATGAAGACCAGAAACTGGTTGAGGAGGAACATATACTGGTAGGTGAAATTACAGTTGAAACCCAAAAAGTCCGACTGGTTTCTGAGGTTAGATCCAACCTGAATACACTAATCGCACAAGGGCTTGATATCAAAAATAATCCTCCCGCCTACCACTTTACCCAATTAAATAAAATCAAACCTGCGATGTTGAAAGAGGCAACCACAAATGCCAGGATCGCAGCCAATGAATTCGCCATAAATGCCGGTGTTGAAGTCGGTGGGATAAGAAGCGCACGACAAGGGGGGTTTGTCATACGAGACGTTGGTGAAAACTATGGTGACACCAGAAAAATAGAAAAGGAGGTAAGGGTAGTGACCAATGTTACCTTTTTTCTGACTGATTAAGTGGGTTAGTTGAGTAACTCTGCTTAGCCTCCAACACTATTTTCCCATGAGAAATGGATGCTCAGTAGCACGATGCACAGAGCTTATTAGTGTTATATCATACGATCTGCACCAAGCACCTCTTCTGTACTAGATAAATTCACTAGCGGCCTGCATGCATCAAAACGAGCGCTGACTTAAATTCTCCCTTATCAAAACAGCCAAATAGCTTCGCCAGGTGTGCTCTGGACAAACCTGCCCTTTTTCAATCATAACGCACAGGCGAAGGGAATTTGCCCACACTGGCGATGCTGATTCCCCTTTACCCATGTTAGGGCTATCTTGCTCTCTCACGATGCAACGGCCAGGTATCCTGGCCCCTGGATATCCTGGCGCTATTATTGAATAACCACCCAGAGACCGATCTGGCTATTTTGTCGTATACCTTAACCCTAACCGGATATAGACCTCAGCAATCATCATACCTTTAACTGGCACTATCGTTTACTTAAACTCCTAGAGACTGCACATTTCAGGACAGTAAAGCCGTGTGAAAACTATCGGCGTGAAAATCAACGACAAACGCCGTATTGTTTTGACAAGCAAAAGAGTTTATGCAACTATTTGTACAATTATTTGTATATAAGTTTAATACTTGAATATGCCAAGCTCAAGCAAGCCATTTTTCTATGCCTCCAAATACCGCGCAGCCTTTTTAGCCAGTATGGCAGGGAGACTTAGAGATTTAATCTGTGAAGACGGATCAAAGCTACTCAAAGCCAAAGGGGTCACTGCACCGGTCACCGATGTGTCGTTTATGTTGTTTCTTAGTGAAAATGAACCATCCTTCACTGCCGATATAGCACGTGCACTTAATTTTTCTCATCAACGCGTTGCATCAAGAATCACCATTTTGGAGAAGCTGAAACTGGTGACCTGTGTTTCAGACAAGCAGGATCTACGCCGAAAACGAGTCACTTTAACCAAAAAAGGCAAATCGGAGGCCCTCGCCCAAGCAGAAATTTATAAAACGGTTGCACTGGCGATTGAAGACCTGTTTGAAGAGATAGGGGATGACCTTATGGATCGGTTACAACTAACCCTGGAAACCCTTGAACAGGAATCCCTGCCGGAGAGAATAGATAGATTGAAATAAACAAGCAGGGTTATTGATCAACCCATTGTGAGGAAAATATGAAAAAAATAATAAAAAATATTTTACTATTAATATCCTATCATTTAGCCGCCTGCCAAGTGGCACCCTTGCCAAAGGAAGACTTTACCAGTATCAACACACAATCAGAGGCTGAAGGGGTACTGAACGAGATTGCTGACCGCTACTACGATTTTTCTGTTAAAAAAAACCCGATCTCTGTTTATACACTCGATCTTGATTACGCAGATCACAGTTACCTGCCAGAGAATGACCGGAAAAGCCTCGAACAAGAATCAGAACTTCAAAACACCTTATACCAACAGTTAATGGCGCTGGATGCTGAGCTAATTAAATCCCACAACGCCCAAATAGTGTATACCATACTGCGTGAATCTCTTGAAACAGAGCTGGCATTGAAAGTATGTAGAAGAGAATTATGGCAAAGTATCTCAAGCAACCATGGTTGGCAGGGTGACTACCTACAACTGGCACAATTACAGCCTGTAAGCAGTCCCGAATTACAGGCCCAGGCTATTTCACGCTGGAAAAAAATACCGCAAACCATAAAAAATGAAGTTGACAACCTTAAAACGGGCTTGGCGTTAGGATACTCTATGCCAAAAGAGATTGCCCAGCAAACAGTTATGCAATTACGCGCAATGATCAATCTTGATCTATTCCAGCAGCCATTTATGTCTCCAGCCCAGCGCAGTACTGATAAGGCATTCCAGACAGAACTAGCGACTGTTGTCAAAGAGTTGATCAATCCAGCTATTGAGTACTATGTGCAATTTCTAGAACAGCAGTATATTCCATCTGCAAGAGAGAGCTATTCCCTGCTGGAACTGCCTAAAGGGCGCCAATGCTACGCCGCCTTTCTGAGAAGCTGGAATAATAAAGACATTCCCCCTGAAGAGATAAAAGCCTTAGGTAAAAATACAGTCAGAGAAAATACAAACAAAATTAAAAGTATCGGATTTGAACTCTACGATACTCGCGATTTCAATACCATTATTCAAAAAGTACTGCATGACAAAAACAACCTGTTCAAATCTGAAGATGAGATGAAAACAGTTTTATCAGAACACCTAAAAAATGCAAAGGAAAAATCTGCAATTTGGTTTACTACAGTGCCGAAAAATGAGCTTGCGATAACTCCATTGCCGCCTCAAGCGCCTGCCGGTGCGGCTCAGTATCAACCTGGAGAGCCAGGAAAGTTTTTGATCAGCTTTAAAGATCCCAAACAGCAAAGCAAAGGCAGGCTTGAAGTAGCTGCCTATCATGAAGGCTATCCTGGCCATCACTTGCAAATCTCAAGTTGGCAGTCAGGGCACAATATACACCCAATAACACGGTTTTCCTTTTTTGGTAGCTATATCGAGGGCTGGGGGCGTTATAGTGAACTCCTTGCTGAGGAAATGGGCTTATACCGGCACGAATACGCACTGATTAGTCGTAGGGCCTGGCCCGCCAGAGGCATTGTTTTGGACACAGGTCTCCATTTAGAGGGGTGGAGCAAACAAGAAGTGATTGATTATATTTTGCAATCCGGTGCTTTTAACCGGGAGTTCGCACAACAGATCTTTTACCGCAGTGTTGCAGAACCGGGGCAGTTAACCTCCTATGATGTAGGGGCGCATGAAATTCTGTCTCTGAGAAGGCTGGCCCAGCAGCAACAGGGAAACCGATTTGATATCAGGCTATTCCATGAAAAAATATTGGAAAATGGACCACTTCCCTGGGAGGCACTTAAAACAAACATTCTACAGTGGCTTTCAAATAGCTCAGGTTAATCAATAGGTTGATTTAGGCCTGACCTATTTCCAGGTAACCCGGATTGTTATTATTGACAGCTCGAAAAAAGACACCCCTTAAAAATGCCTTTATCGTGCATCCTAAACGAAACTCGAGAAGCCTGTAACGAGGGTTAACACTTCTGGGTTTCCCAACGCAATCGCCTGTGGTTGGTAACCGCCAAATGAGGACCATTGTTGAGTCCGTCAACTGGCCAGAGCCGATGCAATGATCCTGGGAGATCTTCAGCGCTCCAAATAGGCTGCAGTCGACATACCACCGGCCGTACATATCCCAATAACTGCGTGATGTAGCCCCCGTCGACCAAGTTCCAGCAAGGTGGAACCCAGATAACGGATACCTGACATGCCGTAGGGGTGCCCCAGGGCAATGGCCCCACCGTTTACATTGGTAATCTCCCAAGGTGTATCCAGCTCTGCCTGGTTATAAAGCGTGGTGACGGCAAAGGCCTCATGTAGCTCCCAGAGATCAACACCCGTCATGGAAATGCCGTGATGTCTCATCAATTTTTTTATTGCCGGCGTCACGGCAATACTCATTTCCTTGGGAGCGACTGCAGACAGTTGCATTCCGCGAAACAAACCCAAGATGGGCAGGTTTCTCTGCGCAGCCAGTTTGGCATCCATCATCACAACTGCGGCGGCACCATCCGAAAGCTGGGAGGCATTTCCCGCAGTTACTGTGCCACCGGGATTTACCGTTTCCAGTGCGGAGAGCCCTTCCAGCGTAGTATCGGGCCGCGGACCTTCGTCTTCAACTAAGATCACATTTTTGTCACTAACCTCGTCACTTTCTTTGTTTCTGACAGACATTACTGTTTGGAAAGGGACAATTTCCTCGGCAAACTTGCCCGCTTTGAGTGCAGCTGCGACTCTCCTTTGTGACTCAACAACGTATTTGTCCTGAGATTCGCGACTGATCTGATATTTGTCAGCTACAAAATCTGCAGTCTGGATCATGGTCCACCACACGGCAGGTATCTTTTGCTGAAGAGGCTCGTAGACAAAGTGGTTCAAATTCAAGTTGAACTGCACCAGGCTAATACTCTCAACCCCTCCGGCAACTCCGATCTGCATCTCGCCTGCGGCAATGCGGTTAGCGACAACGGAGGCCGCATTGAGGCCTGAGCCACAATAGCGGTTTATGGTAAAGCCAGGAACTTGCATCCCGAACGCCGCGTAAAGTGCTGCATTGCGGGCGATGTTATGCCCGGTGGCGCCCTCAGGGAGACCACAGCCCAACACCACATCCTCGACCTCCTGTGGCGCAATGTGCGCTCTGCTAATAGCCTCACTCATCACATGAGCCGCCATGGGGATGCCGTGGGTCTGGTTCAGGGCACCCCGGCGCGCTTTGGCAATGGCAGTGCGGCAATAGCTTACAACGGCGACATCTTTCATGGAGAGCACCAGAAACGGGGCTTAATGATTGGTATTCATTGAATCGCTGGTTCGAGCCCAGCAGACAGATCTAATAAAAAATCTTTAAATTCAATGAGTTGCAATGCTGATACAGGCGAGATTAAGAAATTGATATCGCCTTTTTTCGTTAAAGTGTCCACAAAATGTCCACTAAGTTTAAGCGCAAACTCTGGATAACACTTACCGACAGTGTCGATAATAAATAGAAAGAAAATAGAAAAATTGCCCACGGTAAAAAGCCCGGCAATGCCGGGCTTTGAGTAGTTAGGATTGATCAGTCTCAAGTTTGGCATGCAGATCACCCAACAGTTGGCTCAGGCTATTGCGGGCAGCGGGACTGAGTGTCAGGTAATCCTCACCATAGTGGCGAGAAAATCGAGCATCTCACAAACTTCGGCAACACGATCAGCGAGAGCTGCTTCCTCTGGAGTGGCACCGAGGCGGTGTGCGTTTTCATGCAAGAAGCAGACGGATTCACCAGTATCCGCATTCTTCATAAACAGTCCGTCACCGTTATCATAGTAGTGCAATAACTGCTGCTAGGTGACCCACAGGATATGGTCGTCGCGTTCGTTAAAGACGGGTCGGGAGTTTCGATTGGCCATAGTGGCTTCCTCTGGTTGTTTCTTAAGCAAGTCGTTAAGGCCTCGAGAGCTTAAGAACCTGCCAAAGGACCAGGTCCGGTTGATTTGCCCGAAGGGTATTGTATTCCCCGGCTTCTCGACATAACTGACAAATTTCGGGCACAAAAAAGCCACTGTAACAGCAGCGGTTCTTACACCGCCCGGAAAACCCCGTAGTTACTGGCTTTCAGTCATTTGGCCTGTGAAAAATCTCTTCATTTTTCTTCAATTTGTGAAATCCCGAAAATCGCTACAGCCCATGGCTGGCGGGGGTTTGCGGTGTTTTCCAATTTCACTGGCTAAGGAAAAGCGCAAAACCGGCAGGCGTGGGGAGGAGTGATCGCAGGTCCTTTTATCTGCTCAAAAAATATACAAATCAATACATGCCAGTTGATTAAGTGCCTGAATTATCTTGAGTTTGTCGCTGCCAAGGCAAAATGGGGTAACACTGCTGGCTTTGCTATGTGATGAAGAGAATTGAAAAGCCAGGATGGTAATTTAAGGACAGGATCTGGCAACTTTGTGGGCCGAATAATAGCGGGGGGTGTCTTACGAGGTTCAGGTCAGGAAAGCTCCTGCTGTTCACCAGAGTATTCCGTAGAGGTTGCCCTGACCACCGGTCTCACCGTCAGGGGATGCCCGGCATACTCGATATGCGGGTGCAGGTAGGGTTCAAAGAGGGCAGTGTTCTCTCCGCCACTTAACCAGTTGGCCACAAAATCCTTGCGGCTTCCAATTGTTGCCGTCACGCTCCAGATACAGGTGCCAGATTGCGGTTTCCACTTCCGGCTGCCCATGCCGGGCAGTGACAGTGGAAACATCCTGGGTGGGCCGCCTGCGGCGGCCATACAGCATGCGCTTCAGATGGTGCACTCCATACTCCTTTAGGAAGCGCTCCATGCCGGCGTGATTGACCACGTCGAATACACTACTCATGGTTCAGGTGTCAGGCTGGACTTTATCGAAAGAAATCCAGTACGGAACAATCCACTTGTGGGTAGAATCACGCCTATTTCAGTTACGGCTTACGAAGTTTATGCAAGGTTGATTGATGCGAAACCGTTAAGAATTATGTTTCCTGAAAAAGAGCTTATCAATTATTACTCATCACTAGATTTTGTATATGTTCCGGATTCTGGAACATCGCAAAACCCTAGTTACCTTTATAAAAATTTGGTAGGTGAACCAGCATGGTAAGCAAGACAAAAATTGGTCAGGTTAATACTGAACTCAAGAAAAACAAGCTGAAAGATAAAATGTTCATGGAACATGAACCACAAAAATCTGGCTGCCTAGACAAAGGCATCAATTCTACCACCAAAAAAGAGCTAAATTGTGAAAAAGGAAAAAAGCAAAGAAAAGGCTAAAGAAAAAGTTAAATCTTACCTAAAAAATCAGCCATGAAAACCAAGCCATACTTTATGCCACTCTGCCCTCAGGTTAAGCAGCGCGGTTAGCTTCGCATACTATTAGTATATGGCTAATTAGTTTCTCTGCACCTCCCAATTTCACTGTGTAAAGAAAAGTCTAAACCTGCGGGTGCTGAAATGAGTGGCGGTCAGCCTATTTTGCTATACAATCGAAAAACAGAAGGAAGCTAGTTCTGTAGTTGTTATACCCAGTTCAAAACAAATAATTGACTTTTGCACTCTCAAAAATGAAAACTTTTTAATCCACAATAAAAAAGACAATAGATAGGCACTTGGATATACATCAACGGTAAAGATATAAACAATGTTTGAGCATTTGAGAAAAATCCGCATACCCCCCCAAAAAAGAAACTCCTTCTTTGTTTAAAGATAGATTCCTGTTAAGCGTCTTAATTTTTGGCGCAATTATATTTAATGCAACTACCATCCCAATCTCAATATCCTTACTCTCACCATCCTATGAGATATGTGGTTCAGTCCAATGCGCATCAAACTTTTTCACATACTATGATCCAGCCATAAAGATTCTTGTTGGAACCCTGACGCTTGCGGGTATAACAATAGTAATATATCGCATACCCCAAACAAACTTACAAATTAAACACGAGCAGCAAAAGACAGAGTTCAGCCAACATATTGAGCATAGAAAAATTTTCGGCGATATCATAGAAAATCTAGAGACAGCACACAAAATAAAATTCGCCGGCAATAACACCTTATATCATCGCTGATTTTCGTGGATGGAAATAACAAATTTTAACATTTCGTTAGATACAAGCCCAGTACCACACGCTGCGGATTTATTAAACCGAATAGAGGATCAAAATATGGGTTGTCGCTGATAGATAAAAATATCCCAGCTTGATAATTTTAGTGCGTATTAAGTCCTAAATTGGGGAGTACGATCAAAATTAACTTGAAATTAACTTTTTTTAATGAAACAATGTGACATTCATCACAAAATTAAAGCTCTTCTAGTAACAAATACCATGAGATGCTCGACTGTTAACCGTGTTTTACTATCAAACTAATGAGTGGGGTGTGCGTGACCACAGTGAGTATGAGCCGAGTGATATCTTGGTATAAGATTGCCGGTAATATGATAAATCTCAGTTTTAAAGATGGCTTTCTACAAACTAATTAAAACTATCCAGAATATATTTTTTGAGAGGTTAATTTAACTATTTTCCAGATATATTGTTTGAATGCAGTGATTTATTGTGTGTGAGTTTTTAATTTTATATGTGCATAGTGAAAAATATGGATAACCCGCGGAATTTTAACTGTATTATAAAGATGGTTGCCGCGGTATACTTTATGGATGAATTTATTGATTTATGAAAGACCTTTATTATATGTTTGTGTATTCAGTGTATTTAAAAAAATTCCCGGGCCTTAAATAAAACTTGTATTTTTTAGGCCATTTGAACTAATGATTTAAATGCATCTATATATTTATTTTTATTAAGCTCGTTTATATGTAACATCCTTAGAATAAACTAAACTAATGAGGCTCAGGAACCTAAAATGACATCAATATTTCACCAACTGAAAAAGCAAGGACCACTTAAAGCTCTTTTCTTAAACTGTAGTTTAAAAAAGAGTCCGGAAGTATCAAATACTGATGCATTGATAGAGTTATTAATTACTCGACTTAAGCACTTTGAACCAACTATTGAAACTGAAGTTATCAGAGTCGCCGACTATGATGTCAAAGCAGGAATAAAGAATGACGAAGGAGATGGTGACGAGTGGCCCAAGATCCTAGAAAAGATCAAACAATGCAATATCATAGTACCTGCTATGCCGGTTTGGATGGGGGTTCGTTCATCGGTCATGCAGCGTGTTATAGAGCGGCTAGATGGAACAACAAAAACTGTTATGTGCGAAAAAACTGGCCAGTTCCCATTGTATGGATCTGTTTGTGGCTGTGTAGTTACTGGTAATGAAGATGGCAGCCACGACTGTGTTGCAAATACTTTTGCAAATCTACTACATTTTGGTGCGACTGTGCCACCGAATACTGATCTTTATTGGGTAGGGGACGCAGGCCCAGGTGCAAGCTTTATTGAAGCAGGTGGAGCATTGTCACCCTACGTTCGTCGAAATGCTGATTTGACAGCAACTAATTTGCTTTTTGTCGCTAAGCTTCTTCGGGATAATCCCTATGATATCAATATTGCTAAACACAATAAGCAGATGATGGAGCGGGGTAAGGTTAAAATGCAGGCAATGCAACAAGCTGTTGAATTCATGCGTGAGAATATGCCAGATTAAAGAAGAGATTCAAAACTTTTATCAGTTATATAGATAGCTCCATAGCTGGTGTATTTTTCGATGTAAGTGGGTGACTCATTTCTATAGGATTAACTTTGTCACCCCTTATCAGTTCCCTTGTTGCCTCCATGATATATATCTAAATTTAGTGTGAATTATAACCGAATCTGGGGTTTGAGGGTTTGCTAGAAAGCAGCGTATCTGGTTGATTTGTTGTCGCCAAACAGTCAACCAGCCAGGAATACGCCGCTATGGATAAGAATACCGCTGTTGAGTTAGCAGGTCGACAGGAGACAGTAGACCCGCTAACTGAGCTATTACGTCGAGGAGCACAAGAGCTGCTTCAGAAGGCAGTAGAGGCAGAGCTATCCACCTTCATGGAGGAGTTTCAAAGCCGTCGCCTGGGTGATGGCCGAGCGGCTGTAGTCCGCAATGGATACCTGCCAGAGCGTGATATACAGACCGGGATTAGCCCCGTGAAAGTGCCGAAGGTACCAAGCAAGGACGGCCAGTACAGTGGCTCGCCTAAAGGGGCAATGGAAGAGTGAATACGATACCTGGCGAGCCAAACGACTTGATAAAGATCGCTGGGTGTATATCTGGGCAGACGGCATATACAGTGGTATGCGTTCGGAAGAAAGTAAACTCTGCGCTCTGGTTGTCATTAGTGTGAATGAACGGGGAGAAAAGCATTTTCTGGCGATTGAAGATGAACAGCGGAAGTCGACGCTGAGCTGGAAAGGCGTGCTGGGGAAGCTGAAAGAACGTGGCATGAACGCCCCAGAGCTGGCCATTGGAGACGGTGCCATGGGGCTCTTGGATGGGGGCTGGAAGAGACTTACCCAGAGGCACGTTAGCAGCGCTGCTGGGTACACAAGACGGCCAATGTGCTCAACAAACTGCCCAAGTCGGGCCAGCCTAAAGCCAAGCGCTTCCTACACGACATCTGGCAGGCTGAGACAAGAGCCGGTGCGGAGAAGGCCTTCGACACGTTCATCCAGACATACGAAGCAAAATACCCGAAAGTTGCAGAGTGTCTTTTCAAGAATCACGAAGAGCTGATGCACTTCTACGATTTCCCGGCGAAACACTGGCAGAGCATCTGAACGACGAACCCGATCGAATCCACGTTCGGAACGATACGACACAGAACCTAGCGTTCCAAAGGCTGCCTGTCGAGAGACGGTATGCTGCACATGCTAATCAAGCTGGGAATATGTGCGGAAGGAAAGTGGAGGAAGCTCTGAGGCTTTGACTACCTCGCCAAAGTCATCACCGGAGTGAAGTTCAAAGATGGAGAAGAGGTGCCAACAGTCGATCAGAGTGCTGCTTGATCATGCCTGTTGAACACCAGAATTGACAATAACTCCCGGATGGAGATATGCCGTTTGCCGCTCACAGAAAACAAAAAAGCAGGGAAGGCCTGTTACAGCCTCCCCTGCTTTCTGTATCCGGCCTTACAACCAAAAAAACCGGTTATGCTGCCAGGGCTACTTTGGCTTTTTCAACTACAGCGGCAAAAGCGGCTTTGTCGTATACCGCCAGATCAGCCAGAACACGGCGATCCAGGGTAATATCCGCTTTCTTCAAACCGGCTATCAGACGGCTGTAACTCAAACCTTCGACACGGGACTGGGCGTTAATACGGGTAATCCACAGCGCGCGGAAGTTACGCTTCTTGACACGGCGGTCTCGATAGGCGTACTGACCAGCTTTAATCACTGCCTGCTTGGCAACGCGGAATACGCGCGAACGCGCACCGTAGTAACCTTTAGCCTGTTTCAGTATCTTCTTGTGGCGACGACGCGCCTCTACACCACGTTTAACACGGGCCATAATGCTCTCCTCTTAAACCTTTGCGATTTTGGGCCAATTACTTGGCGCGCAACATACGATCGACCAAGCCGGCATCAGACTTGTTCATGGTCTGGGTGCCACGCAGCTGGCGTTTGCGCTTGGTGGTCATCTTGGTGAGGATATGGCTCTTGTTGGCGTGCTTATGCTTGTAGCCCGCAGCCGTCTTTTTGAAGCGCTTGGCAGCGCCACTGTGTGTTTTTGCTTTCGGCATTTTGTACTCCAAAGTGAATCATGGCCTGCAAACAGGCCCCTTAGTAACTGCCAGCGGGAAACCCCTGGCACTGCGAGAGTGAGGAGGCAGCCGTCGCCCAATCACTTCTCATAAAGGAGGCAGCGGGGAAGTCATCCCCCAAAACCTCACTTTTTCTTTTTAACCGGTGCAATCACCATAATCATCTGGCGGCCTTCCAGTTTTGGTCGCTGTTCAACGGTACCCAGCTCCTCCAGGTCCTTTTCAATACGCTGCATCATTTCCATGCCCAGTTCCTGGTGGGCCATTTCGCGGCCGCGGAAGCGCAGGGACACTTTGGCCTTGTCACCCGCTTCAAGAAAACGGGTGAGGCTGCGCAGCTTGATCTGATAATCGCCGATGTCGGTGCCCGGGCGAAATTTCATTTCCTTGATCTGTTGCTGCTTCTGCTTCTTCTTGGCGGCATTCTTGGCCTTCTTGGCCTCGAATACGTGCTTGCCGTAGTCCATGATCTTGCAGACAATCGGCGTGGAGTCCGGGGCAATTTCAACGAGATCCAGGCTGGCCTGCTGCGCAACCTCCAGCGCCTCATTCAGTGAGACAATGCCCACCTGTTCACCATCTGCGCCGATCAGGCGGATTTCCGATGCCTCAATCTGATCGTTTATACGGGCCTTTTTGGACCGTCCCTTACTGTCTCGTTTAATAGTTATGGTCTCCAATTTGCTCAGATATCAAGTCTTTTCTTCAGGTATACGGCCACGGCGGTTCACATCCCGCGCAAGGATCTGTAAAAACGACTCATAAGTCATGCTGCCCAGGTCTTCTCCGTTGCGGGTGCGCACGGTGACAGCCTGGCTCTCAACTTCCTTATCTCCAATTACCAATAGATAAGGGACACGCTGGAGCGTGTGCTCGCGGATTTTAAAGCCGATCTTCTCGTTTCTCAAGTCGGCCTCGGCGCGATATTGCTGTGCCTCCAGGCGAGCCTTGAGTTTGCGACAGTAATCGGCCTGGCGATCGGTAATATTCATGATCACTACCTGCTGGGGCGCCAGCCAGGCAGGGAAAGCCCCTTCGTAATGTTCGATCAGGATACCAATAAAGCGCTCGAAAGAGCCCAGGGCTGCCCGGTGTAACATCACCGGAACCTGGCGCGAGCCATCTTCAGCCACATACTGGGCATCCAGACGGCCCGGCATTGAGAAATCCACCTGGATTGTGCCGCACTGCCAAACGCGCCCCAGGCAGTCTTTCAGGGAGAATTCAATCTTGGGGCCATAGAAAGCCCCCTCCCCAGGCAACTCCTCCCAGGGCAGGTCCGCGGCATCCAGAGCATCCGCCAGCGCCTTCTCGGCCTTGTCCCAGCTCTCATCGGAACCCACGCGCTTCTCAGGGCGGGTGGACAGACGATAGATCAGCTCCTCGAATCCAAAGTCCCTGTACACGGAGTGCAGAAGGTGCATAAAGTCCGACACTTCGGACTGGATCTGCTTTTCGGTACAGAAGATGTGACCATCGTCCTGCACAAATCCACGCACGCGCATCAGTCCATGCAGAGAGCCGGACGGTTCGCTGCGGTGGCAGGAACCAAATTCTGCCAGGCGCAGGGGGAGATCCCGGTAGCTGCGCAAACCCTGGTTGAAGACCTGCACATGACAGGGGCAGTTCATGGGTTTGATGGCAAACTGGCGCTCTTCACTGGTGAGAGTAAACATATCATCGCCGAATTTGTCCGCGTGACCGGACTTGCGCCACAAGCTGAAATCCACCAGTTGGGGGGTTTTGATCTCCTTATAGCCGTATTCTCGCTGACGGCGGCGCATATACTGCTCAACCGTGCTGTAAATAGACCAGCCATTGGGATGCCAGAACACCATGCCGGGCGCCTCTTCCTGAATGTGGAAAAGGTCAAATTTCTTGGCCAGCTTGCGGTGATCCCGCTTCTCCGCTTCTTCAATGCGATGCAGGTAAGCCTTCAATTCCCGCTTGCTGGCCCAGGCGGTGCCATAGATACGGGTCAGCATCTCATTGCTGGCGTCACCGCGCCAGTATGCGCCGGCCACTTTGGTCAGTTTGAAAGCTTTCAGCCGCCCCGTGGACGGCACATGGGGGCCGCGACACAAATCCTCAAAGTCCCCTTGACGGTAGAGGGAGATATCCTCATCGCTGGGAATACTGGCAATGATTTCCGCCTTGTATACCTCCCCCATGTCACGGAAGTACTCAACCGCCTTATTGCGTGGCATCAAGCGGCGACTGACAGGAATATCCTCTCTGGCCAGCACTTCCATACGTTGCTCGATCTTTTCCAGATCCTCCGGCGTAAACTGCCGATCGTAAGCAAAATCGTAATAGAAGCCATCCTCGATCACAGGACCGATCGTCACCTGAGCCGTGGGGTACAGTTGCTTGACCGCCTGGGCCAGCAGGTGCGCGGTGGAGTGGCGAATCACCGCCAAACCCTCAGGCTGACGATCAGTGATAATGGCCAGTGTGACATCGCGATCAATGATATAGCTGGTATCAACCTCTTTGCCATCAACCACACCTGCAAGCGCGGCCTTGGCCAGGCCCGGACCAATATCTTCGGCTACGTCATACACAGAAACCGGAGAGGAGAATACTCGACGGGAGCCGTCGGGGAGGGTAACAACGGGCATTGTTTGTCCTTATCTCTCAGTGGCGATCCACACCAAAGACCGCATGAAAACCCGATCTGCCATCCAAAGTGGGCAAAATCAGGAAAAACCACTATTAATCAAAGAGTTAGCATATCTTACCAGAAAGCTGCAAACCTATTCAAACCCAATTGGCAAACAACCTGTCTATACCGGGCAGGGCCTGGCAGTGCAAGGGAATACCCGCTTCGGAGCAGGAACACCGACAACAATCGCGCAGTGCGGCACGGATTCCGGGGCGAGCGCGCTCGCGGCCTTCCTTACAGAAACTTCGGCCCGGCACCTCTCCGGATTGCTCACAGGCCGGGGAAGGAGCAGGAAGATTCGAGGGGTGGAAGTTACTACACCCGGTACCGTAGAGGCAACAAAAACCCGTGCACCATTGGATACCGGCACAACCCGATCACGAAACTGTATCTAAACACCACTCGGATAGTGGCCACAAAGTCTCCCAATGGGGGCATTCCGGGTGTGGGAGATAGCATCCCGGTACTGAAAGTGAGAGGTTCTCCCAGCAGCTTATCCAGGCGAGGGTTGGCTCGCGGGCCTCTTTTGGCACCGGTATAATAACCACGGGTGCCCACTAGTAAGACCCGCCAGATTGTGGCCAGAGTCACCGCTCTCCGCCCCAGACAGGATGGGAACTTCTGCCCTGTAACCCGTGGAGGGGCCAACTGACGTGGCAAAAACTGTCATCCGGCGTGAGGAGAACCGCAGCTGCCCCGGCTTTAAACAATGTCGATGACTGCCCTACCAGATGGTTTTCACCACGAACCAGATGGGCAGGAAAAAACCGTCTGATTCATCAGGGCCGGATTTGCCCCTTCCCACTCACAGGGAAGCGCATTCTGCAGCCCGGATGCTCTCGGGAGGGTGCCCCAGTGAGTATTAAGCCGCGAACACATCGGCCAAAACCGCTAACCTGCCCCCTCTCCAGCCGATCGGCATGCGTTTAGGTCCAACCGGTATCAGGAGAATTTGGTATCGACCTGAAGCAGGGTGTCATCCTCGCGGCAAAAGAACAGCATCGAGCAAGCCGCGAGCATGGGCCAGGCGGCAAAAAATAACAGGTTGGTACCCTCAAAAGGGGATAGATACTGAGGAAAAGAAGCCAGGGTAGAGGCACCGTGAAAAACAAATACCAGTCCATAAGTGTATTTCTTTTTGATACCAAAGAAAAACAGCACCAAAATGATCAGTTCTATCAGAGCCAGGATATAGACCACTGTGTTACCCACCCCGGCTATGGCATAAAATTTTTCAAAAATTCTGGCGGCATGGCCGGGATTGACAAACTTATCGATGGTCCATATCAACATCACCAGCAACACGGTGATTCTCAAAAAAAACATCGAAAATACCACTTTTCTTTCAGTTCGCATTTGGCATTCTCCCACTTGTTTATCTTCGTTATTTAACTGGTCCAGTGCGCCTGCGGTTTCTTGCAGTCTGCTGAAGATGTCTATTTTCAGCAGACTGCTGACCCGAACAGGGAGATTCGGGCCGCAAATCGAGCCTGTAAGGGCCTGATTTATTGCAGAGAGATTTTGGGCATGGGCCGCAATCCCGGGTTGAGAAAGGCCGCTTAAGACCTTTTTCAACCACCTGCCAGCACCCTCCACGGCAGGTAAGGACTGTATCGCAAACAGGTTGATGACTGCCAGGGACAAGATGCTCTTCGCGCCCCTGTTTTATCACGGCCCACCGACCCGTACTTTGTCATATGAAGCCTGATGATGCGTTTCACAAACTGCGGGTTTTCCACTCCTATCTTTAGCCGTGCTATCAAGCCCAGAACCGCTTTCAAAAGTACTGTAACCCTGGCAATTATGTTGCCATTTGGCGTCGTTTCTGTCCCAGCTAGATTGAGCGAATTAGGACCCTGGGTTGCCGATTTGTAAAATTCAATCGGCTCTGGAGCCAGCGCTCTTTGGTTTCAGGCACACCCCTTGCCACAGATCAGGTACCCGAGCCATAAGCAATATATGAATAAGATTCAAGAGGCAGTATCAGTTTGCTCAGATCGACACCAACCCTGGCAGAGACCAAACCGATTACAGGCTATGGCCAGACACACGTTGGAATTCAGCAGCCTGATCCTACGCTGAATGATACAGCCGTTTTTATCGGCTTTGCGCCATCTGCAACAATCTCGATAGATCAAACGGCTCAAATATAGTCCGGCTTAGACAGCACCGGGATTTTCGACGCGAGCATAAAGCCGGTAATCGCCATTATTGAGCAAAAGATAGATATTATAAGGCGCGAACGCTCCCTGTGCTTCCATTCCCGGGCTGCCAACTGGCATTCCCGGCACCAAGAGTCCGGTGCTTCCCTCCGGGGGGGAGGCGAGAAACTTGTGAATGTATACTGCCGGTACGTGCCCTTCAAAAACATAGCGCTCTTGCCATACTGCCGTATGACACCCCTCCATCCCCTTTGGGATACCCCACTGCCGCTTGAGCTTTTTCATATCCAACTTCACAATAGAAGACACCTGAAGGCCGCTGTCTTCGAGATGGCTGACCCACCTTTTACAGCAGAAACACAACGGGCGGTTATACACGGTGAGGCCGCTGGCACTGCCACGGGCTTCGTTGGCGACAGCCACTGTGAAAAAACCGATCATTGCAAAAAACAGGGCGATGCAGTTTATAGTGCTAGATAGCCTGGGCGTAGTGGATAGCATAAGATTCAGAAGCATCCTTCCAGTGTCGTATGGGTTTAAACCCTCCCTTGGACAACAGTGCATTAAACCCGTTGATGGTGTACTTATGGCAGCTTTCCGTGTGAATGGTCTCGCCTTCTGCAAATTCCACCCTGATTCCGGCAATAGAGACATCGTGGCGCCGCAGGCTGACCAAATGCATCTCCACCCGTTGGCGCAGCGGGTGGTAGAAGGCGCGGTGGGCAAACAGGGAGAGGTCAAAGTTTGCGTCCAGCTCGCGATTGATTCGGCAAAGGAGATTCTTGTTGAATCTCTCGGTGACATGCGCGCTGTCGTGATAAGCCCGCTCTAACACCACCGAATCCTTCACCAGATCCGTGCAGATCAGCAGACCGTCACCGGCACCCAGGTTTGCGGCGAACAGTTCGAGTAGCTGCACCGATTTTTGTGGCTCAAAATTCCCGATGGTTGACCCGGGGAAAAATACAACCCTTTTGCGGGAGGGAATAGTACTTAACTTATCCCAAACTGCTGGTTGGGTAAAATCACCCACCTCACTCCACACCTGGATACCGGGTAAATGGCACTTGATTCTAGCCTCCGCCGCTTGCAAAATTTCAGGGGATATATCCATCGGGTAATATCCTCTGGGGGCATTGAGCTCAGCGATCAGCATCTCAATCTTTTCACAGTTGCCTGCCCCTGGCTCAATTAGAAGAGCCCCCGAGCCGATCTCCCGGGCAATGTCTCCGAGATTTTTCGTGAACAGATCGGTTTCCGTGCGGGTCAGGTAATAATCCTCGGCCGCACAGATCTCCTCAAAAAGACGGGAACCCACTTCGTCATATAAATACTTGCATGGCAGTGTTTTTGTTTTACCTCCCAACCCCTCCAGAACATCCCTGAGAAACTCACTACCCTGTTGCTGCTTGCCGGGAACAGACGATAAGGCTGCTCTCACATTGAATCTCCTGCCAAACGAATACCAGTAAATTGCCACGCCTGATGTGGATAAAAGAAATTTCGATAACCGATCCTGATATGGCCTGACGGCGTTGCAAACGAGCCACCGCGCAGCACTTTCTGATTACACATGAACTTACCGTTGTACTCGCCTACGGCATCTTCACGGGCCTTGAAGCCCTGGTAGGGTAAATAGGCGCTGGAAGTCCATTCCCATAAATCGCCGAGAAACTGGGTCCGCCCCAACTCGGCAGCCAGAGGCTTGAAAGCCTGTTTTTCCAGCAGGTTGGCAGTGGCCAGTTGATCCAGCTGGCGCAGATGACATGCAGCCGCCTCCCATTCGAACTCGGTGGGGAGGCGCTTTCCCGACCAGGTGGCAAAAGCGTCCGCTTCATAAAAAGACAAGTGATATACAGGTTCGGCCACATTCAGCGGCTGCAATCCATGCAGGCCAAACTGTTGCCAGCCTTTTGCCGTCTCGCGCCAGTACAGCGGCTGCTGCTGCTCCCTCTGCTGTACCAGTGCCCAGCCATCCGATAACCACAACCTGTGCTGCTGATAGCCGCCATCTTCAATAAATGCCAGGTATTCGCCGTTGGTAACCAATCGGGAACCGATGCAAAACCCCTGCAACAGCTGTTGGTGCGCCGGTCCCTCATTATCGAAATAGAAATCCTCACCCTCACTGCCAATGCCGTAACATCCCCCCGGAATCTGCAGCCAGCGCAGCGGTTCAACGATCGCTGTTTCCTCCTCTGGCATCATATCGCAATAGGCAGGCGCCATCGGGTTGATCGACAAAGCATGTTTTATGTCGGTCAACAAGAGTTCCTGATGCTGCTGCTCGTGATTCAAGCCCAAGACAATCAGGGCATTCAGACTGGATGCACCGGGAAATTCACTCAACAGCCTCTCAATGCCTTCGTCCACGGCCTTTCGGTAGGCGTACACCCGACCGATATCCGGCCGAGACACCAGTCCCCGCCGAGACCTTAAAAATGGTGTCCCAAGGCTGTTGTAGTAGGAATTAAAAAGGTGATTAAAATGCGGATCAAATAATTGATAGTCGGGCAAATACGCATTCAGAATAAACGTTTCGAAAAACCAGCTGGTGTGGGCCAGATGCCACTTGGTGGGACTGGCGTCGGGCATGGACTGTATCTGCATATCCTCGGCAGACAACGGCTCAGCCAGCTGTTCTGTCTCCCCCCGCACCTTCCGGTAAACAGCGAGCAACTGTTGCTGCTCTTCTCCCACAGAGACTTCATCTGCAAATATTGCCATATCGGTCATCAACCGCGACACAATTCATTTGTATTGGAATCATCATACGCAGTTTTAGGTCTATTCCCATGTAATTGCAGACTTACAAGACCGAATTTGCGCCAGTTTATTAAAAAAAACAGAACTGCATAAAAAAAAGGCCTGTATAACCGGCCTGCAAAGTCATTATTATGGAAACAGATGCGACCCGGCAACCAGGGGTTGCCGGGCCCATAACCAACTAAAATCGCACAGTAAAATCGGCACCATACATTCTAGGCACCAAACGCCAGCCGGGACTGGCCCCGATAGCCGCACCCGATCCCCCAAACCCTCCGGCAATCTCCTCGTCAGTCAGGTTTTGAACCCAGAGTGCCACTGAATAGTTTTCCGATGCACTGTTCCAGGCCGCGCGCAAGTTGAATAACTGGTAATCCTCCACAATACGGGCTCTATCGGTAACCGAGCCAATACGTTCATCGGTCCAATTGTAGTCACCGCGCAGAAGAAGTTGGCCCCCGGAAGCCAGATCCACGGAGTATTCGGCCATAAGATTGAGTTTATTCTCAGGGGTGGAAACTCTCGGCTCACCCACCAGTGAGTCCGCTTCCGTCTCACCGATCACCTCAATAATCTGGTAATCCGTAAATTCCGTATCCAGATAGGAGTAGTTGCCGGCGATAAAGAGGTTATCCGTAGCTGCCCACTGCAGCTCTATCTCGGCCCCGGTACCCTCGGCGTCGGCGTTTCTCAGGTTGTAGCTGGGGATAGGGACACCCACCAGATCCAGGGTCTGCAAGTTATTGTACTCGTAAGTGTACACAGAGGCATTGAGGCGCACCCGGTTGTCGAACAGATTACTTTTCAGGCCCGCTTCCAGATTGACCACGTCCTCCTGGTCAAAAGCGGGTGTTACACCGGGGCCAAAGTTGAGGCTGTTGAAGCCACCGGCCTTAAAGCCATCAGCAAGGGAAACATAGGTCATCACCTCTTCGGTCCATCGGTAATCGAGGACTATGCGCCCGGAGATATCGCTCCAGCTGTCACTTAGTTTGGAGTCCAAGAATGGCTCGCCGTTATTGTAGAAAGCAATACCAAATAGCTCAAATACCCTAGGGATATCTATTGGAGGCACAGGCACAGGCACGACAACCCCGCCACCGAGGTCAACACGAACCGGCCCCCCTGACAGCGCCAATGGAATATAATTGCCATAAGCGGTTTCAATGGTGAAGTCCTTGCTGTCGTAAGTGTAGCGGGCACCAACTGTCAAATCCATCTGGTCGGTGATGCTCCAGGTCATATCCCCATAGACTGCACTGGAACGGTAATCGCCGGTGTTATGCACACTCTCACTCCAGGCAGTATCATCCTGAACCCATCCCTGTATCCCTCCCGCCAACAACTGCCCAATAATATCCTCAGCGTTCAACATGTCGGCTGTGAGCTCTAGGCCTGAGCCCCCAAGCCCCAACTCCTCCAGGATGGTATTCGCAAGTGCATCTACTTGACCACCTTGCAACATCAGATCGTAAATAAAAGTAGCACTGGCTATTCCCTCAAGTCCCGCCTGTTTTAATTGCTGGCGCTGCCGTACCGCCAGATCCTCCTGCTGGGTCTGGGTCAGGTTCGGGAACTGTGCCTTTATCCCTTCGTATACTGCAAAGGATTCCAGTGAGCCGGAGGTAAAATTCGCATGGGTCGTATGCTCCAGCTTTTCCTGTAAATAAGAGGCGCCAAGAGTCCATTTGATATCCCCGCTAGCACCATTGAGCCTGAACTCCTGGGAAAACTGCTCTTGCTTGTCGAGGTTGATTGAACCAAAAAAATAGTCTGGATTGGCGGTACCGTCCTCGTCCTCCTGCAGATAAGCATCAAACTTCCGGTAAGCCGTGATTGAAGTCAGGGTAAACGCATCGAAGTCACTGGTAATGGTCAGCGAGGTACCGAATGCGTCGCGGTCCTCAATAGTGGGAGTATCCAGGGCATAGTCACCGAATAGATCGGTTTCGCCTTTGAGGCTGGGCACTATCGTCGTAGCCAGGGCACTGCCCTGGTCCATTATCCCGTAGTCGGCACGCCACAACAGCTCTGTATCCGTTGTCGGCTCCCACAATACTGAAGCCCGGTATGTCTGGGTATCCTGATCCCCTACGGAAAAGCCGCCAGCCAGGTTGTCTGCAAAGGCATCTCTGCGATTAGAAGAGGCAGAGAAGCGTCCGTAGAGGCCGTCAGTCAACTGGCCGTTCAACACCAGATCGGACGACTGTCGTCCGAAGTTCCCCAGAGTATAATTCAGCTCTGTTGTATTTTCCGCCTGCGGCTTGATCGTAATAATATGAATCGCACCACCCGTGGCGTTTCGCCCGAACAGTGTACCCTGGGGACCTTTTAAAACCTCGACCCGTTCGATATCGGTCAATGGTATCTCTGCTCCGGCACCGCGGCCCGTATAAACCCCGTCCACATACACGGCAACCGCAGGGTCTGAACCCGCAGTCCAGTCGTTTGTCTGTATTCCGCGAATACTGTAAATGGGCTGGAGCGCTACGTCGTTGTGCATTTCGACACCCGGCGTATATTTGCCCAGATCGGTCAGATTCTTGACACCACTTTCTTTGATATTGTCACCGGTAAAGGCGGTAATCGCGATCGGCACATCCTGGAGGTTCTCCGCCCTCTTCTGTGCAGTTACTACCACCTCTTCGATTTCCGCCCCTTGTACATGACCACTGACGGCAGTAAGGAAGGCAATGGCTCCGGAGAGGATAGACAGATTGAATTGACGGTTGTTTCGAGTTCTATCAGCATCGTGCATCATCGCGACCTCGCGTTTTTTGTTATACGGCGTGATGTTCTTGAGATATTATTTTTGTTATTCCACGCCATTTTACGTGCGCGGCTTGGAATTTAAAACCCCGATATGACTTTTATCTCGTGACTAGTCAGTTTTATGGCGTTTTTTCCACTAAGACAGGTTAATCCAAAAATTCAGTACCAACCCTTGTCACAAAAAGTTACTAGGATGTGGCCACCGGTAACCTATTTACCAGCCAGCTGGATAGTCACCAGGCAAGCAACACCCATTACAATAACCGCCAGCAGGAATTACTAAATACTATGGCACGCTCGTTCTATCTAATAAACAGCCGAATATCGCGATTACTGCTCACCATTGCCACCTTTCTTGTGCTGGTCGCTGTCTCTGGCTGGCTCTGGTGGCGCCAGAGTCTACCTCTACTGGCAGGCACAATCGATACGGGAGCCCTTTCCACACCGGCGGTTATCCAACGCGATGCCCGGGGTATTGCCATGATCTCCTCCAAAGACCGCGCCAGTTCGGCTTTCGCACTGGGCTTTCTGCATGCCCAGGAGCGCTTTTTCCAGATGGATCTGCTGCGCCGCAACGCTGCCGGTGAGCTCTCCGAGCTGTTTGGTGCGCCCGCGTTAAAGGCGGATAAAACTGTACGCCCACACCAGTTCCGCAAGCGCGCGGAGCGAAATATTGCCGTCATGCCCGCTCCACAGCGGAAACTGCTCGACAGCTATGTGCAGGGGGTCAATTTCGGACTGCAACAGCTGGGAGCGAAACCCTGGGAGTATGTCCTGCTCAACCAGAAACCCAGGCCCTGGTCTGCTGCGGACAGCCTGCTGACGGTCTTCAGTATGTATATGACTCTGCAAAGCACGGAAGGCCGGTTTGAACGGCGCGATACCGCCCTGGCTGAACTGCTACCGGAAGACCTCTACGCTTTCTTCTTTCCCGCCGGTGGCAGCTGGGATGCACCCCTGATGGGCGGCGCGAAAGCCACTGTCACCATTCCAGAGACATCCATTTCCACACTATTAACCGATACGGACACCCTTGCCTACCAGACGATGGGGAGTGACGACAGGGTGAATGGCAGTAACAACTGGGTAGTAGGCGGAGCCCTCACCGGACACGGCGGCGCCACCCTCGCCAATGACATGCACCTGGGCCTTAGTGTACCCAACATCTGGTATCGTGCCGGCTGGAATATTCCCGGCACCAACAGGCATATCCGCGGGGCCACCCTGCCCGGCGGCCCGACCATGGTGGTCGGCAGCAACGGCGCCGTGGCCTGGGGCTTCACCAACACCGGCGGGGACTGGAGCGATCTGGTTGCCCTGGAGCTGAATGAAGCGGGGACGAAATACAAAACACCGGAGGGTTGGCGCCACTTCACAGTAGAACAGGAAACCATTTTGGTGAAAAACGCCGGGGACGAAATTGTGGAGGTTCGCAAAACACTCTGGGGCCCGGTCATTGGTAAAAACCACCGGGGGATTCCGCTCGCCTATCGCTGGGTGGCACACGATATTGCCGGCGCTAATATGAACCTGCTGCGTATTGAATCCGCCACCACCGCCCTGCAGGCACTGGCGCTGGGTCCGGAGCTGGGCATCCCCCATCAGAATTTTGTGGTCGGCGACAGGGATGGCAATATCGGCTGGACCGTGGCCGGGGCCATGCCCCGGCGAGTGGGTTTTGATGGGAGTCGCACACAGAGCTGGGCCAACGGCAATGCCTATTGGGACGGCTATCTCTCCGCGAAAGAGCGGCCGCAGCTCTACAATCCCGCCTCCCATCGCATATGGAGCGCCAATGCCCGCATGGTGAGCGGAGACTGGCTGAAAATAATGGGCGACCAGGGGTACGCTCTGGGGGCCCGCCAGCAGCAGATTCGCGACAAGCTCCTCGATCAATCCCAATTTGACGAGCGGGCACTGCTCGCAATTCAACTGGACAACCGCGCGGTATTTCTGGAGTGCTGGCAGCTGCTGCTGCTCGGGCTTCTGAAAGACCGCATGGGCTATAGCGAGGTCTACCGTCAGGTGCAAAACTGGGGCGGTCGCGCCAGCACAGATTCAGTTGGATACCGTATTGTACGCAACTTTCGCCTGCAGTTTATGGCGCTGAGCACTGCGCCGATTCTCACCTATATGCGCCAGTTCCAGCCGCACTTCACTTTTGGCCCACTGAAACGGCAATTTGAGTATCCCATCTGGACATTGGCACAACGGGAGCCGCAGCACCTGCTCAATCCGGATTTCGAATCCTGGACGACACTCAAATTGGCAGCACTGGACCGGGTACTGGAGAAAATGGAAACAGACGGGCAGCCTCTGAAGCAGCAGACCTGGGGCACACAAAATACAGCCGCTATCGTTCACCCCCTTGTCCGTGCCATCCCCGCCCTGGGCTGGTTTAGCTCCATGCCTGCAGACCCCCTGCCCGGTGATACCCATATGCCCCGTGTCCAATCCCCGAATCACGGTGCCTCAGAGCGCATGGTTGTCTCACCCGGGCGTGAGCACGACGGCATCTTTCATATGGCCACCGGACAGAGTGCCCACCCACTGTCCCCTTTTTTCGCCAATGGACACCGCGATTGGGTAGAGGGAAATCCCAGCCCCCTGAAGGAACAGACAGTCCGCTACCAGCTTACGCTCAAATAACTGTCACTCAACCCACCCTGCCTCCTCGCACTGAGGCGGGGTCACACCGTTTCGTCAAGAATAGCAAACGAGAGAAATGCGCTAAAGAACCCGAGACCCAGCAGTAAAGGCACTAGCGGAAAACACAGCATCACCAGTGAGACTGCAATCCACAGACTCCTCACTCGCCCTCGCTTTTGCCGGTATTGGACCGTGTAGCGACGGGTGTGACTGTCAGTGCCCTTGCAGACCGGAATTTCCCGTTGCTGCGGCAGAAAAAAGCGCACAAAGTTGGCGCAATAAAAACGGATTGTCGCCAGCAGCATCCTGCGAACCTCACTGAAAAACCTTTTTCAGTATAGATTCCGTTTCGACCATGGCCATTTCCCGGCAATTCTGCTTACTTCTGAAATCGTAATCCGGGCAATCGTGCGTCTCTCACTCACACCATGTATTTGGAGTGGAAAGGTTAATAAACATACTGAGGTCAATACATGGCCAATACGGCTGGGCTGAAAAGTGCAAACCAATCACAACCTTGCAAACTATACGGGTTCATACACTGTGAAAGCTCGCTGGCGCAACAGAAGTAATCGCACAAACTGATGTGCCCGAAAGTTACTGCAAAAGTGCAGGCTACACAGCACATTGGCAATAGCGCGATACAGATTGGACTGCAGGTTTCCCCAGATGCAAGGATGGTAAAGTAGACAAGGTTACTGCAAGATCGGGCAGAGACTGACTGCTGAGAACGCCGCATCCTGCACCCGGCTTTTGCTTGGCATCGGAGTTTTGAACTCCCGCGGCCCTCTCAACAACACCTGTGGCTTTCAGAATATCGTTAAAGATACCGGCCTCCTGTCATAAATGAATGACAGAAGACCGTATCTCTCTATATCCAATGGTTGTTTAGAAGCTATACCGCGCTGTCAACTGCACATAGCGGGGTGGCTGGAAACTGGTTGCCTTCAGGAAATTGGGGTTAACTGCGGAGTTATCGCGTTCCAAATCCTTTTGCTGATTGTAGGCATCCGGGCGCTGCCAATCAAACAGGTTGTACACGGTGGCTTTTAGAACCAATCCCTCAGACCATGCCGGCGCATAGGCAATACCCAGATCGGCAGTGTACAACCAGTTTGATCTGCCTTCGTCACCACGCTTGGTTAAGACTTGGTTATCACTGCCGTCATTACAATAAAAGCTGGAGGCCGAATATTGGCGAAAATTGATCAGGTCATAGGCTGATGTGCCATCGCCCTCCAGCATCCCTTCTGTGCTTACAAATCCTTGGCAGCTCAGCGGAATACCTGAAACCAGACTTAAATTCATCGATACAGAAAGTTCCTCGGTGAAGTCATAGAGGCCAAAGGCCTTAAATTGATGCGTTCTGTCTGTCGGCAAATTTCCATAGGCGCCGTGCATGAAATTCGCATGATCGAAATCCTGTGTTGCCCCTGGGTCTTCCTGGGCCAAAGAGGAGTTCACATAGCCTTCGACATTGCCAAAGGTGCGAGATAGTACATAAGACAGGTTAAGTAGCCAGTTATCAGACAGTGCTTTTTCAGCGGTTAATTGGAGGCCCAGATAATGGCGCTTATAGTCCGGAAGACCATGATAAGAAGCCGGGGTTGTAACGTTGGTGAGTGTTCCATCATTATTTAAATCCATTGCGATGGTGATATCTTCGCCTGGATTAATAATAATGCAACCGGCTAATGAATGGGGATCGAAGTTATCATAGCCATTGTCATCTGCCCAGCGTACAAAGCCATCTTTCCCACAGAAGTCATCCATCCCATTCCCTACAGTGCGGCCCATAAATTTCGCACCCAAGGTCCAGTCATCTGTAACCCGCTGCTCATAGCCCAGGATAAGTTCATCCTGGTACATGGGTTCAAGATTAGCATCTGCAATCACAGCCGGATTGGCTATTTGGTCATCTATAATACTTCCACCAAATTTCTCACCAAGCGTTACCGGGCTGCCATCAGCTTTCCAGCCGTCAGGAGCGTAATGCCAATCTGTTCTAGTATGCTCTTCGCGCGTTGCCCGAATATTCGTATTGGATGCCACAGGGATATAATAACGCCCTAAAGTGCCATACAATCTCTTGCTTGAATCTCCATCAATATCCCAGGAAAATCCAACTCTCGGAGCAATAAGATGGTCAGATTCCAGAAAAGTACGCCCCTCGCCATCGTTGTTAGTGAAAGTTTCACCGCGCAAACCCCCATAAAGCAGTATGTTGTCACTTATTTGCCAGGAATCCTCAATATACCATGCGGTATTTTCTACAGAAAAGGTTGCTGATACGGTGTCTCGAGTCCAAACTCGAACAATTTCTGTACCGCAGTCCAACAGAACACCATTGATTGTACAATTGTTATTTGGATGGGCAGTGCGGTAGCGATAGTAGATACCACCGGAATAACTACTGCCGGGAGAAGTTGAATCGTAACTCTCAGCATTATAACCAAACCGCAGCCTGTGATCCCCTAACACCCAGTCAATATCCGTTCTATAGCTGTCTCTCTTATCGATATCATCGATTTCATCCGTGACTCGGGATTGACTCGGCGCATTCCAGCATCCAATCGCTTTACGACCATTCCAGCCAACGCCGTTAATGGTATCCCAGGCGTAAGCGCAGTCACCACCTTCCAGGCGGGGCGCCTTGAGGTACTGGTGCTTAAGTTTCCCCGCCATTAAGTTAAGCGTCAGGTTGTCGGAGAGATGGCCGGTATAACTCAGGATACTCATATCACCACCTTCCTGGTAAGTGTATGAGTTTTTCTGCTTTCCATGCTTTCCAGTCCACTCTTCTCCATTGAGGTTGTCAAACTCTGTGCGATCATACTCCGTCTGGTTGTTAATATGGGTAAAACGCAGCAGATGTTCGTCGGTAATATACCAATCCAATTTGGCCAGGTAATTAGGTGTATCCGTTTTGATATTGTAACTGTCATTTTTTGAGTAATTATCGATGTCGTCATCCTGGCCCTCCAGGTTCACGAAAAAAAACAGCCTGTTTTCAATCAGTGGACCACTGGCATATATATTATATTCCAGGCGTGACTCAGTATCGGCGGAGTTATAGGTCAGGATTTCAGAGCTGCCATCCAGTTTTCTATTGATGGTGTTTTTCTCACTTGATCTTAGTGCGTCAGGGGCTGAATAAACCGAACCACCAAACGCCCAGTCATTTGAACCGGACTTGGTCACGACATTGATAATGCCGCCAAGCGCTCGCCCATATTCAACACCATAACCCCCGGATTTGACCTGCGTCTGCTCAATCGCATCTTGCGGAAGATTCGCAAACGAGAGCAATGTACGTAAGTTGGTTACATCCATGCCATCAATATAATAACCGTTCTCACCAATAGACGCGCCGCCAAAAGACGGAAGGTTGCGATCAAAATTGGCACCACCCTGTATTGCCCCTGGTGTTAACAATGCAACAGCCACCGAGTCTCTCGGCAGCGGCAGACGCTGAACGGTATCCGCTGTAAACACCTCGGTAGATTCTACTGAAGAGGTGTCGATTGCCTTGATACGATTCCCGATAACTTCCACAACTTCAATAGCGTCAAATGAAACGTTACTCCCCCTGCCAATAGTAACTTGAATTTCCTGTTCATTGCCCGCAGAATCCGTAACAACATAGGTACCGGCAGGTACACTGCTGATGTTGAATCTCCCTCCCGCCGGCACTGTAATGGTACGGCTCACCCCCGTGCCTTTATTCAAGTATGTAATTTCAGTTCCCGCTTCCGCTCTACCAAAAATAGAACCGGAGGTATTGCTGGCCGCAAAAGATACCGTCGATGCTGTTAAGCAGGCACTTACAGCCGCTGCGGCTAAAGAGCGCTTAAATTTCAGGTGAGTAGATTTGTTTTTCATAACACTTCCTTTTGTATTAGTTAGAATTGAAGTCTGATCTTGCAACTGAAAAATAATGAAAAATTTTTACTCAATAAACTTATTTTTCATTGGCATTATTAAAATAATGAATAACCAGGACCAAAGATGCTAAATACAATAATTTATATTTTCGATGCATACCCCCTTACTAAAGAACCATCCGCTTTCATACCAATACACGCCATCCACCTCAAAAAAATCGAATAGCCGCCTGATTATTCCAATATTTCAATTACCAATCAAAATATTCAAAAATGAATTTTGAATATTTTACCCATAACCTATTCATAATAGTTTTGGTACATGAATCAAACCACAAAATCAAAAATTATCGAAGAGCTGCTAATATAGATGACCATGCCTATAACTGGTAATTTCCATCAAAATAACCTGAATGACAATACAATTTTTATAGACAAAAATGCTTAGCTCTAAATAAAGCAGACTTGGTCAGGCTTTTGCATATTTAGTCAGTAATGTAATCGTTATACAGGTTAAAAGTTCCTCTTTGGATTTAATAACTACAAATGTCCACCCAGGCGCCACAAGCACGTAAAAGCGCCCTTTAAAGAATCAAGGGATCAAGACGAAGCCAGACTAACAAAATTCTTTATCCCAACTGTTCACAACCACACCGCACCCTTTTTTCTAAATCACGGCAAAACAGTTGATACCCCCTAAAGACAGGAAATACTGGAAATGCAAGAAAGCTATGGGTGGAAGGATGTCAAAGTGATCATTGGTGCGTTCAACGATTGTGGTGATACCCTCCAGCTTATATTTTTGTATAAATTTAGCACTCAGAGTTACTGCTTGAGCATTTTAGAATACATTTAAAAAATTATGCAAAACGAAGAATAATATAGGGATTATTTCAATTTCTGAGAAATTTTAACAAGTCACACGCAGTTTGATAAATTGGACGCCTTCTCGGTTCTTTCTCCATTTCACACTGACTGTAGAGAAACAAATTACCCTAAGCTGACCCAAACACAATAACCCCTCTATACGGGGGGTATATCAAACCTAGTATTAAGCGCCTCAGGCAAATGGCCATTTTCATTACTGTGCCACTCTTGTCTTTTCATTCCCTAATTAAAACGCAGTCAATAACCCATCATGAAATACAGGTCGATTACTTATGCCAGACATACCCAGCCCTATAATGTCAAAAGTGCCTAAGAAAATCATATGAACAAACTACTTCCTGATTCTCTTTATGGTCAAAACTGGCATCTTTCAGCACAACAAACTCTCTATTTAATTAAGCGCTAACATAAACCATTGCACTTCAGAGAAGCGCAATGCCCAAGTGATGAACTTGGATTGCATTTTGCTAATGGCCTATCATCTTCACAGGTTGGGTCAGTGCGCCTGTGCCGCAAATAGGTATAAACAGCTCCCTCTTATCCATACAACAGGTATTGGGCTTGGACCTCCATAAATGCGCCATCAGTTATTCTGGTTTTTGCACTGATACCCAGGCCATTCAATACAAAATTTCCCCGATTTATCTATCTACACTCACACATGCTAAGAAAACTACCCATCGCAGACTTTGCCACTACTATTTGCAAATTCACAAAAAGCAAAGGAGGGACCAGCGACATGCTGAAGATCTTTGTAGATGATTTCGAGAGGGAGAGATCGGAAGGGTCTCCACTTTGCCAGTACTTGCCAAGGGTACTGGCGAAATTGATACACTGCTGGCTGCCAAAAGTGGCAAAAGCACCAACCATTCTATAGCCACATCAGTACGGGCTACCGCGATTGTCCAAATCTTTGGGTTTACTCACCTGACTGATGCAGGCTATATCACCGGTACAACGTGGGTGGTCAGCGCAAAAAATGCTTGCTGACACTGGTATTGTAAATGTCCCCAACTTCACGGAACAAACTATCGCCGGAGTCGCACGCACTGCAGGAGTTGCCCGGTTTATAGGGCGCATGGGTCGACTGGTTTTGTCCAGCACCGATTTCACTGCAAGCTGCACGCTATTACAGCTGAAGCCCAGTATTACCAACAACCGATGCAATATCAAAGATTCTGGTGGACCAATGGGCTCAGGTTTTCATCATCGAGCCCGGCATCAAGGGTTCAACGCTTTAAACTCCCGCCTGCGGCGATGCAGCACCGGCTCCGTGTACCCATTTGGTTGGGCACAGCCCTCAAACACCAGTTCACAGGCGGCCTGGAAGGCGATGCTCTTGTGGAAGTCGGGTGCCATATTGCGGTAGTTGGGATCACCTGCATTCTGGCGATCCACAACAGCGGCCATGCGCTCCAGGGTTTTGCGCACCTGCTCCTCGCTGACGATACCGTGCTTGAGCCAGTTGGCAATATGCTGAGAGGAAATACGCAGGGTTGCACGGTCTTCCATCAGGCCAACATCGTTGATATCCGGCACCTTGGAGCAGCCTATACCCTGCTCTACCCAGCGCACGACGTAACCGAGAATGCCCTGGGCGTTATTGTCCAGCTCCAACTGGATATCCCTGGCGCTCCAAGTGGGGGCTTCCGCTACCGGCAGGGTGAGAATATCTTCCAACTTGGCGTGATGGCGATGTTGAATCTCTTCCTGGCGACGATTGACGTCCACCTTGTGATAATGCAGCGCGTGCAGGGTGGCTGCGGTGGGCGATGGTACCCAGGCGGTGTTGGCACCGGCCATGGGGTGGGCCAGCTTGGCGTGCATCATGGCTGACATCTGGTCGGGGATAGGCCACATACCTTTGCCAATCTGTGCCCTGCCTTTGAGACCGCTGTTGAGACCCACATCCACATTCCACTCTTCGTAGGCCTTGATCCAGGTGGACTCTTTCATATCGCCCTTGCGGATCATGGGGCCTGCGAGCATGGAGGTGTGGATTTCATCACCAGTGCGATCCAGGAAGCCGGTGTTGATAAATACCACCCGCTCCCTGGCTTCGGCGATACAAGCTTTCAGGTTCACCGTGGTGCGGCGCTCCTCGTCCATAATACCCATTTTGACCGTGTTGCGCGGCAAGGCGAGAACATCTTCGATGCGGTTGAACAGAGTATTGGCAAACGCCACCTCTTCCGGGCCATGCATCTTCGGTTTTACAATATAGATGCTGCCGGTACGGGAATTCTGGCATGTGCTTTCGCCGCGCAGATCGTGCAATGCGATCAGGCTGGTGATCATGCCATCGAGTATCCCCTCCGGAATTTCCTCGCCATCGCCAAACAAAATGGCATCACTGGTCATCAGGTGTCCCACGTTGCGCACGAACATCAAACTGCGGCCGGGCAGGATGCGCTGATTCCCGTTTGGGCTTGTGTACACACGATCCGCATTGAGTTTGCGCTCGAAAGTGGTACCGCCCTTATGAATGGTTTCTTTCAGATCCCCCTTCATCAGACCGAGCCAGTTGCGATAAACCACAACCTTGTCTTCGGCATCTACCGCAGCAACAGAGTCTTCGCAGTCCATGATGGTGGTCAGAGCTGACTCCATCAGCACGTCCTTGATTCCGGCAATGTCGGACCTGCCGATGGAACTTGCGCGATCGACCTGGATTTCAAAGTGCAGCCCGTGCTGCTTGAGCAGGATGGCGCTGGGCTCTTCGCTGTCGCCGTGATAACCGGCAAACTGCTTGCTGTCTTTCAGCGTGGCGATATCACCGTTGTCCAGTTCCATTTCCAGCAGGGGGCCATTCACACGGTATTGCACAACCTCCCTGTGGCTGCCACAGGTGAGCGGGGCGGACTGGTCGAGGAAACAGCGGGCGTATTCAATCACTCTGGCACCGCGCACAGGATTGTACTGGGTACCCTTTTCCGCACCGCCCTCTTCGCTGATCACGTCGGTACCATAGAGGGCGTCGTACAGGCTACCCCAGCGCGCATTGGCGGCATTGAGGGCATAGCGGGCATTCATCACCGGCACTACCAGCTGCGGGCCGGCCAGGGTGGCAATTTCCGGGTCAACATTCTCGGTGCTGGCAGTGACGTTTGTGGGCTCATCGACCAGGTAGCCGATTTTCTCCAGATACGCGCGGTAACCATCCAGGTCGCGAAAGCCACCGGGATTTTCGCCGTACCAGCGGTCGAGGGTTGCCTGCAATTTGTCACGCTTTTCCAGCAGGGCTCGGTTGACCGGGGCTAGATCGCGCACAACCGATTCAAATTCAGCCCAGAAAACATCGGTGCTGATCCCGGTTCCCGGAATCACCTCCTCGCAGATCAGATGGTAGAGCACCGTTGCGATTTGCAGATCGCCGATTTGTATTCGTTCCGTCATACCCTGGGCCTCTCACTGATCGTTGGAATATCGGCATTCTATACAGTCATTTCCCCATCCTGCTAATTAATAGGCGCAATTTCCACTATTCACAGAGTCAATTTTTTCCATTGGCACTGCGGCAGGAAACCGAAAGGAAAACACCGCCGGTTCGCAATCGCACTCTGTAGATCGCTCAGAGCGCCCGACCAATATCCAGAATCAGGCGCCGCAGCCAGCGATGGGGAACGCTCTGCTGCAGTAGCGGGCTCCAGGCCATTTTCAGCTCCAGCGGCGGAATCCCCAGTGGCGGATTACGGCGAACCACCCTGGGATTATCACTGGCCAACTGTGCCAGACGGGTGGGCACCGTCACAATCAGGTCGCTCTGCTCCGCCAGCAACATGGCCACTTGGTAATGACGGGTGAACACAGAAATATCCCGCTTTTCCCCCAGGCGATTGATTGCCTCATCCACCCAACCCAGTCGCTGAACATCCTCGGGGTTTACCCCCACGCCGACGCCCATACCGGTCTTGCTCACCCAGATATGCTGCGCCTTTAAGTAGCTTTGCAGATTGTAGTCCTCGAGAATCGGATTATCGGTGCGCATCACACAGGAAAAGCTGTCCCGCCATACTGTTGCCTGGTGAAAACTCTGCGGCATGCTGTCAAAGCGGTTGATCACCATGTCAACCTTGCCCTGCTCCACATCCACGAAACTCACATCACTGGGTGTCATGATATCCAGGCTGATACCGGGGGCATCCTGCCGCAGTTGCCTGAGCAGGGGGGGAATCAGAGTTGATTCTGCATAATCGCTTGCCATGATGCGAAAGGTCCTGCGGGTATTGGCCGGGTTGAAATCCCGGTTTGGCTGTATCACCCGGTCGATGGAGGAGAGGGCCTCGCGCACCATGGGCTGCAGCTCCAGGGCCCGCTCTGTAGGCATCATGCCTTCCCGTGTGCGCACCAGCAGCGGGTCGTCGAACTGTTCACGCAGGCGCTTGAGACCATTACTCATGGCCGGCTGGGAGAGCCCCAGGTAATTGGCCGCACGGGTGACGTTGCGTTCACGCAGCAGTACATCCAGGTAGACCAGCAGATTCAGGTCCGCTCTTTCCAGTTGCATAGATCATTCGCCAAATTGATAGTGAAAATAAAATCAATAAATTAGGCAAATTATGCCATGCCCCCTAAGATACTCAACACCTAATTGCAGTCACCGTTTTAAGGAAATGCTGTCATGGCCACATACACTCAAGATATCGATGCGATAGCCAGGCTCCGTGAAAACCACGGAGGCACCTGGGATGCAATCGACCCGGAATCCGTTGCGCGTATGCGTGCCCAGAATAAGTTCAAGCACGGCCTGGATATTGCCAGATACACTGCCGACATCATGCGTGCCGACATGGAGAACTACGACAGGGACCCCACAAAGTACACTCAGTCACTGGGCTGTTGGCACGGTTTCATTGGCCAGCAGAAGATGATTGCCATCAAGAAGCATTTCAATGGCAATACCGATCGCCGCTACCTGTACCTGTCGGGCTGGATGGTTGCCGCGTTGCGCAGTGAGTTCGGTCCCCTGCCCGACCAGTCCATGCACGAGAAGACCGCAGTAGCGCACCTGATTGAGGAGCTGTACACCTTCCTGCGCCAGGCAGATGCCCGTGAACTGAACGACCTATTTCGTGCGCTGGATGCCGCCCGGGAATCCGGAGACAAGGAAGCCGAGAAGGCCGCTCGGGACAAAATCGACAACCATCAGACCCATATTGTGCCCATCATCGCCGACATAGACGCGGGTTTTGGTAACGCCGAGGCCACTTACCTGCTGGCCAAGAAAATGATCGAGGCAGGCGCTTGCTGTATTCAGATCGAAAACCAGGTCTCCGACGAAAAGCAGTGCGGCCACCAGGATGGCAAGGTCACCGTCCCGCACGAAGAATTCCTGGCCAAGATCCGCGCCGTGCGCTACGCATTTTTGGAGCTGGGTGTAGACAATGGGCTCATCGTTGCGCGCACTGACTCCCTGGGCGCCGGCCTGACCAAGCAAATTGCCGTGACCAAAACACCCGGCGACCTGGGTGACCAGTACAATGCCTTCCTGGACTGCGAGGAAATTGAGGCCTCCGAGCTTGCCAATGGCGATGTTGTCATTAACCGCGATGGCAAACTATTGCGTCCAAAACGCCTGGCCTCCAACCTGTTCCAGTTTCGCAAAGGCACCGGTGAAGCGCGCTGTATCCTGGACAGTATCACCGCCTTGCAAAACGGTGCCGATCTGATCTGGATCGAAACCGAAAAACCCCATGTCCGCCAGATTGGCGGCATGATGGACGAGATCCGCAAGGCCGTGCCGGATGCGAAGCTGGTTTACAATAACAGCCCCTCTTTCAATTGGACCCTAAATTTCCGCCAGCAGGTATTCGATGCCTGGGCTGAAGAGGGCAGAGATGTATCCGCCTACGACCGCGACAACCTGATGCGCGCAGAGTATGATGATAGCGAACTGTCCATCGCTGCCGATGAGAAAATTCGTACCTTCCAGGCCGACGCCGCCCGTGATGCCGGCATCTTCCATCATCTGATCACCCTGCCCACCTACCACACTGCAGCTCTGTCGACCGACAATCTGGCCAGGGAATACTTCGGTGAGCAGGGCATGCTGGGTTATGTGAAAAATGTCCAGCGCAAGGAGATCCGACAGGGTATCGCCTGTGTGAAGCACCAGAATATGGCGGGTTCCGACATCGGCGATGACCACAAAGAGTACTTCGCGGGTGAAGCCGCTCTAAAAGCCGCAGGCAAAGACAACACCATGAACCAGTTCGGATAAACCGGTTGCGATGTTCTCCAGAAGCAATAAAAGGTGGCGCAAGCCGCCTTTTATTGCTGATCCATTTCCGAAAAATTCAACCGGGGGAGTGCGTCCCGAGACAGTGAATCACCCGTGGCCATAAGCCCTATTACGCACTTCCCTCTCCATCAGTAAAACCCTCGGCGACATGCGATCCGTCGCAAAACGGTTTATTCTTTGACGCGCCACAACGGCAAAGTGCGTATTTATTCTCGCATGCCCCCTCGCACCATACCGCATTGGCCAGTGCGACATTGCGCACACGATAAGGCCCGCTTGCCTCCGCCTCAATTGCAGTGCCGGACGGCACCTCGTGGCGCAGACCTTCGCCATTTTGTTCGTACCCCAATGCACCGGAGGGGCAGGCGCGTATAACATCAAGTATTTCAGCAACCGAACCTTTGTCCGGGTCTATCCACGGGTCACGCGTTGTATCGAATACCGCTTCGAGGCGCCGGCCACATTCATAGGCTTTGGAACAGAGCAACCGATTGTAAAGGATGTTTATTTCCCTGCCCCTGTACCTAGAGAGTTCATCGATTGTGCGTTCAGGCGATTTCCCATCTAAGTATCCCACACGGGTATGTGAACCGTCGCAATAGGGTTTGTTCTTTGATGCACCGCAGCGGCACAGTGTCATTGTGGCCTGGGTGGCTAGGGCCGCACCGTCTGCGTCGATGAAATCCTCTACGCCACTGATGATTGCGGGGCCATTCTTGCGTAGCACGATTGACGCCGAACTTTGAGCGACCCCAGCACTGGGCGAAGCGATCCGGCCTGTGAGGCGCAAACCATCGCGGATATTGAGCCCCATCAAGGTCAGATTCGTCGCGCCGGCAATGAGCTCCAATGTCTGGACAGCATAGAAAACGCTATCAAAAGAGCCCGCGTTTGCTTTCGAGGCCAAAAAAACGGCTGACGGCAGCAAGACGATCAGGCCGTTCAATGCAATGATCGGCATCCGCTTTTTCTTCGCCACAACACCTTGATCGCCGCGTCTCTGGCCCAAAGACATCCCGGAGCCTCCGGCAATCACCATAGAGGGGATCAGCACAAGCATGCCCCAAACAATGCCATTCTTAACAGCCGTAATGGCCGCCTGGTGACCGGTCAGCTCTGAAATCACTGTCGAGGTCCAGAATGTAGCAATCATAAGGAAACCTACAACTCCGGCAATAGCGTGTACTCTGCTCTTTGTCATTGCTATCTGGCTCCGAACCACATGCGTCGCAGCAGTTGGTCCCGCTTCAATAGATGGTGATAGAGCGCTGCGCCGACATGTAGGATCAGCAGCACGATGATAACGCGGGCACCGATACCATGCGGCCTGCGCGGTGGATAATCGAACAAATCGGTCAGAGTCGCCAGGTCTCCGCCGAAGATGATTGGGCCGGCACCCGATAGAATCACCATGCCGATACCGCTGGCAACCGTACCGAGAATGACCACATAAAACAGGATATGGACGGCTCGGGATGCATGATCCTGCCAACTGGGCATGGGCACTGAAGCGGGTTTATAGTCCATAAAGCACCACCAGCCGATGCGTACCAGTGTCAGCAAAAGAATCACCACACCTATCGGGACATGCACTCGCAAAGCGGCTGCATCCTCCATTGCGCCTGCTCGAAAGCCCGAACCGATCACTACAACGACGAGCAGAGCACTGAGCCAGGAATGGCCACAGCAACCGTGCCGTATTGCTCTGATGTGCTTTTGAGTGACACTTCGTTCCTTTGATTAGGCTACACAGTGGCCGGGCACGGCGAGCTTTTTGAACAAATGCGGGGAGGCAATAGCGCTTTCAGGGTAACCGCCAATGCGCTTCTGAAACTCCGGGCTTGTAAATGCGTTGCGGAAACTGTCCACGCTTTCCCATATCGCGTAATTTACGAAGGTTCCGCTGCCGCCAATGGCTTTGTGCAATTGTGTGGAGATATAACCGGGTTGTGCACGCATAAAGTCTGCATCGTGTTTCCACGCCGCAAGCAGGGCTTCTTCCTCGGCTGGATCGACGGTGAAGACGTTGATGAGTACGATGGAACCGTCTTCGTTTGTCTGCATTTGCTCGGCCAGACTGACCTTGTCATTGAGCTCTTCGAATCTTGCCATCATTCATTTCCTTTTACCGTTGTTTCAAACACCTGTTTGCTCTGTGCGATCACGAACGATTTCCAAAAGCTTGAGCGCGTCTCGGATACCTTGCTCACTCAGCCCCTCTGCCAGTGCGTTAACCCAAGCGGCTTGTGCTTTGCCAATTTCAATCATGACCGCATGCCCGGCCTCGCTGATTGTGACAAACGGCGAACGTTTGTGATCAAGGTTTTCCTCCAAAGTAACCAGCCCCTGATCCTCGAGATCATTGACAATGCGCTGCACACCTTGACGAGCCAGTCCCATCCTCCTGGCTATCTGGGCAACCGTGAGTGGCTGCCCCCATTCGTCGATAGCCCCCATTACCTGCCATCGAGCGCTCGTCATGCCCATTGGCTTGGTCAATTTGTTACCCGCTGCCAATAACACCCCGTTCAGCCGAAAGGTCTCAAGGATCAGGGCAGTCAACGCTTCGCCTTCAATTGTTCGCTTCATTTTTACCATATTGTCATATTGTAAATATATTGTCAATCTGCATCTACAATTCCTTTTGAAGACCCGAAACCGTGCGTGGCAATATACCGAGCCTATATTGATTGAGCATTTGCTATTGGGATTGCATTTAAAGCCTATCGGCAGTGTCTGTCAGAGCAAACCAGGGCTGCGACACCTTCATCACACCGCGCTTTGAAGCCGGTACCATTGATCCCACAAGAGGACTGATCCCCAGTTTATTCAGGATCACCTCAAGAGTACCGGAGGCATGACTGTACAGCACTGCGGGGTTCCAAATGGGCGCCCAGCCCCAGGCCTGCTATGGCGTCAACGATACTGTTTGAAGTCGCCAACTGTGATTTCTCCTGGTGGAACCCTCGGTCTCATTTTGTCTAGCCTTAGGGGGTATCCCGTTGAAACACTTGCTCTATGCTCGAACCCGACCTGGTGCTGATTCTCAATTGCGGCAGCTCTTCACTCAAGTTTGCCGTACTTGACCCCGAATCCGGGAAGGAATTCCTGTGTGGTCAGGCAAACGCCCTGGGGGGGACCACAGCAAAGCTGGTATGGCGCTACCGAGCCCAGAATGAGACACAACAGCTTGATCGAGATGACGACTACACCACCGTGATTCGGATTCTTGTCGACCGGTTTGATAGACAGTGGTCGGAATTGAGAGAGCGGCTGCTTGCCATCGGCCACCGGGTGGTCCATGGCGGAGAGCTTTTCGCCAGTTCGGTTCTGATTGACGAGGAGGTGTTATCTGCAATCCGATCCTGCTGTGAACTGGCCCCATTACATAACCCTGTCGCCCTAGAGGGTATTCAAGCAGCCCTTGCCGCATTCCCCCAAGTATCACAAGTTGCCGTGTTCGACACAGCTTTCCACCAGAGTATGCCGGACTACGCCTACCTATATGCGCTCCCTTACAGGCTTTACCAACAACATCATATCCGCCGCTATGGTATGCACGGCAGCAGCCATCGCTATATCAGTGAACGCACCGCTCAACTGCTGCGCAAGCCTGTACCGGAGATCAACGTTATTTCGGCGCACCTGGGCAACGGTGCCTCTATTGCTGCTATCAAAGGTGGCCAGAGCGTGGATACCAGTATGGGCCTGACCCCACTGGAGGGACTGGTCATGGGTACTCGCTGCGGTGATCTGGACCCGGGACTGTTGCTGTATTTGGGGCGGACATTGAACTATTCCCTGGACGAAATCGAGCAACTACTCAATCGGGAAAGCGGAATGAGAGGCCTCTCCGAGCTCAGCAATGACTGCCGTGCACTAGAGCAGGCTGCAGAGGGCGGGCATACCGGCGCTCGTCTGGCCCTGGAGGTATTTTGCTACCGGCTGGCCAAATACATTGCCGCCTACACTATTCCCCTGCACCAGGTCACTGCACTGGTATTTACGGGAGGAATCGGTGAGAACTCCGCCTGGGTACGCACTCGAACAACCGACTGGCTGAATGGCCACGCCTATCAGTTGGACCCGGCGCTCAATGAAAAAATACGCTTTGGTGCCGAGGGGCGGATTTCACGGCAAAATACCCCGGAGGTTCTGGTGATCCCGACCCGGGAAGAGTGGGTGATCGCCAGGGATGCCGCCCAACTGGCACTGGGGGCAGCCTAGGCATGCCGCACAATGCCCGTACCCTTATGCTGGTCCCTGTGGGAGCGGGCGTGGGCATGACCTCAGTCAGTCTCGGCCTGATTCGCGCACTGGAACGCAACCGGGTGGAAGTGCAGTTTTTCAAACCCGTCACAGAACCCTCCCCGAACGGCGCCACAGAGCGCACCACGGAAATATTGCGACACAATGCCAACCTGGAGAGCCCGCCCCCCTTCAGTGCTCAATATGCCGAGACCCAGGTATCCACCGGAAAAATGCCCGAGCTGCTGGAAGAGATACTGGCGCGCTACCAAAGTGGCAGCAGTCAGGCGGAAGTGATTGTGGTTGAAGGTATTCTACCCAGCAGCAACAGCCAGTTCTCCAACCAGCTCAACCACCAGATTGCCAAAACCCTCGACGCAGAGGTGGTACTGGTGACCTGTCCTCCAGGCGGCGCCGCCAAACAGCTAAAAGAGCGGCTGGAGTTTGCAGTGCGCTCTTTCGGCGGAGGGGATGCCAACCGGGTGGTGGGCTGTATCATCAATAAAATCGGCGCCCCTCTCCACCATTCGGATACCCCTGGTGCCCACGCCGGCATGCCGCCCCAGGGGGAGGCACTCCAGGAAAGCGCCTCCTCCATCACCAAAGAGGCCCTTTACCGGCAGGTTTCCCTGCGGATTGTGGGCTGTATCCCCTGGAATGCTGATCTGCTCGCACCGCGAGCACTGGATCTGGCCCGACACTTCGATGCTCAGATCATCAACCGCGGGGAACTGGAATCCCGGCGATTGCGCAGCGTGACCTTTTGCTCCCGCTCCCTGGCCAATATGCTCAGGCGCTTTACACCGGGGGCCATGCTGGTGACCTCGGCAGACAGGCCCGATGTCGTTGCCGGTGCTTGTCTGGCTGTAATGAATGGAGTGAAGATCGGCTGTCTCTTGCTCACTGGCGGTTACCAGATGGATCGTGCATTGTTCAAAATCTGCACTCCGGCAATGGAAACCGGCTTACCAATCCTCCTTGTAGGCGCCAATACTTGGCGAACGGTAATGGAATTGCAGACCTTCAACCTGCGCACACCGGCAGACGACCGGGAGCGGGTCAACCGGGTGCAGGATTTTTTTGCCAGCCACCTGGATGAAAACTGGGTACGCTCCCTCAGCCAGGCTTCCAGCCGTCCCCGACGTATGTCTCCGTCAGCTTTTCGCTATCATCTCACCGAACTGGCGCGCCGCTCGCCAAAACGCATCGCGCTGCCGGAAGGGGAAGAGCCGCGCACCATCAAAGCGGCTCTGATCTGCAGTGAGCGGGGTATTGCCCAGACAATACTGCTGGGGAATGCCAAAACCATCCAGAGAGTTGCTGAGCAGCAGGGACTCAGACTCAGTGACCAGGTGCAGATTGTCAATCCTGCAGAAGTGCGAGAACGCTATGTGGAACCCATGGTCACCCTGCGCAGAAAAAAGGGCTTGACCCAGGTAGTGGCACAGGAACAACTGCGGGATAATGTGGTACTGGGCACCATGATGCTGGCACTAGATGAGGTGGACGGCCTGGTGTCCGGGGCCATACACACCACGGCCAACACCATCCGCCCCGCCCTGCAGCTGATTAAGGCCGCCCCCGGCGAGCCATTGGTCTCATCCATATTTTTTATGCTGCTGCCGGAGCAGGTGCTGGTATACGGGGACTGCGCCATCAATCCGGACCCCAATGCAGAACAGCTGGCCGCTATAGCGATCCAGTCCGCGGATTCCGCCGCGGCCTTTGGTATTGAGCCGCGCGTGGCCATGATCAGTTATTCCACCGGAACCTCGGGCAGCGGTTCGGATGTCGACAAGGTGCGCGAAGCCACTAAAATTGCCAGGCAACAGCGACCCAAGCTGATTATCGATGGACCCTTGCAGTACGACGCCGCCCTCATCAAAACCGTCGCCGCACAAAAGGCTCCGTACAGCCCGGTGGCCGGACGCGCAACGGTGTTTATTTTTCCCGACTTGAACACCGGCAATACAACCTACAAAGCTGTGCAGCGCAGTGCGGATCTGGTGAGCATAGGACCCATGCTGCAGGGGTTGCGTAAACCGGTCAATGACCTGTCCCGGGGCGCCCTGGTGGATGACATCGTCTACACCATAGCGCTCACAGCCATCCAGGCGCAGCAGCGGGGCCAATAGACGGTTACTCCCAATACAACGGCCGCCTCGTATCGACGAAATCCCGCAAAGCGCTAGCAACCACATAGGCTTCCAAGCGGTGTTCGTATGTTTCGGTGTGATCGTAGCCCATACGCGTTAGACAGCGTTGGATATGCTCGGCACCCTTGGATTTGTCGTGCCAGACGCTCCGCCCCCGGATGACGGCCAATAACATCCGCCACCAGCGTCGATCCGCCGCTTTTAGCTGCTCCAAGGCCACCGCAAGCAGAGCCTCTTCATTGGTAAAATCGGTGCCCAGGGGATAATAAGGCAGCATTGCCAGACATTTTTTATCCGTGAAAATTTTGCGGATATGCCCGGGCGTGTTGTTGTTGAATGCCGCGGGAATGATAAAGTCTTTTTCAATTTTCCCCGCGTGCTTGGCCTGTTCCAGCAAAACTGGCTGGAATCGGGCATCGCAGATACTGAGCATGGACACCATCACATCCCGGTCCGTCTTGCCGCGCAGGTCCACAGCTCCATACTCGGTGACCACCACGTCGCGCAGGTGTCTGGGGATGGTAGTATGGGGATATTCCCACACGATATTGCTTGAACAGATACCATCGTGGTATCGAGTGCTCGGCAAAGCGATAATCGAGCGTGCACCAGGCAGTTCAAACGCCTGGGCAACAAAATTATACTGACCACCTACACCGCTCACCACCTGGTTGTCCACAAGGCCATCGGAGACAACCGCGCCACCCAAAGTCACCATCATAGCCGAGTTCACGAAACGCGCCTGTCGGCGCTGGGCTCGCTTCAATGCTCGCTGGGACTGCAAATCATTGGTGAAATCGATTCCGGTCATATCAATGCCGGCCAGCTCCCTGGGGGGCAGGTCGCGAAGCTCCCGATACATCAATTCCGGCCCCAGATAGAACCCACCGTGCAACCAGGTCCCCCCCAACAGTTTCCTGTTGAGGCACTCCCCTATCAAACGCCTGCGACCATGCTCACTGTGCAGATCACACTCCTCTTCCTCCCCGTCAGGTGTCAGCAACTTATGCCCGCGCCAGCTGTAGCTCGCATCGACAATGCCAAAGCGCTGCAGGAACTCGGTATCCTCCGGGGTCAGGGGACAAGAGATGCGGCCACATTTCTTCAGGGCCAGCAGGGTCTCCTCGTTCACCGTATGGGTGATTTCATCCCGATCCAGCAGGGCTTGCAGGGCAGCATCAGCATAGACTTCACGGGTGAGTATTCCGGCTCGCCGCAGGTGCAAAAATCCATGGGGAAGCATCTCGCTGACAGCGTATAGCCCCTGCTGAAAGGGTTCCGCCATGGGTGTCAATGCCGCACCGCAGACCGGGGACTTGTGACGGTTCAGTTCTTCGATCAAGCGCCGGTAAAGTCCATTTTCTAAATGGCGCAAACGCAGAGCGTGGCACACCGCATCCCCGAGAGCGCCAATGCCCAGCTGCAGGGTGCCACCATCTGCGATCAGACTGGCGATATGTACGCCGATACTGTATTCGGTAAAACTCACCGGCATCGCTGGAGCCGCAAACAGCGGCGTATCAAAAGTGGCCCCCTCCAACAAAAAATCAAACTCGGTTGCATCCACCTCGCTGGTGCCGGTTATATAGGGCAGCTGTGGGTTGACCTCGCCCACTAGAATCAATGGATGGTTATCGCGGGCGTTGCTCAGTTTCAAAAACGGCAGTGTCAAATCAGAATTACAGCTCAGGCTGAAACGCGCACGATCCTCGGCTGGCGACACCATCTGGGCAATCACATTCACACCACTACTCAAAAGCGCCTCCGGCACCTGGGTGTAATTGACACTGGCATAATGTTGCTGTGCATAGTCATTTCCCAGCAGTGCACCCGGCGCCATAAAAAATTCGATCACCTCGATATTGCTCGGCAACTGTTGCCTGCGGCGAGCGGAAGCGTACGCGAGATCCTGATACTGACTGTAGAGACGATCCAGCAAAGGCTGGATAAAACGGCGCAGTATATCGCTGTCCCCCTGGGGCGCTCCAGGGTAAGGGCGGTGAATATGGTCAGGGAAATCGAGGGGTCGGCAGCCGCACGGGCGTAGAGGGCATTGGCAAAGTGGTTGGCCTTGCCGATCCCCAGGGGCAGGCCCAACACGATTTGCTTGCCCGCTTTTTCCAGCAGCGCGTCAATACATGGCTCGACGGTGCTGAAGCGCCGGGGGATTTTTCTGAAAGGGGTTTGCATGGATAACTACACCCGCACTTCTTTAGCCCGGGCGGCCGCTATGCTCTCCCAAGTGCTCAAAGTGATCGACCTGAATCGCACGATCCACCGCATCCGCGGCTTCTTTCAGGGCACATGCTTCCTCATCGCTGATCAGGTTGCACTGTAAACCCTCCTCTACCGATTCCCTGCTCAACACGCGTATCCCGCCTTTTTTCAGTTTGTCGCGTGCCTGCTCTGTAGCGCACACCTTGACAAACGCCTGCTCGACAATATCAACACCATCGCCGGGATTGCCGGGATAGACACCACAAGTCAGCCTGTCCCGGGTTGTCGACGGGGCCAGCAAGAGTTCAGCACAAGCGCGGGCCTGGCGGTCCGAAGCCGTATGGACACTATGCCCCCAGGGCATGACCAGAAATCGCATTAACTGCCCGAAGAAGGGGCGCGGGAAATTCTGAAAAACCTCCAGCAGATTGATTTCAATTTTATGTAATCCATCGCGCATAGCGAATTCCAGTAGGGGCAGGTCATCTTTGGGGTTACCATCGTCGTAAAAGCGCTTCAGGGTGCAGCTCAACAAATAGAGTTGGCTGAGTACATCCCCGAGACGATAGGAGATCAATTCTTTTCTTTTCAGCTCTCCTCCAAGAGTCATCAGGGAAATTTCAGTCACCAGGGTCAGTACCGCAGAATACCGGTTCAACTGCCGGTAGTATTTGGCTGCCCCACCCACATTGCGGGGACTACTGGCAAACAGGCCCACCGTCCAACCGTGGAACACACCGCGAAACAGGGTCTTGAGCTGGAACCAGAAGTGTTTTGGCAGGAGCGTATCGAGCTGATCCAGCCCCGCTTTGGTATCGGGATTTTCTGCTGCGAGTATCTCATCCAGTAAATAAGGGTGGCAGCGTATGGCACCCTGACCAAATATCATCAGGCTGCGGGTCAGCAGATTGGCCCCTTCCACGGTAATCGCCACCGGGATGGCCCGGTAGACATTGCCAAGGTAGTTAGAAGGGCCGTCCATAATGGCCTTGCCCGCATGGATGTCCATGGCGTCATTGATCGCCTGGCGCAACGCAGAGGTGGCATTGGCTTTCATAATTGCGGTAATGACCGCGGGCTTGCGTCCCTCATCCAAAGCCCGGGTTGTTGTTTTGTGGGCGCTATCCAGTACAAAAGCGATAGCGGCAATTTCAGCCAAGCGCCGCTGTACCCCCTCAAAGCGCCCCACGGGCACATTGAACTGTTCTCGCACGCGCGCATAGGCCCCGGTGGTCCGGGCAGCCATTTTCGCGCCACCCATTGACAGCGAAGGGAGAGAGATGCCACGCCCGGCAGCAAGCGCACTCATCAGCATTTCCCAGCCTTTGCCCACATTCTCCTTCCCACCGATAATCCATTCCATGGGAATAAACACATCTTTGCCCCAGTTGGGGCCATTCTGAAAAGACTGCATGGCTGGCAGGTGCCGCTGGCCGATGGTGATTCCAGGGGTATCGGTGGGTACCAGGGCAACGGTGATACCAAGCGCCTCCTTATCGCCGAGGATATGCTGTGGATCATAGAGTTTAAAGGCCAGGCCCAGTATTGTGGCGATGGGGCCCAGGGTAATATAGCGTTTGTGCCAGTTGACGCGCATTCCGAGGACTTTCTCGCCCTCGTGCTCCCCGTAACACACCTCACCACGATCCACCATGGAGGCAGCGTCAGAGCCTGCCTGGGGACTGGTCAGGGCGAAACAGGGGATATCAGTGCCATCGGCCAGGCGGGGAAGATAGTAATCTCTCTGCGCCTGGGTCCCGTGGGAGAGCAGCAGTTCCCCAGGCCCCAGGGAGTTGGGCACCATCACAGTCACCCCCACACAGGTACTGCGGGTAGAGATTTTGGTAACTATTTCCGCATGCGCGGAAGGAGAAAAGCCGAGACCGCCATATTTCTTAGGAATAATAATGCCGAAAAAGCGGTGTTTACGCAGGAAATCCCATACATGCTCGGGGATATTGTGGTCTACAAAGCTGATCTGCCAATCGTTCACCATATGACAGAGTTCTTCCACCGGACCCTCCAGAAATGCCCGCTCTTCCGCATTCAGTTCCGGAGGCCCCATGTCCAGCAATTGATTCCAATCCGGTTTCCCCGATAGCAACTGGGCATCCCACCAAACTTCCCCGGCTTCCATCGCCTCGCGCTCGGTAGCGGAAATCGAAGGGAGAACCCGCTTGATGGTTTTCAAAAGTGGCGCGGTAAAGAATTTCTTGCGCAATTCGCCCATATTTACCTTCCATGGTGGTCGAGACAGCGAAATACCCTGCCATTTCCCCCCGGGTCATTGAGAGGTATCACAGGACAATGATAGGTGACGATTTCTTATACAGTTTGACAGCCGGAGGGAATATACGACTGGGCCGGATTGGCGCGACAAGGCAGTATTTCGCCTTGGGAAGAGGCCCTGGCGGCAGGGGCCGCCCTCCAGGTCCGCCGCCCCAGAGAATCCGTATCAGCCCGAAATAACAATGTACCCCGAAACCGGTGAGTGAACCACAGGGAAACTTCAGAGCAGTGGCTTTGTGGCGACAATGATGCCATTGTTGTCCGCGTAAAGATAATGACCCGGATAGAAAGTCACTCCGCCAAATGCTACGGTGATCTCTCTCTCACCGACGCCCTTCTTTTCCGTTTTCATAGGGTGGCTGCCCAGAGCCTGTACTCCCAGATCCAGCGCTGATATTTCGTCCACATCGCGGATACACCCGAATACCACAATACCCTCCCAGGCGTTGCCTACTGCTTGCTCCGCAAGCCTATCCCCCAGGCAGGCGCAGCGCATGGAACCGCCGGCATCCACCACCAGCACTTTTCCGCGACCCGGCTCCGCCACCAGTTCGCGCACCAGGGAGTTATCCTCAAAGCATTTGACGGTAACGATTTGTCCACCGAAGCGCTCTCGGCCACCATAATTGATAAAAAAGGGCTCAACCACCTGCACATCTTGACTGTGGGCATCGCACAGATCGGGCGTCGACACTGACATAAGGCATCTCATTATAATAATATGAACAGAAATGATAACCTTACCGAAACAACAGCAGCAGCGATACCAATAAATACCGGGCATCACCTTTGTGGATAATGCCCGGCCAAACCTTCGCTGTCGAAAATCTTGTCAGCGGGTGACACGCACCGGTGTGCCGACACGCACATGCCGGTAAAACTTTCTTGCCATATGCGGTGGCATCCGCACACAGCCATGAGAGGCGGGATAATTGGGCACATGGCCGGAAGCATGCATGCCGATACCACCGTTGAAGCGAATATAGTTGTTCATTCTGGCTCCGCGATAAACGGTTCCGGCGGGACGGCGATGCCTGCGGGTATTCACATTGGATCTCACCACTCTGCCGGTGCGCTTGCTGACAAAGCTCCCATAAATGGTCGAGCGATGGTAGGGATGTTTTGACAGCACCCGGAAATACCCCGGCCTGGTACCGTATCCACGCTTGCCGGAAGAGACCTTGGAAACCCCTACCAGCCTGCCGCCTTTGTACAAATAGGCACGCTGCTCGCTCAAATCAATTTTAATTGAGGGACTGCCGCCTCTGGCTGCGGCCCGGTCATCGAACCAGTTGACACCCCGGGGTTTTGCCATTGCCGGGGGCACCGCCAAAAACACGATCAGGCACAACACCGTAAAGATGTATAGTATGGGGATTTGTAACTGTCTGCTTGTGTGCATGGCTCACCTCATCAACTCTCTCCGCTTTGATCCGGCGGGCGGACAGTCAGAAAGTCCAGCCTACACCGATTGAAGTGCATCGGCGGCGGAGGCCTCTTCTTGCAATGACTCGGCTTCAAAGCAAAATGCGCACTTCTACCCAACTTACGCATAATCCTAAGACTCTTCCGATTTTATTGAGGCAGCCGTTGACAGTTAGATTGAATTCTTCTCTAGGCGGGCGGTGATAGTGGAATGTATTTTTTCGGTAGTGTGTGATGGCAAAGTCTCACACAAAGATTGCAGGAAAAAATCTGATAATTTCACAGCAAAGGGCAACAAACTTCTAAATTATCAGCATAACGAATCTTTATTCGGTAAAAAAATCAACTATTGAAACACGGTTCCTAAAATGAAAAAGCGGCCCAAACTGGCCGCATGAAAGAAAAACCTAGCCTTCTTTACTGGCCAAATATAGCCAGGTGTCCACAGCAGTATCGGGATTCAGGGAAATACTATCTATTCCCTCATCCACCAGCCAGCGGGCGAAATCCTTGTGGTCCGACGGGCCCTGACCGCAAATCCCCACATATTTTCCAGCTTTCTTACAAGCCTGGATAGTACGAGACAACAATACCTTGACCGCAGGGTTGCGTTCATCGAACAAATCTGCCACCAGGCCGGAATCCCGATCAATCCCCAGTGTCAGCTGGGTCAGATCATTGGAACCTATGGAGAAACCATCAAAGTGCTGAAGGAAATCTTCCGCCAACAGGGCATTGGAGGGCAATTCACACATCATGATCACCCGCAGGCCATCTTCGCCACGGCGCAAGCCATTCTCTGCAAGCAAGTGGATGACTTCCTCTGCCTCCTCGGGCGTACGCACGAAAGGTACCATGATCTGCACATTGGTCAGGCCCATTGCATCGCGGACTTTTTTCAGGGCGCGACACTCCAGAGCGAAGCACTGACAAAAATCCTTGGAGCGATAACGCGCTGCGCCGCGAAACCCCAGCATCGGGTTCTCTTCACTGGGTTCGTATAGCTGTCCTCCCACCAGGTGAGCGTATTCATTGGATTTGAAGTCCGACAAACGTACGATTACGGGATTGGGTGTAAAGGCGGCCGCCAGAGTGGCAATCCCTTCCACCAGTTTTTCCACAATAAAGTCTTCCGGAGAGGGATAGCCGCCGATACGCTCACGGATATTCACTTGCAGATCCTGAGGCAGACTATCCAGCTCCAACAGTGCTTTTGGGTGGATACCGATCATGCGGTTCAGGATAAACTCAAGGCGCGCCAAACCGACACCCCGGTTGGGCACACGACTGAAGGCAAAGGCGCGATCAGGGTTGCCCACATTGAGCATAATGTTAAAAGGCAGCTTGGGCATATCGCTGACCTCGGCCTCCTCGCGCCGAAAGTTCAGCTCACCGGACATCACAAAGCCGGTATCCCCCTCTGCACATGACACAGTTACCGGGGTGCCGTTTTGCAGGATCTCAGTGGCATTGCGGCAGCCCACCACCGCTGGAATACCCAGCTCCCGCGCCAGAATTGCCGCATGGCAGGTGCGGCCACCGCGATTGGTGACGATTGCACCGGCCTTTTTCAGAATCGGCTCCCAGTCCGGATCGGTCATATCGGTCACCAGGACTTCTCCATCCTGCATCTCTGCCATTCCCCTGGCAGAAATCAGTTTGCGCACGCGGCCGGTACCGATACGCTGGCCGATGGCACGGCCTTCGCACAACACTTCTCCGCGTTCCTGCAGGCTGTAGCGTTCAATGCTGGTGCCCATGTCGCGGGAGCGCACCGTTTCCGGACGCGCCTGAATGATAAACAGCTCGCCGCTATCCCCATCCTTGGCCCATTCAATATCCATCGGACGACCGTAGTGCTGTTCAATTTTGCGCGCCTGCAGCGCCAGGCGGGTCAACTCCTCATCATTGAGAGCAAAGCGCTGGCAATCTTCTTGCGCCACCTGAACTGTCTTTACCGAGTAGCCGCACTCGCCACACTCGCCGTAGACCATTTTGATTGCCTTGCTACCCCGGTTGCGGCGCAAAATCGCCGGACGGCCCGCATCCAGCGCGGGCTTGTAAAGATAAAATTCATCGGGGTTTACCGCACCCTGCACCACCGTTTCCCCCAGGCCAAATGCCGCGGTAATAAAAATCACATCGCGAAAACCACTCTCGGTATCCAGGGTAAACATCACACCGGCAGCACCAGTTTCACTGCGCACCATATGCTGGATACCGGCACAGAGAGCCACCCCCATATTCCCGTAACCGGTGTGCTCCCGATAGGCAATGGCGCGGTCATTATAAAGAGAAGCAAAGACCCTTTTCACCGCCTGCAGCACTGATTCGATACCGCGGATATTCAGGAAGGTTTCCTGCTGCCCGGCAAAAGAGGCGTCCGGCAAGTCCTCTGCAGTGGCCGAAGAGCGCACCGCAACGGCGGTCTGGCCACCGCCCAAGGCCTCATAGCCTGCGCGAATTTCCCTCTCCAGTTGCGCGGGAAGCGGCGTTTGCAAAATCCAGTTGCGGATCTCCGCACCGACTTGGGCAAGGGCCGTGACATCACTGACATCCAGCCCCCTCAGGCGCTCGGCAATACGCTGCGCCAACTGCCCCTGGGCAAGAAAAGCCCGGTAGGCTTCTGCATTGGTGGCGAAGCCCCCCGGCACACTGACACCGGCATCGGTGAGCGACCCGATCATCTCACCGAGCGATGCATTTTTACCGCCGACCTTGTCGACATCATCCATACTCAGTTTTGCAAAGTCGATGGTGAAGTTCGTCAAGTGAAGGCCCTCTAAAATCCTGTGTCTGTGGCGGCTGATTATAAGGATGCGGCTTGTAAAAAATAGCCCGGAAAAAGCGGCGGGCTTGTTGTAAATTTTCTACAAGGTCATGGAAAGCATGAAAATAAAAGTCCCCTGACAGCACACCTCTTATTATACTAACGCCCCTGAACCAGAGGCCCTTGCAACAACCCGAGAAGAGATGTGGCAAAAGACAAGCGTACCGCCTTTTTTATTTCCGATGGAACCGGACTCACTGTGGAGGCTATTGGCCACAGTCTGCTGGCGCAGTTTCAGGACCAGCATCTCGAGCAGGTTACGCTGCCTTATATCGACTCTGCCAGCAAGGTCCAGCAGGCTCTACAGCGTATTGAAAAGGCCGCCAGCGAGTCGGGATTACAGCCCATCATTATCACCAGCATTGTGTCCGACCAGATTCGCCAACAACTGCACCAGAGCCCGGCCCTGATGCTAGATATTTTCGAAAACTACCTGACGCCCCTTGCCAGTCTCTTCAATCGGGACCCCGCCCAATCGGTCAACATCTCGCGCGGAATTGCCGACAGTCACCGCTACAATGACCGCATCCAGGCGGTGCACTTCGCCATGGACAACGACGACGGGCGCCGCACCAGCGGGTTCGAGCAGGCGGATGTGGTTCTCCTCGGAGTCTCCCGCTCCGGCAAGACCCCCACCTGCCTGTACCTGGCTCTGCAATTCGGCCTGCGCGCGGCCAACTACCCGATTACCGAAGAGGACATGGATTCCACCAATCTACCGAGAATACTGCTTCCCTACCGCCGCAAGCTCTTCGGACTGACCATAGATCCGACTCGTCTGGTGCAGATTAGACAGGAAAGACGCGCCAACAGCCGCTACGCTTCTAAGGAGCAGTGTGATTTTGAGGTGCGCCAGGTTGAACAGATGTTGAGGCGGGCCCAGGTACCCTTCCTCGATGCCACACAACTCTCGGTGGAAGAGCTTGCCACCCGTCTCATGTCCCAGGCCGGCATCGAGCGAAGAATTGACTAAAGTGCCCCCCGGCCTTTTCTAGCTGCCGCAAACTGTGTAGTGTGCGCCGTCTTACGGATGGCCGTGTTGTAAAATGAAAATTGTCTCTCTGCCCTATTCGCTTAACTCAGCAGCCGCTTTCACCGCAGTGGCCGACCTACCGGTACCTGTCTGGCTCGACAGTGGCCGGCCACTGTGCAGTGGCGGCCGCTATGATATTGTCAGTGCAGACCCACTGAATACCCTGGTTCTAGGTGCCGACAGTCCAGGACCGTTTACCCAGGTGGATGACCTGATACGCGAACTCTGCCCACAGGACAGAAACTCGCAATTGCCCTTTTGTGGCGGTGCCATTGGCTACGCCGGCTATGAGCTGGGGGTAGAGGGCAATTACCTGCCGGCAGACCTCCGCCCAACCGACCTGCCCGCAGGCTTTTTCGGGCTTTACAGTTGGGCTTTTATCGCGGATCACCAGTTGGGCAGCAGTCATCTGATCTTTCACCCCGCCTGCCCGGCCCGACAAGTGCGAGAGTTGATCGGCCGGTTTAAATCCATACAGTGGCAGACGTCCCCCATGCCGGGCGAATTCCGCCTGTTGGCCCCCTTCGAGCACGAGCTGAGTGCCGAGGGTTACCGCGCGCGTATTGAACGGATTCTAGGGTACATCGCTGCCGGCGACGTGTATCAGGCGAATTTTACCCAACGCTTTTGCGCCCCCTACGAGGGCGACCTCTTCAGCGCCTACCTTGCCCTGCGCAAGCGGGCTGCAGGGCCTTTTTCAGCCTATATGGCGCTGCCCCAAGGCAGTCTGCTGAGTATGTCACCGGAGCGGTTTATTCGCGCCGATGGCTGCAGCCTGCGCAGTGAGCCCATCAAAGGCACTGCCGCCAGGGCGGCCGATGCACCCGGGGACCAACAGGCGGCCTCAGCCCTGCAGAAAAGTCCGAAGGACCGCGCTGAGAACCTGATGATTGTGGATTTGCTGCGCAACGATTTCAGCAAGCGGTGTCGCAGTGGCAGTGTACGCGTGCCCGAACTGTTTCAACTGGCCAGCTTCGCCAATGTGCATCACTTGGTCAGTATTGTTACCGGAGAAATGCCCGAAGACACCGCCTACAGCGAGCTGTTAGCCGCCTGTTTTCCCGGTGGTTCCATAACCGGGGCACCAAAGCGACGCTCCATGGAGGTGATTCGCGAACTGGAGTCAAGCCCAAGGGGGGTCTATTGCGGCAGTATCGGCTATATCAGCAGCTGTGGCCGTGCCGACACCAACATTGCCATCCGCACCTTTACTGCCAGCAAGGGCCGTATAACATGTGCAGCAGGCGGTGGTATTGTTGCAGATTCCGAGCCGGCAGCCGAGCACCGGGAATGCCTTGCCAAGGTCAACCTGCTGCTGGAGACCACTGAGCAGTTTCTCTGCTAATACAGTGGATCCACACCTCGACCGAAGTTTGCCTTACATCTTGGGCAATCTGCTGTTTTGGGGTGCTTATACAGCGTTTGGTTATAGAAGTATCAAAGATTGATATTTCATAGTTATTAAAGATGCTGATAATTTCAATGCCAGAAGTGGTCTGTGCCCTAACATTCGAATCTAGGAACCTACCGTGAAGATCACGCTGGTTAAAAAAGTGCTCGCCGATGGCTCCCTCTGCGGCAAATGTCGCGACGTACAGGAGCGGCTGGAAGCAAAAGGACACCTCAGCCTGATTGACCGGACGCTGATCGCGGATGTGCGCGATCCCCAGAGCGCCGGTATTACAATCGCCCGCCAGTACAAGGTTGAGCGCGCCCCTTTCTTTATCGTTGAGCGGGAAGGTCAAGAGGCGGAAATCTACACCATTTACGCCAAGTTTGCCAAAGAGGTTTTGCAGCCAGCGGGTCGGCTCTAGCCCTGCTCACCCCCGCTTCTCACTCCCGATAGCGCCCCCACTCAATAGACCGGCAGTTCCAGATTCGAGAAGAGGGCATCTACCTCTGCGCGGGAAGCGGCGTGGGCAGCCTGCTCTACCAGGTCACGGGTGAGGTGCGGGGCAAACTGCTGAATAAAATCAAACATAAAGCCGCGCAGGAAAATCCCCTTGCGAAAACCGATTTTCGTCACACTGGGTTCGAAAAGCCTGCTGGCATCCAACGCCACCAAATCTTCATCCTCACCATCCACGGCCATATCCGCCACAATACCTATACCCAGTCCAAGACGCACATAGGTCTTAATGACATCCGCATCTGCGGCAGTGAAAACCACTTTCGGAGACAGCCCCTTTTCCATAAAGGCCTCATCCAATTTGGAGCGGCCGGTAAAGCCAAAGACATAGGTCACAATAGGGTATTTGGCAACGTCTTCCAGTTCCAACTGGTCAACCTGACACAGGGGGTGCCCTTTGGGCACAAGCACACAGCGATTCCAGCGGTATACTGGCATCATGACCAGGTCACTGAACAATTCCAGCGCTTCGGTAGCAATAGCAAAATCCGCCGTGCCGTCCGCTGCCATCTCTGAGATTTGCATCGGCGTACCCTGGTGCATATGCAGTGACACATCCGGATAACGGGAGATAAACAACTTGATCACCGGTGGCAGTGCGTAACGGGCCTGGGTGTGCGTGGTGGCAACCGCAAGGTTGCCTTTTTTGTCGTTGTTGAATTCCTGGGCAACCTGTTTGATATTCTCCACTTTACGCATAATCTCGCCGGCAGTCTTAAGGATGGCTTCACCGGCGGGTGTAACCCGCGTGAGGTGCTTGCCACTGCGGGCAAATATTTCTACGCCAAGCTCATCCTCCAGTAAGCGGATCTGCTTACTGATTCCCGGCTGGGATGTGTAGAGGCTCTGCGCTGTAGCAGAAACATTGAGATCATGATGCGCCACTTCCCAGATATATCGCAACTGCTGCAGCTTCATAGGTCCTCCCTGAGTGATCAATCACCCCGCCCCAAGGCGAGCGCCACGCTGACAGATAAATTGTTTGTTATAAAGAACATCAAAAATTATGCGCAAAAAGAATAGCAGTGAATGCTAACCCAGACCAACTGACGGACGAATATCCAGTTTAGAGGGGCGGGTGTCAATCAGATTTGGGAAACCCGTCCCATTCTGCGCGGCTGTTGCGGTTATGATTCAATATTGGCAATACCGTGGGGAACATGGCCAGTAGCTACATGCTCAGCGGCTGACGCACAGTGGTCGAGTTGGTCGTCAAAAAAGACATCGGCACCAAAAGCACGCAGAAACGCTCCCTTGGGCAGCCCTCCGAGAAAGACGGACTCATCCACACGTATATCCCAGGCACGCAGTGTACGGATTACCCGCTCGTGCGCCGGTGCTGACCTCGCCGTGACAAGCGCGGTGCGGATAGGGCAGGCATCCGGCTCGAACTCCGCCTGCAATTTCTGCAAAGCCTCCAGAAAACCCTTGAAGGGGCCACCGCCCAGCGGTTTCTGCGCCGAAGCGCGCTCCACCTCGGTGAAAGCGGCAAGCCCGTCGCGTTTGTAAACCTGCTCCGCCTCGTCAGAAAAAATGACTGCATCACCGTCAAAGGCAAAGCGTAACACGTCTTCCTGCTGCTCATGGCCGCCACCCGCCACCAGGGTGGCCGCCGCCACACCCTGCTCCAGGGCACGCCTGACATCCAGCCCATCCGTGGACAGGAACAAATCACAGCCGAAAGGGCCAATATAGCGATAGGGACTCTCGCCATTGCAAAAGGCTGCGCGGGTTATATCCAGTCCATAGTGCTCAATGGAGTTAAAAATACGCAGGCCGGTATCGGCACTGTTGCGGGAAAGCAGAATCACCTCCACACGGGGTTCGCCTCCCAGCAACTTATTGATCTTGAGGAATTTCTCTACCAGCGGAAAAGCGTCACCCTTGTCCAGAATGTCATTCTCACGCTCAACCTGATACCTGGAAAACGCATACAACCCCTGTTCTTCAAACACGCGGTGACTGTCGTTCAGGTTAAACAATGCCCGGGAAGAAATTGCAATAACCAGCTTATCCGGCAGGGTGCTCATCAGCGGACCCTCGCAACAGATGGCACTCCGTACCAGTAGCACGCCGTTACTGCCACTGGCGACCGCCCGCAACCCATGAGGTGCCACGTCAACTGTGGCTTCACCAACCTGACAAGCCACGGCCTGCCCCTGGCACAGACATTGGGTTGACCACGGGCCAAAAGCCGCCTGGTAGTAGAGTAATTCTGCCGGAGTGCTCCACACACGCGGACCCACCTAGGCCCACACATGGATATATGCTGACAATTGCGCGTTTGTCCCCTGATGTTGGACAAGATTGACCCTCCGGTAATGACTCAGGGTACTTTATCACCAATCCGCCCTACCATCTCAATGTAAGGGCGATTCCACAGGCACACCGGGGAAATCGGCAAGCGAAACCAGCTTCACCGAAAATTCTGCCTTGGGGCGATTCTATCGGACTGTGTCATCCAAGACTTTTTTGCACTGATTGCCGATCAAACGTCGGTGTCGCTATGACCGCACCCAGGATTGTTAGAGGCCGTGTCACTGGCCAATGTGCCACAAAGTGGTTACAGCCACCGGCCTCAGATTAGAGATAAACGGCTTAACGACCGAATCGATCCAGCAGGCTGTGATAGAGCATTCCCAGCACCAGGCAGGGCCAGCGCAGCAGCGTTCCCCCCGGAAAACGGTGCGCAGGTAACTGCGCCAGGATATCAAAGTGCTCTTCTGTACCGGCGATCACTTCCGCAAGCAGTTTTCCGGCAAAAGTCGCTGTGGGGACACCGTGGCCTGAATAGCCCTGACTGTAATACACATTCGGCTCTAACCTGCCTAAATTTGGCAGGCGATTCAGAGTGATGGCAAGGGTGCCTCCCCAACCGTAGTCAATCCGTATATTGGCTAACTGGGGATAGACGCGCAGCATATACTTGCGCACAAAGCCAGGTATATCCTTGGGAAATCTGGTCGTGTAGTTTTCCCCCCCGCCAAAAATCAGGCGATTATCGCCGGAAAGCTTCCAGTAATTGATCACAAAGAGGGTATCCTGCACAGCGTAATCATTGGCGATCAACTCTTTGCCCAGCGATATCGATAGTGGCTCAGTGGCAAGCACAAAATTATTAATCGGCATTATCCTGCCAGCCAGGCGCGGCTCAAGTTTCCCGAGATACCCATTGCAGGCCAGCACAATATTGCGCGCTTTAACCTGCCCGCTTACCGTTTCAACTGTACAGGAGCTCCCGCCTCGATAACACAACGCCCGGCTGTGCTCATAGAGGTCAACACCGGAAGCGGCACAGGCCGATGCCAGCCCCAGAGCGTAACTCAAGGGGTGTAGATGCAGAGAGCCACGATCCAGCTGCCCGCCCAGATAGCGCTTGGAGCCAACAAGATCGCGAACTTCTCCCCTATCCACATAGCGGATACGGCTGTAGCCGTAACGCTCCTGCAACAGTTGCACTTCTCTGCGCAGATCACTGTCATGGCTGGACTTGGCTGCCAGGCGCATAATACCGCGCTTCAGGTCACACTGAATAGTGTGTTTTTCGATCAGGTGTTCAACAAGCTGTACCGCCTCGACACTGAACTGCCACATTGTGTGTGCCGTATCCTTGCCGAGCATGTTCTCCAGGTCGGCCTGACTGCGGCGCTGGCCCACCCCAACATGGCCGCCATTGCGACCCGATGCGCCCCAGCCAACCCGCTCCGCCTCCACAACTGCCACCTTGTAGCCCCGCTCTGCCAGATGTAATGCAGTGGAAAGCCCTGTGTACCCGGCGCCAACCACACAGACATCCACAGAAACAGGGCCGGTCAACCGGGGAAAAGACGTTGCAGCAGTTGCACTTGCTGCGTAGTAGGAATCTGCGTGGCCCTGTAACTTTTTCATTTACTGGCGATCCTTCAAGTACACCAACGCGTTACTCCATGCCAAAGTCGAATCAATAACCAGACCATATTGAATAGCGAGGCGTATTTTTATGCTCATCAAAATCCCCATGTCACCCTATACTGCTGACGACAACCGCCGCGGTATCTACGCTGGGGCAATCCGCAAGGCAGCACCCCCAGACTGCAGTCCCAAAGTATACTAAAGCAATACTACTGGCAGGAGCATTTGCCCAAAGGGGCTCCATGGACAAAATCAAGCACTGGCTCGCAGAGCACAAAATTGCCGAAGTGGAATGTCTGGTGCCGGATATGTCGGGCAATGCCAGAGGAAAATTCACCCCCACAGACAAGTTCCTGACCCAGGACAGCCGCTTACCGGAAAGTATTCTGGTGCAAACCGTCACCGGTGGCTTTGTGGATGAGCACAATACACTGGTGGATCCGGCGGATACCGATATGCTGCTGGTGCCCGATCCCAATTCCGTTCGCCTCAACCCCTGGGCCAATGACCCCACTGCACAGATTGTCCATGACTGCTACACACGGGATGGCCAGCCGCATCCCATCAGCACACGCAATATTCTCAAATTTATTATAGAAAAATATCTATCAAAGGGTTGGAGACCGGTCGTGGCACCGGAAGTGGAATTTTATCTCATCAAGCGCAATCTGAATCCCGATGAAAAGCTTTCCGCCCCCGTTGGCCGTTCAGGACGCACGGAAAAAAACCGGCAGCCCTATAGCATTGATGCAGCGAATGAATATGAACCCATCATTGAAGATATGTACGATTTCTGTGAAGCACAGGGCTTGGATGTAGACACGCTGATACACGAATCGGGCACCGCACAGATGGAAATCAACTTCCTCCATGGCGACCCTTTAACAATTGCCGACCAGGTTTTTACTTTTAAGCGCACCGTGCGCGAGACCGCTCTGCGCCACGGTATTTATGCAACCTTTATGGCAAAACCCATGCAGGATGAACCCGGTAGTGCGCTACACCTCCACCAAAGTGTTGTCAGTGTGAAAACCGGGGAGAATATTTTTGTTGATAATCACGGAAAAGAAAATGATAATTTTCTGAATTTTATTGGCGGCATGCAAAAATACACCCCCGGATTTATCAGCTTCTTTGCCCCTAACGTAAATTCCTACCGGCGTTTTATCCCGGAAATGGCAGCGCCAATCAGTTTACACTGGGGATACGATAACCGCACTACAGGACTTCGAGTGCCCGATAGCACGCCAGCAGGAAAAAGGCTGGAAAACCGCTTCCCCGGTGCCGACTGTAATCCCTACCTGGCAATTGCTGCCTCCCTTGCCTGCGGCTATCTGGGCATGATCAATGAAGTGGCACCGAGTGCACCGTATCAGGGCGACTGCTCAAAAGAGCCCATTACTCTGCCCCGCACACAGGAGCATGCGCTCAGCCTCTTATTGGAATGCAGTGAGGCTGCTGAAATATTTGGCAGCAAGTTCGTAAAAGCATGGAGTGCCATAAAACGCGATGAATATGAAGAATTCAATAGAGTTATCAGTTCCTGGGAGAGGGAATTTCTCCTTCTAAACGTGTAAACATCCCTAAAGAATAATCTCGAACTTTTCTGCAAATAATTAATTAACTGGCGTACCGTTTATACGATGTTTACTTCCCATCCACCAAAAAAATTATCCGGCAGGATATTAACTTCTGATTTGTGACTACCTGGGCAAAACTATCGAAAACATTTAAAATAAATGAATTTTCCATGATTTTTTTATTGCCAGCATGTGTATGCAGAGTACTCTTTCAGTACCCGACAATATCGGGTACCCGGTTTGAGAAAGCGTGCGTCAATACCGCAAATGCGGCCCTACCCCCTTGACGCCCGGTCACCTTCTGACGTCTTACCAAACACAAAGACCGGCCAGTACCCGCCAGGTTTTCCACACTTCCCCACAAGGGAGGATTTCCGGTACCGGGTATCCGGTTTCGTATAAAAAAGTAATTAAAGGGAAAGCTAGCAATGAAGCATCTAGTAGGAGTTACCTGCACTTTAGCCATGGCTATTAGTGCCCAGGCCGCCGAGCGCATCCCCGCCACAGTGGATATGCTCTCGCCCCAGGCATTAACCGCCATTGCCGGGTCGGATATCGGGCTCAAAAAAGTGCGTGAACGCACATTGAGCAATGGCAGAACTATCGCCCGCTATCAACAGACCCACAAGGGGATTCCCATTTGGGGCCAAACAGTAACCAGCTCTGGCCAGGGACTGATCACCGAGGTGCACGGCAATGTGCTCACTGGTCTGGAGCTGGAAGTACCCAATGTTCGCGCTTCTATTGATGGCAACAATGCGCTCGAACGCGCAATGAATCACCAGATCACCATGCGCAGCCAGCAGGGGTCGGTCGAACGCGCACTTTCCCTGCCCGCGCTCAAACTGGAAGCCAACAACCCCAAGAAAGAACTCTATATCTATATCAATGAAAAGGACGAGGCCCGCCTGGCTTATCTGGTCAACTGGGTGGAGTACGGCGATAAGCCCACCCGCCCCTTCTACTTTATTGACGCAATGACCGGCGAAGTCATCCAGCACTGGGACGGCCTGAACTTCCAGCAGTATCAGGATGCCACCGGCCCCGGCGGCAACCAGAAAACCGGCCGCTACGAGTATGGTACTGACTTCCCGCCCATGGTAGTGGACAGCAACTGCCGCATGGATAATCCCAATGTGGAAACGGTGGACATGAATCACAGGACCAGTGGTGGCACCATCCATCAGTTCACCTGCCCTTACAATGACTACAAACAAATTAATGGCGCATTTTCACCACTAAATGATGCCCATTTCTTTGGCAGCGTGGTTTTCGACCTTTACAGTGACTGGTACAACACCTCTCCGCTAACCCAGAAGCTGCGGATGCGGGTGCATTATGGCAACAGCTTTGAAAACGCCTTCTGGGACGGCAGTCAAATGACCTTCGGCGATGGCCGCAATATCTTCTATCCGCTGGTCAGCCTGGATGTTTCCGCCCACGAAGTGAGCCACGGTTTCACCCAGCAAAATTCCAACCTCCGCTACAGTGGCCAGTCCGGCGGAATCAACGAGGCGTTTTCAGATATCGCCGGTGAAGCCGCTGAATTTTATATGCGTGGCAGCAACGACTGGCTGGTTGGTGCTGAGATCTTCAAATCCAGTGGCGCACTGCGCTACTTTGAAGATCCGACCCGTGATGGCCGCTCTATTGGTCACGCCAGTGACTACGTCGATGGGATGGATGTCCACTTCAGCTCCGGTGTCTTTAACCGTGCCTTCTACCTGATTTCCAATACCAACGGCTGGACCACCCGTACCGCCTTTGACACTTTTGTGCTTGCCAACCAGATGTACTGGAGCCAAGATTCAAATTTCGTTGATGGCGCCTGTGGTGTGGTCTCGGCAACCGAAGACCTCGGGTATGACGTATCGGCGGTCACGGCGGCTTTCGACACAGTGGGTGTATCCACCAGCAACTGCGGTGGCACCGAGCCCCCGACCGGTGGTGAGCTGGAAAACGGTGTCCCCGAAGAGGATTTGTCGGGCAACACCGGCCAGGAAATCCACTATACCCTGGAAGTCCCGGCAGGTTCGACCGACCTGAGCTTTGCCATGTCAGGCGGAACGGGTGATGCCGACCTGTATGTCCGCTTCGGTGCCGCCCCCACGACATCCACCTACGATTGCCGCCCCTATACCAGTGGCAACAATGAAACCTGTACTGTTTCCAACGTTCAGGAAGGCACCTACTATGTGATGGTCCGCGCTTACACCTCCTTCTCCGGCGTCAGCCTGGTAGGCAACTATGCCGGCAGCGGCGCAAGCGGCTGGGAGGAAACCGACCTGTCCGGCTCCCAACGCAGCTGGCAGCACTTCACCCTGGATGTGGCCAGTGGCATGTCCGCTCTTACCGCGGCAATGTCCGGCGGCAGTGGCGACAGTGACCTCTACGTACGCTATGGATCCACTCCCACCCGTGACACCTGGGATTGCCGTCCCTACAAATGGGGCAATGATGAAAGCTGCAGTATTGACAATCCTCAGGCAGGTACCTGGCATATCAGTATCCGGGGCTATTCCTCCTACTCAGACGTGACCTTGAGCGCTCAGGCGGAATAAACCCGTGCACCGACCACTGTATCGGTGACGGGCCCAGGCCAATTAACGAGGTATCTTGTGGCTATCCCCGCATTGGCGCGAGACTGGGGAACGCAAGCCGATCAGTGCCAACAAGAAAGGCGGCCCCTTGGCCGCCCTTTTCACTTTCGAGCAAGCACTTCGGAATCAGCCAGTTTCTTTTGGCTGGGATCTTTCCAATATTCCTTTACCGTATCCTTCATTTCTTTTGCCAACACCGTAATACCAAACAGGTTGGGCAGGGTCATGATCACAATCGCCACAGCAGACAGGTTCCAAATGATGGTTGTGTCCTCGATTGCCGCCCAGAAAAAGGCAACCACATATACAATTCTGTAAGGCATCACCGCTTTGGGCCCGAACAGGTAGATCATCGAGCGATCGCCGTAATAAGACCAGGCAATAGCTGTGGAGAAGGCAAACAGCAGAATGCCTATGGTAACAATCAGCCCACCATATTCCCCAAAGAAACCGCGCTGGAAAGCCTTGTTGGTCAATGCCACCGAGTGCACCAGGGATTTACCCCAGATATCGACATCCGCATTGGCGAATTTGCCATCCACCACAGTGAGAACACCCGTGAAGCTGTCATCGCCAACGCGAAAATCCAGATCCTCGGCAATAGAACGCGCATGAATCAGGGTAAAATCCCGAGCATTCTGCACAAGACCGTCGTCCACTACTACAGAGCCATTATAGGTTTTTACCGTACTTGGCTGGCCACTCAGGTAATTAAACAGCTGTTTCACATCCTCAGCATTGTTCTCATCAAAACGGCCTTCCACAACATAGGTGTCCGCCCCTTCAAACAGGTTCTCATGCTTTTCTGTCCAAACCCCGGAGGAGAGAATCACAAGGCCGGTCAGAGTACAGATAATGATCGTATCGATAAACGGTTCCAGCAGGGAAACCATACCCTCAGAAACTGGTTCATCGGCACGCGCTGCGGCGTGCGCAATCGGGGCTGAGCCCTGCCCCGCCTCATTGGAGAAGAGGCCCCGGTTTACCCCGCGATTAAAGGCGTAGGCAAAGCTGGCACCCAGAAAACCGCCTACCGCAGCACTACCGGAAAAAGCATCGCGGAAAACGGCCCCAAAGGAAGGAATAATATTTTCATAGTTATATAAAATAACACCAAGGGCACCGATCACATAAATGAAAGCCATGGTGGGAACGATGGTGGAAGTCACCTTGGCAATCCGCTTGATACCCCCAATGATCACCATTCCCAGCAAGATAGCGAGCACTCCACCGGTCAACCCTTTGCTGATACCAAAGGAATCGTGCATGGCCTGGGCGATATTGTTGACCTGGGGAAGACTCCCGGTACCAAATGAACAGATCACCGTGGCAATGGCAAACAGAACAGCCAGCCACTTCATATTGAGGCGGCGCTCCATATAGAACATGGGGCCACCGGCAAAGTAGCCGTCCGCGGCTTTGATACGGTATTTATGGGACAACGTCACCTCAACAAACTTGGTTGTCATGCCAAGGAAAGCGGTCATCCACATCCAGAATAGCGCAGCCGGTCCTCCCAGGAAGATAGCGAGGCCCACACCACCGATATTACCGGTACCGACAGTACCGGAAAGCGCGGTCGCAAGGGCTTGAAAGTGCGAGGCATCACCGGGATCGCCGGGCTTGTCGTACTTGCCCTGTACGACTTTGATCGCGTGCCCGAAGTAACGAATCTGCGGGAACCCCAGATAGATAGTGAAAAAGAAACCGACTCCCAGCAACACCCAGGGAAACCAGGGCGCTGAACCGAGAAAGCCGTCCAGTGACAGCATTAGTTGATTGAAGGACTCCAAGCTAACCCCCACGGTTCTGACTTAGTTCTGATTATTTTATATACAGACAAAGCTGTAATGCGTTGCGCAGGTTAGCAGCTTCCAGGGCGCTAGAACAGTAATGCCGGTCAATCCCCCAGAAATGAAAAGTGCTGTCGGTAGGGAAACAGGGCAAACTGCCCCCCCGTATGGACAAAAACCAGATTCTTAGCCCCAGCATATTTCCCCATGTTCAAGTCCTGCAAGAGCCCGTGAAAGGCCTTGCCGGTATAGACCGGGTCCAATAACAGTCCTTCGAGGCTTGCCACTTCAGCGATGGTTTGATAAACCGGTCGCTCTGCTTGGGCATAACCCGGCCCGATGTAATCCGCATTGACACAAACCGCAAGTGCATCGGTTTCAATTTTTTCTCCCACCAATGCACACCAATGGCGAATATCCTCCCTGACCTTGGCCTGAAAATAGGCCGCATTGTCACAAACAGCATAGCCAGTGACTTTGCACCCGGTCTCCAGAAGGTGGCAACCCAGTGTCAGACCAGCCTGGGTCCCCCCGCTTCCGGTAGCGCACACAATATGCTCAGGTTCGAAACCATAGGCCAGGCAGTCAGTCATCAACTCCCGGGAGGCTTCGATATAGCCCCAGATACCAAGACCGTCGCTGGCACCTGTGGGAATACAGAAAGGCCGATGGCCTCGGGACCGATAATCCTCAGCCCAGTATTGAAAAAGCCCGGACAACGCCTCTTTGTATTCTCTTGCCAGATACACTGCCACGCTTGCGTCAGCGAGGTGATCCAGCAGGAAATTGCCATCCATCTCCTCACTGGTTCCCCCACGCAGTAACAACTGTACCTGCAAACCGAGCCGAGCCCCTACAAGCGCTGTGGTGCGACAGTGGTTGGATTGTATTCCTCCGCAGGTGATTAACGTATCACAGCCCTGCCCAGTGGCAGCAGCGGTGACAAACTCGAGTTTGCGAAGCTTATTGCCCGACATCCCGGATTCAGTCAGGTCATCCCGTTTCACCCAGATTCGCGGCCCACCACAGGGGTAGGAAAAGCGCTCGCTGATTCGACTCAGGGGCTGTAACGGTGTCGGCAGATTGGCCAGCCGCAGACGGGCGGGCAACTCGATAGGCAGGCTTTTGCGCACGGCGGTTCCATCCCGGTTCATTGGATCAATGGCGACGGTGACCGAATGGGAATCTCTCAGCCACTCTGGCTAGTCTCTCCAGGGTCGGTATTACCAAGGCCAGTGCGAGTGGAACAGCTGATACCATGGCTTGCCCACTGAGTCAGCCTGACCAATTTCCCTCATTGCCTCAGTCACTTCCTGCAGCAGATTAGCCAGGATAGTTCCACTGACCAAAAACACCCGATTGAAGACGATCTGTGAGAACCATCGACCAGGGAATAGAAACCGTTCTCCCCTTTCACAAGGCGTCGAACCGAACCCCACATTGCTATTTTTCTTACTGACAGGGTCTGTTATCAGGCTTTTGCAACAGATTTTTATGCACCGGCTCCCCCTAATAGCGAGTGCCTTATCAAACAGCGAGCAGGGGGATTCACTGCATAATCGAATCAGACACAATAAAAAAGCCCGGCGACTACCAGGCTTTCTTTGCCAAACAGCTCAAAGCGCACATCGCATAACGTATCAGATTTTTTTGATGGTACCTTTAGGCAATACAGCGTGCACTGCCACTTTCTGGAATTTCAGGGACATATTGTCCGCTACCTCCAAAACAATGTAATCGTCATCGACTTTGTCGACCCGGCCCAACATACCACTGCTCATGACCACTTCATCGCCTTTTTTCAGAGCACCCACCAATGCCTGATGTTCTTTCTGGCGCTTGCGCTGGGGGCGGATAATAAAAAACCACATAAACGCGAACAGCCCCGCAAACATCAGCAGGGTAATCATTGAATTACTCTGGGGTGCCGGCCCGGTTTGCTGTGCCATAGCGGAAGGGATAAAAAAGCTCATGCAAATCCTCAAAGAGTCAGCCTATAAAATTGTCGCTAACTCTAACGGGTTTACCTCGCCGAGGCAACGGATCGGACCGACCCGGGATGGACCGGTCAATCCCATTTGTGCTCAAAAGCGCTGACGGACCTGACGCCGGTAGCCCGTTGGCGACATACCGGTCCAGCGCTTGAAGGCACTGGTGAAACTGGTTCTGTCCGAGAAATCGAGAATTCTAGAGATACCGTCGACACTGAGCGCGGTATCCTTAAGAAAATGCACTGCATGGCGGAATCGCACATGATCGCGCAGCGAGGCAAAGCTCAAGCTGTGCTCCTGCAGACGGCGCTGTAAAGTGCGGGTAGACATGCTTAAATCGGAAGCGACCGGGCGAATCGCGAGAGAGGCCTTGCCAATGCGCTGTTCCAGCACATCAATCACCCGGGCGGCAATGCCAAAGCTGGTTGCCTCCGGGGGGGCCAGGAGCTGGTCGAGAATATTCGGATCTCCGGATAATCTGGCCTGCTGAAGGGATTTGTCTTCAGATAGCGAAGTCTGGTCGGGCTGAGTTTGGTTCATCGAGCTGCTCCTTTTGAGTTCCGTGAGCCGCAGTTATTTTTCTATGTCCGCTTCCAGCGAATCCCGGTGACCATTGCCCGCACCTGCATACCAAACCTTTTTCGGGCTACCTCTTGATGCGGGATGCATCGAAAGCTGACATCGAATCCTTCACAGAGATGTACAATTTTTAAACTAACCGCCCCGGCAATACCCCATAGAGAAACACTCTCTTGCCGGCGCACCTTTCCTTTACAACAGCCAGTATAGACCAAGATTTGAGAAAGCAAGGGGCGACAGCGCTTTTTTTTATCTTCTTTTGCGGCAGGCACAATACCCAGCCCCCGAGCCAGGGCTCAAAGGGCGGGAAAAGCGGGACCTAGGGAACAGTCAATCGATACACTACCGAAATCCACTCTGTCCGGCAGTCAGTTAAGATGTTCATCGATCCAGTTGAGTACTTCGGTATCGTGGGTCTTGGTTTTCACCCGGTCAATGATATGTCGGAGACGTCCGCTTTTGTCGATGATATAAGTGGTCCGTATCAGGCCCATATACTCCCGGCCCATAAACTTTTTCAGGCCCCAACAGCCATATTTTTCGGCGATTTTATGCTCTTCATCGGATAAGAGATCAAAGTTGAGCCCGTGCTTCTCAATAAACCGCTGTAACTTGCCTGTGCTATCTGGGCTGACCCCCAGCACTACGGTGTTGCGTTGCTCGAACGCCTCGGCACTATCTCTGATACCGCAGGCCTGAGTGGTGCAACCCGGCGTCAGCGCTTTTGGGTAGAAGTAGAGCACCAGATGCTTTTTGCCACGAAAATCCTTTAGCGAGACTTTCTCACCATTCTGGTTGGTCAAGGTAAAAGCCGGTGCCAAATTGCCAATTTTGGGAAAAGCCATAGGAAGTCCCCCGGGGAGCTGGAGTGTAGGATGCGGGGATTATAACGAAAAGAAGTTATAGAAACGCCAGTTCGGTACAAAAATCAAAACTGGTGCAGTTGAAACGCCCTCTCTTTACGCGCGCAGATACCCACATGTCCCAATCGCTCAACCAACTCCGCCTTTTCCGCATCGGTCAAGAATTCCCCCACTTCCAGACACCCCTCAGGGCCGCTAAAGCTCACCGAGGCCGGTTCTGCAGTCCCGCTACCCATACGCACCAGAACCACCAGGCTGTCCCTGGTGAACTCCCGATGGTAAATGCTCTGTCCGCGAAACCCCCTGCAACAATCGAACACGACCTGCTTGTCATCGATACGAATCACTTCGCGACGGGTGCCCTCCAGACACACATAGGCAAACAACACCGCCAGTAACAGCATTTCCAAACCCGCAAACGGCAGGATCATCCAGGCACCGGCAAAGGCGAAGGCCAGGCTGATACCGAGGGAAACAGCGACCAGGGAGAAGAACACCCACAGATTTGCAGAAACAGACAGGGACTGGTTTGGTTGAAGAAGGATACAGGCGCAGCGGGGGGAGTAACGGCCGACTTCAGTAACCATGGCAGACGGTCCCGGCAAGTACTTACCCTCAGTGTAGTGTCGCTGCCAGAAGCCCACATTGGCGAAACAGCCCCTCAAGTCCCCCCAAGTGCGGGTCCAGAGCAGACACTGCCAAAAACCCGCTGGACCGGGCGGGTTTCTTGGCGAGTGACCAGGCGCAATGACCGGTCGATCGGGCGGATTATGGCAGCAGGTGCGCTACTGCATCGCGCTCTTCCACCAGCTCCTGTTCGGTGGCTGCCATCTTTTCACGGGAGAAAGCGTTGTTTTCAACACCTTGAACAATTTTCCAGTGACCATCTGCGCAGGTACAGGGAAAAGAATAAATCAGGCCTTTCTGAATACCATAGGAACCATCACTGTACACTGCCATGCTGGTCCAGTCGCCTTCAGCAGTACCCAGGGCCCAATCGCGCATGTGGTCGATCGCCGCATTGGCAGCAGATGCCGCGGAGGAGGCACCTCGGGCCTTGATAATTGCCGCACCGCGCTGCTGAACAGTGGGAATAAAGTCCTTTTCGTACCAGTCCTGCGCGACCAGATCCATAGCCGCACCGCCGGAAACTTTAACCTGGTACAGATCCGGATACTGGGTGGAGGAGTGGTTGCCCCAGATCGTCAGATGGGTAATGTCATTCACGCTGGACCCCGTTTTGTTGGCCAACTGAGACAGCGCGCGATTGTGGTCCAGGCGGGTCATCGCGGTGAAATTGCGCGGATCCAGATCCGGGGCGTTGCGCTGGGCAATCAGCGCATTGGTATTTGCCGGATTGCCAACCACCAGAACTTTTACGCTGCGCGAAGCAACATCGTTCAGGGCCTTACCCTGCGCAGAAAATATTGCAGCATTGGCTTCCAGCAGATCCTTGCGTTCCATGCCGGGCCCGCGGGGGCGTGCACCGACCAGCAGTGCGTAATCGACGTCTTTAAAGGCAATAGTGGCATTATCGGACTGAACGATACCCGCAAGCAGTGGGAAGGCACAGTCTTCGAGTTCCATGGCGACCCCTTTCAGCGCCTCCAGTGCCGGCGTAATTTCCAGTAACTGCAGAATAACCGGTTGGTCTTTACCCAGCATCTCGCCGGAAGCGATACGAAACAGCAAAGAATAGCTGATCTGGCCGGCAGCGCCGGTGACAGCAACACGAACAGGTGCTTTCACGATAATTCTCCCTGGTTGGTAAGGGGCCGCATTATAGGGCCTCGCAGGTAAAATTCATCTTACTCCGCAAATAGCGGCTCAAATTTAAGGGCGAGAACACTCCACCTGTGCCAACACCACACAAGACCGCTTAAGCCCGTACAGCTCCCCGGTAACGTGTTTGCAGAGCGCGATAAACCTGATCACTGTAATCGGCAGCAGCAGAATCGAGCTGGTTGGCGATCTCGGCCAGGTGCTCATTGTCTTCACGGCCAGACCAGTGCTTCAAATAGGTACCCTCCTGGTAACCATTGTCCTGGCGGAAGCGATTGAGCACATTTTTACCGACATAGCGCCGATAAAGCTCCGCAAATGACATAGTGGTATCGGCGAGCAATTGGGCAAATCCCACCAGGTCAAACTGCTTGCTGGCCAGTGTATTCAGGGTGAAAGTCTCCAGGTTCTCGCGAAAATCACCCGGTGCGCGCCGCCCGCTTTCAAGCGCCTGCAGCATGCTCACCGCCACCCGCTCGGGGGCACCCTGTTGTAACTCCAGGCTGAGTCCGAAATGCCAGATATCCACCAGCTCCAGTTTTACCTGCTCCATATCCGGCTGTTGTTTTTTCCACCACTTCCAGCCGTAATGGTCCAGCAGCTCGGCACTTTCCACCCATATTGCCCGATACCAGGCAAAATTTTGCGCGCGCCAGTTGTCATTGACCAAGGTATTGATCTCGTCTTGCAGGGTCAGCATGACCTGCAGCTGCTGTTTCATCATTGGTGTACTTCCTGTTGCCCGAATCAAGCGGCTCGGGAGAATAATCGGAAAAAGTTTTCTGTGGTCATCCCGGCCAGTTGTTCATAGGGGATCCCTCGCAAGTCGGCGACAAACTGAGCAACTTCCCGCACATAGGCGGGGATATTTGGCTTGCCTCGATAGGGAACCGGGGCCAGATAAGGGGAATCCGTCTCCACCAGCAGACGATCCAGGGGCAGCTTGCGCGCTACATCACGCAGCTCCTGCGCATTTTTAAAGGTGACAATGCCGGACAGGGAAATATAGTAGTTGAGATCTAGTGCGGCCTTTGCCATCTCCCAGCTCTCGGTAAAACAGTGCAGAACTCCTGCCGTTTCCAGGTTGCCGTATGTGCGAATCAGATTGATGGTGTCCTCGCGGGCATCGCGGGTATGCACAATCACCGGCAGCACCGCGCGGCCAGCTGCCTCCAGGTGCGCGGCAAAGCTCTGCTGCTGAACTTTCTTGTTTTCTGTACTGTAGTAATAATCGAGACCGGTCTCCCCCAAAGCAACCACCTTGGGGCGCTCGGCCATTTTTATCAAAGCATCGACACCGGCCAACCCCGATTCCACATCCAATGGGTGCACTCCAACGGAACAGACAACATCCTCGTGGCGAGAGGCGATCTCCACTACCGTATCCGCATTTTCCAGGCTGACCCCTACACACAGGAACCTGCCAACCCCGCGTTTGCGGGCAAGCTCCAGCACGGCATTGATATCGCCAGCAAAATTGTCGAGTTTCAGTCTGTCCAGATGACAGTGAGAATCTACGAGCATCGATAATTTACAACGTATGTGTGGGCCGGCTCGATTCCAGAGTGCCTGCCAGATAAGTCTCAATTTTATTCTGGGCAATATTATCCTTGTCCCCAAACTGAACGCCGATACCCGGCGTGCGGTTGCCCTGGGCCCCGCTCGGAGTTATCCAGATCACCTTGCCAGCCACCGGGATTTTTTCCGGCTCATCCATCAGACTCAGCAGCAGGAAAACCTCATCTCCGAGACTGTAGGATTTTTCCGTACTGATAAACAGACCCCCATTCTTTACGAAAGGCATATAGGCCGCATAGAGAACGGACTTATCCTGGATCTTCAGCGAAAGAATGCCGCTGCGGGCACCGCCTCCCATGGCTTTCATGCTCATTCCCACTTTTTGACTATCGCACTAACTTATCCGAGCCCACCGGTCCTGTCCAGAATACACATTTTCTCTGACTCAGGATGGGGGCCGGTCTCTAGGAAAACAGCCTCGCCCAGCGAATCATGAGTTCCTCAAGGAGGAGGCGGCGGTTGGGATTTGCTCCCCCCATCAATCCTCTGCGCGCCTGAGCAAGGAGGTCGTAGCATCCAAACAGCGGTCGCAGACTTTCCTCCCCGGTGCCGGGCAGTCTTTGCAACAGGGCCATCACCTGGGCATCCCCACTTAAATCACAGCTGCGCATGTGCACCATCTGCGCAAGCCATTGCTGCCAGAACTGTAAAAGCTGGTCCAGCGCCGTGTGCTCGGGGGGTGCCTCCCAGCGGGCGGCCGCAGTAACGGCATTGACGCTTCCCTGAGCCAGGGCGGTCAACTCCTGCAGAAACTGTTCACGCTCCGCTCTGGCTTCCGTTCCAGCCAGAGCCGCCGCCATAAGTGGTGCCCCACCGGACAGAGCCAGGGATCGTCGCGCCACAGCGTTTTCGAAGCCGGTGTTTTCCAGCCACTGCAAAGCCATTTCCTCCGATGGCGGCGGAAAGACAATCGACTGACAGCGGCTGCGTATAGTTGGCAGCAGGCCCGAGGGCGAGCCCGTAATCAACAGGAAGATGACCGACGGCGCCGGCTCCTCCAGGTTTTTCAAAAGCGCATTGGCCGCATTGATATTCATCGCTTCCGCCGGCGCCAGCCATACCAGCCGCGCACCTCCACGCCCGCTGGTACGTGCGACAAAGTTACCCAGTTGGCGAATTTGCTCCACTTTGAGGGCTCCTCCCGGCTTCTCAGGCTCCAGTCGCAGAAAATCCGGATGAGAACCCGCCTGCCAGAGCCGACAATCCCGACAACCGCCACAGGCCTGTCCGTTACGCGGCTGTTCACACAGTACCAGGGCAGCAAAAGCCTCGGCAAAGCGTCGCTTGCCCAGCCCCACCTGGCCTGTCAGCAACAGTGCGTGCGGACAGCGCCCTGCCCGCCACTGTATCCCGAGGCGCCGCCACTGCTGAGCCTGCCAGGGTAACGGGGAGGGAATGGAAGTCTGTTCAAGTGTTTCAGATACGGACATTTGCCAAGTTCATATTAAAGGGAAACCGCCATCCGCAGGCAGCACTTTTTTTCAGGAGAGCCTAACACGCAGCTACAACAAGTGTGCCAGTTCCTGCCCCAGCGCTCTCTGTACCTGTTCCAGGGGTTGACTGGCATCGACGATGGCATACCGCCCCGGGAAGGCCTGTGCACGCGCATGATAAGCGCTGCGCACTCGATGGAAGAACGCCAGGTGCTCACTCTCGAAGCGATCTGCCACCCCCTTTCGGCCAGCGCGCCGCAAACCAGTTTCCGGGTCCAGGTCCAGCAACAGTACTTTGTCCGGGCGCAAGTCGCCCTGCACAGCCTGCTCCAGTTGCTCAATTCGTGTTCTATCGAGCTGGCGGCCACCGCCCTGATACGCATAAGTGGCATCCGTAAAACGATCACAGACAACCCAATCACCACGTTGCAGTGCCGGCACGATCACTTGGGCCAGGTGCTGGGCCCGTGCGGCAAATACCATTAACAGTTCAGCCATCGGGTCCACCACTTCCTCGCGCCTGGTGAGCAACAATGCGCGCAACTGTTCTGCCAGGGGCGTACCCCCGGGCTCCCGGGTCTGCACAAATGGGATTTTGCGATCGTTTAACCATTGGGTAATAAACTGCAGGTTGGTGGACTTGCCAACGCCTTCCACCCCCTCCAGAGTTATGAATTTTCCGCGCGACACCATTTAATTTCCTTCTGCCGGGCTGGAGCGATAATCTGCTCGCCGCTTCAGCTGATACTCCCGCACTGCACGGTTATGCTCTGTCAGAGTTGCTGAAAAGTGGTGGGAGCCATCACCCTTGCCTACAAAGTAAAGGCTTTTGCCCGGCTTGGGGTTGAGCGCTGCGCGAATGGCCGCGCGCCCAGGCAGGGCTATAGGCGTTGGGGGAAGCCCGTGGATGACGTAAGTATTATAGGGGGTCGGCTGGCGCAAATGCGCGCGGGTAAGATTTCCGTTGTAACCCTCACCCAAACCATAGATCACCGCAGGGTCCGTCTGCAGCCGCATACCCCTGTTCAAACGGCGCACGAAAACTCCGGCAATTTGGCCGCGCTCGGAAGGCTGACCGGTTTCTTTTTCGATTAGCGAGGCCATGATGAGGGCCTCATAGGGGGATTTGTAGGGAAGCTTGTCTCCCTTCGCCCGCCATTCTTCGCCCAGCACCTGCTGCATGCGTTCATAGGCCTGCTGCAGCAACTCGATATCCGTGGTGCCTGAGCGATACACATAAGTGTCGGGGAAAATCCAGCCCTCGACCGCGCCTTCTTCCAGGCCGAGCGCTTGGGCTGCAGCATGTACCGTGCTGCCCGCTGCAGATTTCACGATCTTATGCTCCGACCTGATCTTCTGCAGTGCCTGGCGAAACGTCCAGCCCTCCACAAGAGTAACCCGGTAGCGCATCACCTCACCGCGGTGCAGGCGGGAAACCAGGTCTATAGCGCTGCTGCCTTTGGGCAGCAGGTATTCCCCGGGATGGATATCGGTCTTGCCCGCCCAATAGGCATAGGCGAGCACAAGACGGGGCCAGTGGATAATGCCATCGCGCTCAAGGTGCCTGAGCGCCCTGGACAAGCTGCTGCCCTTTTCCACTTGGAACTGCCACCCGTTTTCCTCTATCGGCAGTGCAGCGGTCAAGGTGGCATTCGCCATCCACAGCGATAGCGCCGCCAGCAGACACACCAGGAAGAACCCACCAAATGTGGCCTTACAAAGCTTTGCGAGGACACTGGGTCGCTTTTTCTTCACCACAATTCTTCCACAATCAACTGCTGCAATCTTCGCGCACCGGCGCTTATTGACCAGTTCTTGATACCAATAACCTCTACCACCGGGAGCACCCCCCGGACACTGTTACACAGCACTACCTCATCGGCGCTGCTGAGTAGTTGAATATCCATATCCCGCTCCTGCCACCTGACCCAATCAGAAAGCCATGCACGCATGACTCCCCGGACACCACAGCGTTGCAGATCCGGGGTCACCCAGGTCTCGTCGAAACGTGCCAACAGGTTACAGCGCAGGCTTTCTATTACCCTGCCAGCGCTATCGAACATCAGGCCGTCCAGTCGCTCACCCGCCGGCAGTTCAGCTTTAGCTGCATTATATCGGCTGCGAGACAGGAATTTGCAGCCCGAATTCATCAAACCAGAAATTGGCAGGCGTGTGTTGCAAGGAAACAAGTGAACACCGAGTTCCGCCTCCAGAGAGCACATCATCGGAAAAAAGGACAGATCCCAGCATCTGTCACCGCCAACAAGACCAATACGCAAGCGGGCGACCGCTTCTCCCCGGATATACCGGGCGGCCAGATGTGGGATGCAACGATCGATTTCATTGAGCAGGTCCCGATTCAAAGAGGCGCAGCGGATCAAGCGGTCCCGGTGCAGTGGCCACAACGGCAGGCTGCCGCTGTGGCAACGCATGGTTTCGAGGATGCCCTCTGTATAGTCACTGTCGGGGGCCAACCGGGGCACAGCCCGCCCCCGCAGGAAGAGTTGTGGTAACTGGAACATCCTTCCCCCAGCGGAGCGTGTCCGCCCCCTGTTCGGGCGAGTGCATCAGACTCGCTTGAAGATCAGCGACCCGTTAGTGCCACCAAAACCAAAGGAGTTTGAAAGCACCGCGTCTATCACCATGGACTGGGGCTCATGGGGAACAAGGTTCATACCGCGACAGACATCGTCCGGGTCATGCAGGTTGATGGTAGGCGGTGCTACCTGGTCGCGCAGAGACAAAACGGAGAAAGCCGCTTCTATTGCACCCGCAGCCCCGAGCAAATGACCCGTCATCGACTTGGTGGAACTCACTGCCAACCGACTGCTTGTATCCGCAAAGATACAGCGCACCGCCTGAATTTCAGCCCTGTCACCCAATGGCGTTGAGGTACCGTGAGCGTTGATGTACTGAATGGCATCCGCATTGAGTCCGGCATCTTTGAGCGCATTTTGCATTGACAGTGCCGCACCTGCACCGTCCTCGGGGGGAGAGGTCATGTGGAAGGCATCGCTGCTCATACCAAAACCGGCGGCTTCTGCATAAATTGTTGCCCCTCGCGCTCTGGCCCGCTCGTACTCCTCCAGTACCAGCACGGCAGCTCCTTCCCCCAGCACAAAACCGTCGCGGTCTTTGTCCCAGGGTCGACTGGCGGATTTCGGATCGTCATTGCGGGTCGAAAGTGCCCTCGCTGCGCAGAATCCACCGAGTCCGACGGGTGTTGTAACCATTTCGGCACCGCCACATACCATGACATCTGCGTCGCCATATTGGATTGCGCGCATGCCCAGGCCCAGCGCGTGCGTACCTGTTGTACAGGCCGTGGTCACAGCGAGATTCGGCCCCCTCAGGCCATACTTAATCGACAAATTGCCCGCGACCATATTGATAATGGCGCCCGGCACAAAGAAGGGGGACACCCGGCGCGGCCCTTTTTCAGCAATCAGCATGCCATTGTTTTCAATGGCCAGGATGCCCCCCATGCCGGAACCGATACAGGTACCCATGCGCGGTGCGTCGCACTCATTGACTTCCAGACCACTGTCTTCCACCGCTTGGATACCCGCAATCAGGCCATATTGCAAAAAGGTATCCATTTTGCGTGCATCTTTGGCGGGCATATAAGGGGTGGGATCAAACGCTTTCACTGTGGCCGCAAAGCGGGTAGAAAAAGCGGAAACATCAAATGTCTCTATCGGAGCTGCACCACTGGTCCCTGCGAGAATACCGGACCAAGTCTCTCCCAAGGTATTACCCAGCGGGCTGACACCCCCCATTCCGGTTACTACCACTCTTCTGTGCGACACTCTGATTCCCCCGAAGCTCTTGCTGCCGCCGTAGATTCCAACCCAGTGGAGAGAACAACCCCCGGCCAGCAGTCATCATTCCATGGTGCGAATAAAAAGAGAGCCGCGCTATGTAACACATAGAACGGCTCCCGGAGTCGCTTGGCCAAGTATCGAAAGGATACTGCCAGCGCCTAAACTACCCAGCAGAAATTAACCAAGGTTGTCCTTGATGTAATCCATTGCCAGCTGAACAGTAGTGATTTTCTCAGCTTCTTCATCGGGGATTTCGGTCTCGAATTCCTCTTCCAAAGCCATTACCAGCTCAACTGTGTCGAGCGAGTCCGCGCCCAGATCTTCAACAAAAGAGGCTTCAGGCTTGACATCTTCTTCCTTCACGCCCAATTGTTCAGCAACGATCTTTTTAACGCGCTCTTCAATGCTGCTCATGATTCAATTTAACTCCTAGTGGGTAAAAATCTGTTTTGGTCGCTATTGTTATTTCACCAAATCCAACCATTGGTGACAACGACCGGCTCACACAGCTTCTGGATAATTCAGAGGCCATTGTACCCCAAGTTTTTGGGGATGTAATGCACGGCCCTTCACCACCTTCAGAAAACAAGCATATACTTTTGAAATCAATAAGTTATAAAATTAATTGCAAATGCTGGTCAAGTCATGTACATGCCGCCATTGACCTGTATTGTCTCACCGGTGATATAACCACCGGCGTCACTCGCCAGGAATGCCACCACAGACGCAATCTCTTCGGGCTGGCCAAGTCGACCGAGAGGGATCTTTTCCAGGAGTGTTGCCCGCTGCGCCTCAGGCAACACTTTGGTCATATCGGTATCAATAAATCCGGGCGCAACGGTATTGACTGTAATACCGCGAGAGCCGATTTCCGCCGCCAATGAGCGCGCAAATCCTGCCACGCCGGCCTTGGTAGCGGCATAATTACTCTGGCCCGCATTTCCCATACTGCCTACAACAGAACTGATATTGACAATACGCCCCCAGCGCGCCTTGGTCATATCGCGCAAGCAGGCCTTGGTCATACGGTATACGGCGGTCAAATTTGTTTCAATCACTGAGTCCCACTCATCATCCTTCATGCGCATCAGCAGGTTGTCCCGGGTGATGCCCGCATTGTTGACCAGGATAGTAGGCGCACCAAAATCACTTTTCACGGCAGCGTGCAATTGTGTGATGCTCTCCGACTTGGTGACATCGAGAACCATGCCAACACCGCTGAAGCCTTTTTCGGCAAAGCGCAGAGTGATTTTCTCAGCGCCGGCAGCACTCGTGGCAGTACCAATGACCGTGGCACCCAGACCGCCCAACATATCTGCCGTCCCCGCGCCAATACCCCGGCTGGCTCCGGTAACCAGGGCGACTTTGCCCGCTAGGGAAATCTGTAACGTCATAGTGGCTTTGTCCTTGTGAATAGTCGCACCGAGCTTTTGTACGGTCTATGCCGCAGTGGATCTCAGGGCTTCATTAAAGCTGTATGGATTATCAACAGCATGGCAGGTAATGTTGCGATCGATTCGCCTGACCAGTCCAGCCAACACCTTGCCGGGCCCGCATTCAATCAACTGCGCCGTACCATCGGCGATGATTTTTTGCGTACAGGCGGTCCAGCGTACAGGGTGATAGATTTGCTCGATCATCAGGGCCTTTATTGCCGCCGGATCTGATTCTGCTTGTGCATGCACATTGTGCACAATGGGAATTTCAGGTGTATCAAACTGCACCGCTTCAATCTGGGGCGCAAGTTTTTCGGCAGCGGGTCGCATCAACTCGGTGTGGAAAGGGGCGCTAACCGGCAGAGACATGGCCCTCTTGGCACCCGCCGCCCTGCAGGCCTGTATCGCTCTCTCCACTGCAGCGCTATTGCCGGCAATCACAACCTGACCGGGAGAGTTATAATTCACAGCAGCAACCACTTCGCCCTTTGCAGAACCAGCACAGGCAACTTCCACTGCCTCATCATCCAGACCAATCACTGCTGCCATGCTTCCGCTGCCCAAGGGTACAGCCTCCTGCATCAGGCGACCGCGTTCACGCACCAGGTGCACCGCCTCTTTAAAAGCCACAACACCGGAACAGACCAGTGCCGACCACTCCCCGAGGCTGTGGCCTGCCATACGGCCCGGCAAAGCGCCACCGCGCCCGCGCCAGAGACGATACAGGGCAACGCTTGAGGTCAAAAGCAGGGGCTGGGTGCGCTGGGTGAGATTGATATCCTCCTGCTCGCCATTTTGACAGAGGTCCCAGAGGTCGTACCCCAAAACTTCCGAAGCCTCGGCAAAGGTGGCCGGGATTTCGGGAGCCTCCAAGGCAATCTCGGAAAGCATCCCAATCTTCTGGGATCCCTGCCCCGGAAAGACAAATGCAAGTGCAGCATTGGTCATAAGATATCCTTAAACCTAAGTGGCAATTATCAGCAGAGGCTATTTCCTACCCTGCTTCATTCGGGTTCCGCGCGCCGGATTGCGCCAGAGCTGCATCAACCCTGGCGGCAAGATTGGCATCGGCGCACTCCTTGGCCGTTACCAGCGCCCGGTAGAATGCCTCGCTGCTGGCCCCGCCGTGACTCTTGATCACATTGCCTTTCACCCCTACAAAACTGGCGCCATTATAGCGGGCAGGCTCCAGCTGTGTACGCCATTTTCGCAACAGTTTTATGGCCAATTGGCCAAAAAAACGCTTGAAATATCCCTTTTTCTCGATGGTGAACACTTTTTGACCCATTAGTCGAATCACGCCTTCAGCGGACTTCATTGCCACATTCCCCATCAAACCATCGCAGACAACCACATCCACGGCCCCGGTAAAAATATCGTGCCCTTCCACAAAACCCACATAGTTAATCCGGGGATCAGTCTCAAGCAGATTTGCGGCTTTTTGTATCTCGGCTGTTCCCTTGTGCGCCTCCGCACCGATATTGAGCAGGGCCACCTTGATGTCCTCGCGGGCAATCGCCGTGTGGATATGCTGCGCCTCAATGCCCATCCGTGCAAATTGCAGCAGGTCTGTTGCATTGCAGTCCACATTCGCCCCGAGATCCAGAAGATAGCAGGAGCCCTTACCCGAAGGCACAGACTTACCCAGCGCCGGCTTTCGAACCCCGTCAATATTACCCAGAATACTGCGGCTTAGCGCTAACAGTGCGCCGGTATTGCCTGAGGTGACAACGGCCTGGGCATCACCACGGGCAACCGCCTTCAGTGCCAGGGCCATTGTGGACTCACGCCTGTGACGCACAGCCTGCAGGGGATTGCATGCCTGGGTGATCATTTGTTCGCAGTGAATGATCTCAAACCGATCGGGGGAACTCTGGCGGTACTGCCTGGATAGCTGAGCCGCGAGCACGTTGCGCGGGCCAAAAAGCGTTAAGTGCGCCTCCGGGAAGCTCTGAAGAAATCGGATGCAGGCCGGAACGACAGAGCGGGGACCTAAGTCCCCGCCCATCGTATCCACGGCCAATCGCAATCGGTTGACCAAGACTTACTCTTCTTCGGTGCCGCCGGTTGCGATCACCTTGCGGCCACGGTAGAAGCCATCTTTGGTCACGTGGTGACGGCGGTGCTTTTCGCCAGTCGTCGGGTCTACCGAAAGCGTTGTATCGTCACCCAAGGCGTCGTGAGAGCGGCGCATACCGCGACGGGAACGAGTCTTCTTGTTTTGTTGAACAGCCATTACCAGCTCCTAAAATAAACAGATTTCGCTGGAACCGGGGCGCCTACCGGCGAGCCCTAACCCATCGGGCCAATCTACGACTTGCCCGATGAACCCTTCAATTGCTCCAGCACTTTAAAGGGGTTTTCCCGTTGCCCACCCGCTTCGGTATCACTCTCACCAAACTGGAAATGCCCCTTGGGGACACACTTCTCCTGATGATAAGCCACCATCGGCAGATTGAGCAGAATTTCATCCTCGAGAATCTGGTACAGATCCAGCTCATCGCCGCCCTGTATCACTGGGTCCAGGTCTCTGGGGAGAGACTTGCCCTGCGCCTCGGACCATACAATACCCCAGTAAAATGGCGCTTCCAACTGCTCGCGTACCGGGTGCAGACAGCGCTGACAAAGCAGCTCGACAGTACCAGTGACTCTACCGCGCACAGTAAGGCGCCCTTGTAGGTCCCGCCCAAATCGCAGTTCCGCTGAAATTGCGCCATCAATAGACTCTACCGCACTATTTAGCCGCTCAAGGGCATCCGGCGGCAAAATGCCGTCGAGAGACTGCTCGCGTTGCGCCAACTTTCGCGCGTCAATACACTTCGGTAACAATGATCTAGAGGGGTCTGTCGGCATAAGCGCGCAATTCTATGGACTCACCCCACCCTTGTCAAAGCCATTGAGGCACTGCAGTATCCCCCGAACTTAAACCGCAACCGGACAAAAGTGGAGACACGGTAAGCATGGCCCAGCCCCTGATACTCGCCTCAAGTTCTCCCTATCGAAGGGCCCTGCTCAGGCAACTGCAACTCCCTTTCCAGTACGCCGCCCCCTTAACTGATGAGGAGACGAAACCCGGGGAGAACGCTGGCACCCGGGCCCTGCGCCTCGCCGAAGAGAAAGCCCGCGCCCTGGCCTGCACATATCCGCAGGCCCTGATTATTGGAGCGGACCAAGTGGCCGAATGCAGCGGCCACATCCTCCACAAACCGGGCTCCCGGGAGCGCGCCATAGCGCAATTGGGCACCTGCGCCGGCAAACGAGCCACTTTCCATACAGGCTTGTCTGTCCTCGACAGCGCAAGCGGCAGGCAATCGACCTGCCTAGAAACCTATACGGTCTATTTTCGCCCACTCAGCAAAGCACAGATTGAACGCTACGTGGAACTGGAGAAACCTTACGACTGCGCGGGCGCATTCAAAGTGGAGGGACTGGGGATTACGCTATTTGAAAAGCTGGAAGGTACCGACATCAATACCCTGGTGGGCCTCCCGCTGATCCGTCTAACAGACCTGTTGTGCGAGCACGGTATGGACCCACTGGCACCGCCTCTCAAGACACCAGGGGCGGCCAGCTGAGCAACTCGGTGAAGCGGTGGATAATGGCTTTGGGGCCACATTCCCGCAAACGCGCCGGACAATGTACACCGTAGCTGACCCCGACGGAGGGCATGCCTACCGCCGCCGCCATCTCCAGATCGTACACTGTATCTCCCACCATGACCGCCTGTCCAGCGGAGCGGCCTGTCTCCCGCAGCAGTTCCCGCAGCATCCTCGGATCAGGTTTGGAGGCCGTCTCGTCTGCGCAGCGGCTCGCTGCAAACAGGTGCCCCAGACCATGCTGCTCAAACTCGCGATTGAGGCCGCGGCGGCTTTTGCCCGTGGCCACTGCCAGCTGATGTCCAGTGCAACGCAATTGATCCAGGGTATTCAACACCCCGTCAAACAGCGGCAGGGGCTCGGCCCGGGCAGCCAACCACTCCTCGGAATACAATTGACGCAGCGCCTGTTTTTCCTTAACACCGGCATCGGGCAACAGTGCCTCCACCGCCTCCGGCAACCCGAGCCCGATAATATCGCTCACCGCCTCTGCAGCAAGCACTGGAAGCCCCACCCGCTCAGCAGCGCGCTGCATGCACCCCACGATACGGGACTCGGAATTACAGACAGTGCCATCCCAGTCGAGAATAACCAGCATCAGCCCATTTCCTCGCGCAATCTCTTCAGCAGTGCCCCCAGTTCATCGGGTAACGGCGCCGCCACAACTACCTTTTCCCCATCGGGGAGCTGACAACCCACAGAGGCGGAATGCAGAAAGAGACGCTTGAGGCCCAGGCTGCGAAACCTTCGGTTCACGTCATCTGGTGTGTACTTGTCATCACCTGCCAGTGGACAACCGACAAACTGCGCATGTACCCGGATCTGATGAGTGCGACCCGTCACCGGTTTTACCGCAAGCAGGGTCGCCGCCCGAAAGCGCTCCAGCACCTGAAACCGGCTCACAGAGGGTTTGCCGTCGGGATGAACGGATACCATCCGTTCGCCGCTCTTAAGAGTATTCTTGCGCAGGCAGGCCTCTACTACCCGCCGGCTGCGCGGCCATTTACCCGCAGCCAGCGCCAAATACGATTTATCCACGCGACCACTGCGCAGATCAGCCTGCACATGCTGCAGCACTGCGCGTTTGCGCGCCACCATGATCGCACCACTGGTATCCCGGTCCAGGCGGTGTACCAGCTCAATAAAGGGGCTTTGCGGATAGATCTGGCGCAGCACCTCAATAAGCCCGAGCCGTATACCGCTGCCGCCATGCACCGCCAAACCCACAGGCTTGTTGATAACCAACAGCCCATTGTCATCGTAGAGAATCGACGCTTTCACCAGCTGACGCAGTGATGCCCCCGCCAGCGGGGCAGGCGCTGTGTCGGCCACGCGTAGTGGCGGCACGCGCACCACATCACCCGTCTTTAGCTTGTATTCCGCTTTCACACGCCCTTTGTTTACTCTGACCTCCCCCTTGCGCAGGATTCGGTAGATCCTTGAACGGGGCACCCCCTTGAGGCGTGCCAGAAGGAAGTTATCGATCCGTTGCCCCGCCAGCTCAAGCGGCACAGTCAAAAATTGCACGCCACCAGAGGGAGTCCAGGTACCAGAGGAATTGTCGGCCGCAGCCAACTTAAAGGAGGGTGTACTTCGCATGGCAGGCATCATAGCGTTGCAACTGGGACAATTGAAGCACTCTTCTGTCCATGCTATATTCAGGCAGACCGGATTCGGCAGGTTTTCGACTGTTGGCATCTTGCCACTGTAAAAAACAGCTCTGTTTTCAAAGAAAATATCGCCGTTCGGCCGGTGCGCGGAAATGCCGCGTTATCGATAACAACCCAGCCGGTGAGGCGTTACCCAGCATTGCAAACCCCTGGGGCCTCATCGTAAGTAACAACCCGCAGTTGCGCGGGTATTTATCGCGAAGGTAAGACGGGCCGTGACCCGCAGCGCTTGAAAGGACGACTCATTAACTTGCGTCCCATTCTGTAGCAGATAACGCCAGCGACCGCACTGGCTACCCGGGTTTCTCCGCTTACGCAGACCCGGCGCACAAAATATAGAACTGCTGGTCTCGGTCAAAAGCCGCGCTACACAACCAGCAATGTTGACGCAAACCTTGCCACCCCGCCTGAAACTGACCGACGGGTGGCACCCGACCCAGCCATGCAAGCCCATGGTACGGGTACCGGGCAGTACTCACAGAAAGTACTGAAGGAAAAATGGTACAGAAGGTACCAATGGATCACGTGGCAGCAGTGCGTATCCAGAGTTTTTGCAGTGCCAGAAAGGGTGCACACTGGTTTCAATCAGCCGCACAGATCGAATCAGCGGCAGAGCATAGTGCCACCCTTGTCCCTGCCCCGCCATCTGGTCCTCTCCTCTTGGCGGCCCACAAGCAAGCCTGTGAACAGCGGTTGTCCTCCTTTGCGTAACGCAAGGAAAACGACACGCATGAAGAGAATGCTAATCAACGCAACCCAGCCAGAGGAGTTGCGTGTTGCCCTGGTAGACGGCCAGTGGCTCTACGATCTGGACATTGAAAACCGTACCCGCCAGCAGAAAAAAGCCAATATCTACAAAGGCAAGATCACCCGTGTGGAGCCTTCCCTGGAAGCTGCCTTTGTCGATTACGGCGAAGAGCGCCACGGCTTCCTTCCACTAAAGGAAATCTCCCGCGAGTACTTCCTCAAGCACGAAGGCCGCATCAAGATCAAGGATGTGGTTAAGGAGGGCATGGAAGTCATTGTACAGGTAGATAAGGAAGAGCGCGGCAACAAGGGCGCAGCGCTCACCACCTTTATCAGCCTTGCCGGGCGCTATCTGGTGCTCATGCCAAACAACCCCCGCGCCGGTGGTATTTCCCGGCGCATTGAAGGTGATGAGCGCTCTGAGTTGCGCGATGCCCTGGCCAGCGTGGAAGTCCCTTCGGGCATGGGTATTATCGTGCGCACCGCTGGTGTCGGCCGCAGCAGTGATGAACTGCAGTGGGACCTGAACTACCTGCTGAAGCTGTGGGCAGCGATCAAAGAGGAAGCCGACTCCTCCAAGGCGCCACACTTCCTATTTCAGGAAAGCAACGTCATTATCCGCGCAATTCGTGACTACATGCGCGACGATATCGGCGAAGTGATTGTCGATGACAAAGGCGCTTACCAATTGGCAGCGGAATTCGCCCGCCAGGTCATGCCCCACTATACCAGCAAGGTAAAGTACTACGAAGATGCTATCCCGCTGTTCAACCGCTACCAAATCGAAAGCCAGATAGAAACCGCCTTTGAACGGGAAGTAAAGCTGCCCTCTGGTGGCTCCATCGTGATTGATGTCACAGAAGCGCTCGTATCTATCGATATCAATTCCTCCCGCGCAACCAAAGGGGGAGATATTGAGGAGACTGCCCGCAATATCAACCTGGAAGCGGCAGATGAAATTGCCCGCCAATTGCGCCTGCGCGATATGGGGGGCCTGGTTGTTATCGACTTTATCGATATGCAGAGCAAATCCAACCAGCGCGAAGTGGAAAAGCGCATGGAGAAGGCCCTAAGCATGGACCGCGCCCGGGTCCAGGTTGGCCGAATCTCCCGCTTTGGCCTGCTGGAAATGTCCCGCCAGCGCCTGCGCCCCTCTCTGGGTGAGACCACTTTCCGGATCTGCCCCCGCTGCAGCGGTCAGGGCACCATTCGCGGCACAAAATCCCTGGCGCTCTCCATTTTGCGCCTGGTGGAAGAAGAGGCCAAGAAAGAGCGCAGTGCAGAGATTCGTGCGATCACGCCAGTCAATGTCGCCACATATCTGCTCAACGAAAAGCGCAAAACCATTTCGCAGATCGAATCCCGAAATAATACCCGTGTCGTTGTCGTGCCCAGTGCGGAACTCGAAACTCCACACTTTGAAGTGCAGCGCCTGCGCGATGACGACACGGCCACTCCGGAAACCTCCTATAAAATTTCCGGCACTGTCGAAGAGGTCGCTACCAGAAAAGAGGAGAAGCCCCAGCGCACAGCGGTTCAACCCGCTGTACAGCAGATCGCACATACCGCTCCGGCACCCACCCCGGAACAAAAGCTCGAACCCGGTCTGCTCAGCCGTTTGATTAACGCCATTGCCTCTCTCTTCTCAAGCGGGGAAAAAGCGTCTGACAAACACAAAAAATCCAAACATCGCAGCAAAGGTTACCAGCGCAATCGCAATCAGCGCGGTGGCCGCAGCAACCGCAATGGGCGTCCCGCACGCCGCAAGGATGACCGCCGCGAGGACACCAGACAAGAAGACAAACGCCAGGGGAAGCAAACCGAGGAATCCGAGACCGGTTCAGGGCGGGGCGATGGCCAACGCCGACGCCGTCGCCGTCGCAGCCACGACAACCGTGGCCAAGACGACAACCGCTCTACAATTACTGATACCAAAGCTGAGCAGGCTGGTGAAGCCACGGGGCAACAACAGAAGCCGGCACGCCGCCCAAGCAATGTTCGCGGACGCCCGCAGGCACGCCGCCGCGGCCGCCGTGGAGAAGTTGCCACAGCCGCAACCCAAGGCCAGGAAGAACTGAACCGCGAAATCAATGAAGCCATTGACGAAGCGGAAGGTGAAGCCAAAAAGTCACAAGCCATTGCCAATAAAAACCGCAGTGCAGCGCCGCCTGCAGCCCAGGAAACCAGATCCAGGAGGCGGCACGAGCGCCAGCCCAAGACATCAAAACCCGCACCTCAAACAGAGCAAGTTGCGCAGGTAGCAGAGGTTTCAACAAGCCCTCACTTGATGGAACAACCTGAACCCACAGCAATACAAAGTGATACCGCCAGAGGAAATAGAGCCAAGGCCGAAACGGCATCTACACTCGCAGAACCGACGATCACTATTGATACCGAAAAGCAACCGATCCCGGCAGCATCTGAGGAGCCGTCTGTTGCCAACCCAATGGCAGAAGCACAGGCTCCCGGCAAAGTGGAAATAGACACTGCTGTTGAGAAAGCGGTTGCCGAAACACCAATAACAGATCCCTCTCCGCTGGAGAATGCTTCTGCTATTGAGCCGGTGGATGTCGAAGAGATTGCCTTAAAAGAAGCCAATGACGCCGCTTTGTGGGAACAGCGCGATGCGGGCGACGGCGCCCAGGAAGCCGTGTTGGCCGCGGAAGCTGCGGCATCGGAAAAAGCACCCTCCCCAGCACTGCAGGGCCGCGCCGGTAATGATCCCCGGATCAACCCCAAGCCGCTGCACGAGCTTTCGATTGTCACAGAACACCATAAAATGGGTCTACAGCAGCCGCTGGACACAGATCAGCCCGCTGCCGTCGAGCACAGCCCGCGCACCCTGCCCCGCCCCACCAATGATCCCCGTGTGAGCCAAGGGGAAGCGCAGAATCATGCCGATACCGACATCGGCCGCAACTCAGCAGAGGCCAGCTGAGCACACAGGGTAAAAGCCACCTGCCCCTGGAGGTGGCTTTTACCCGTGCAACGCTGTGGCAAAAACTGTCCAACAAATCGTCTAACTTATTGAACTATTTGAAAAAATTTATAATGATGCTTGTATCCAGCCAGGAGCCAGGTATAATCCCGGGCACAAATTGGTGGGGTGGCTGAGTGGTCGAAAGCGGCGGTCTTGAAAACCGTTGACTGTAACAGGTCCCAGGGTTCGAATCCCTGCCCCACCGCCAGTAAAAAATCTTTTAAATCATATAGTTAAAAGATGCAAAAAGGCGCAACCAAATATCTTGGTTGCGCCTTTTTTCATTGAGGTGTCAACACAAAAATATCTCTTACTGCCAGAGACGCGCAAAGTGCATGTGCATATAGCGCCCCTCCCCCGCTTCTCAGCCGATTTATTAGCAAGCAAAGCCGACTGAAAGAAAAAGAAGCCAGCTGCAGTAAGAAAAAGCAGAAGTGCCATTTGAAAAGGAGTTTATATGGCGGGCTATAAGCTAAACATGCGCGAGGAGCTAGAGCGCAGATATACCGAACTCAGGCGGCAATCAATCCAAATGGCTTATGAAGCACTGGGCCTGCCGGATACCCGCCTTGCACTTGTCGATAGCACTTCCTATGCCGCTTTCCAACACTGGGAAAATCACCCTAACAGGAGGGTTAATTGGGACTGGCCTTCTTCTTGGATATGCTGGAAACTTAAATTCCCTAAACGATTTGAGGCTGCCACTTGGGCTGGCAATCGCTTGGTAGGCTTTGCCATGGGGCGCCCAACCTATCACGCTACAGGGCTAAGACTTGACTACATCGAGAAGTCACCAGAAGCAGGGGAGCCACATTTAGACCTAACTTATTTGGCCTATACGCCTATGCCACTCTTCTTGGTGCCACGCATGTGAAAATCATGCACCCCATAAATAGTGATGTCCGAGATTACTATGAACACAAGGGGTTCCAGTACGACCCCAAAAGCGACAGCTGTATCCGGAGAATTATTTGATGAATGACAAAATCAAAGACTTCAATACTGCTCATGATGAGAGGCTCAAAGGGCTTTCCAAAGAAGAACGAGCAAAAGCTGGGCTAAAGAAGCTGGCTCAACAAATGAGAAAAGAGAAAGGCAAGATCAAAGAGCCTAAAGGCTTGGCGTCCGGCAAAAGTGACAAAGACAGAAAGATGATCATTGATCTCGATAAGGACCATGACAATGAGTAACAAGCCGCTAACTGTAGTGGTCTACTAAACCCGGACACCATTTTAGGTGGTAAAGTCGCCACCTGAGTTAGAGGTGTTCAATGAGTAGACAACGTCGTTCCTTCTCCCTGGAGTTCAAACTGGATGCTGCCCGCCTGGTCGTAGATCAAGCTTATTCAGTACCTGAGGCCGCCCGTTCATTGGATGTGGGTACCACCGCCATCCGCCGATGGGTGAAACAGCTTGAAGCTGAACGTAGCGGGAAGACACCTGCGAGCAAAGCATTTACCTCCGATCAACAAAAGATCCAAGCGCTTGAGGCCCGGATCAATCGCCTGGAACGGGAGAAAGAGATACTAAAAAAGGCTACCGCTCTCTTGATGTCCGACGAGATGAATCGTACGCGCTGATAGACCGATTAAGTGAGCAAGAGTCCGTCGAAGTGGTCTGCAAAGCGTTTGATGTACCTCGATCATGCTACTACGAGTACAAGAGCAGAAAAAATAGCATTGATGTATCGAGGGTTCAGCTTTGTGCCAGGGTCAATGAAGTCTTCAAGCGTAGCCGCAGTGCCGCTGGTAGCCGAACAATTGTGGGGATATTCAACAATCAGGGCATCACAATCGGGCGCTTCAAAGTGCGCAGGCTGATGCGCGAAGCTGGTCTGATCTGCAAGCAGCCGGGCTCTCACAATTACAAAAAGGCAACGGTTGAACGGCCAGATATACCGAATGAGCTTGATCGAGAGTTCAATGTGGAAATGCCAAATCAAGTCTGGTGTGGCGATATCACCTACATCTGGGCTGGCTCTCGCTGGTGCTACCTGGCTACGGTGATAGATCTGTACGCCCGCCGTACCGTCGGTTGGGCGATTTCAGAGCAGCCGGATGCGGCTCTCACGGTGAAAGCTCTGGAAATGGCCTGGGAGCAGCGAGATAAGCCAAATGGTGTCATGTTCCACTCGGATCAAGGTAGCCAGTATGGGAGCCGTCTTTTCAGGCAGCGGCTATGGCGCTGCCGGATGAGACAGAGTATGAGTCGTCGTGGAAATTGCTGGGACAATGCTCCGATGGAAAGACTGTTCCGCAGCCTGAAAAGCGAATGGGTACCGTTTCTTGGCTACGCCTCCATCGCAGAGGCAAGCCGGGACATCAGTCACTATCTGATGACCTACTACAATTGGGAACGTCCCCATCAGCACAACGATGGTATACCACCCGCAAAGGCGGAAGAAAAACTTAACTTACTGTCCGGAAATAGTTGACCACTACAAACCGACAAGGAAAAACAGTTCACTGTTCTACCTAATGAAGCAGACCCAAAGAGTTCATACACAAAGGCAAAGAAAGCAATCTCCAAGGCATTAGCTGAAGTAAAGAAAGGTAAAGGCACAAGATAACTGCCTGACCAGCGCTGCCATTACAAATCAAGCCAGAGCGCGCCAGCCCTAGCTGCAAAGATGCTCCTGTCGCCCTCTTCCCTTGTAGCCCGTACCAGTACTCTGAGGTTCTGATCAGTGAAAAATCTGTTCAAAGCGCTTCAATACCTTTCATTTTGTGAAATCTCCACTGGCTGTAGACCCCGCACCAGCTCAGGCCCTAGCCTCTTATGCCATTTCATCAACTAAAAGAGCGCCCAAAACCGGCAGGCGTGGGGAGGAGTGACCTGCGGCCCTCTTCTCTGTGCAATTAACGATCAATTACGCATTATTGGTTTAATGGATCCTTTTCTAATTTTTGGGATCATATTGCATCCTAAAAGCCTATATTGGATTATCAATCGGAACACTTTCAGACCAGTAAAAATTAACAGGATTTTCATAATTATATTCTTCATAGCCCCCCTCTAGAGTAGCCAATTTGATTGACCATTGGATTTGAAAATGATTTTCTTTAACAGTGTGACTGTCATATTCATCTGACCTTAGTCGTATATGCAAGCATATAGAACCGACGCAGAGAATAGGAAGGATATCTACTTCAAACAAGGTGCTGTGCCCGATCTTAGACTTGGGAATGGGTATTCACAAAAATTGGACAGCCCAAGAGATGCGAAAAGGTCACTATTACCAGAAAATCTTGGGTTTAATTCATCGCAATTTTTATCTGGCACTATTTTTGTTCTCTTGGGTAATTGGAAAACCTGGTTGATCTTTGCGTTGGCACTCAAAAGTAGAGCTCAGGTGAACAACGGAAAATATGGTTTATCGCGAGACAGTTCTTCCTGTCAAAGTGACTCCAAGCTCCAGCCTTGTTCAGTAGCAAGCAAGAAATCTGTTAGTTCGAGGTTTTCCAAAAATGAGTCATCATGCGATACTATTACCAACGTACCTTGGTAACTACGCAACATGATTTCCAGTGCCTGTATCGAGGGTAAATCAAGGTGGTTGTTCGGTTCATCCAGCAACAGTAGCTGCGGTGGTGAATCGGCGTAGAGTATGCATGCTAGAGCCCCCTTTAGACGCTCTCCACCGCTCAGCGATCTGCTGGGTATTGCTATTTTCTGCGCATTAAGGCCTAGTTGCGCCAAACGCATGCGAAGATCCCCTTCGATAGCTTTACGATTGGCTAATTGTAGCTGTGCGAGTACCGTCTTATCCGGATCAAGATTCCCTAACTCCTGGTTGAGGTATGCATTCTCGGAGGTCACCTTGCATGACCCGGTCAAGGGCTTTAGTTGGCCCGAAAGCACACGAAGCAACGTGGATTTGCCACAACCGTTCGGGCCGACAACACCTATACGCTGTTGCCCACTCAAGATCAGGCTGATGGCACGAGTTGATGTAGTTACGTAAGGTAGCTCTACGCGATCCAACTCTGCCACACGACGTTTTACGGATTGGGTGATTGCTATTGCATGCAGGATTATTTGTGACTCATCTTCAACTTGCTGCGCTGCTTCGCGCACATGTTGGTTTAGTTGCGCTCGAATAGCGGCGTGTTTCTTACACAACTTGCCTGACGATGTTTCGCAACGCTCTTTTTGTCGATCCAGCAAGCTCTTAGCTTGGTTGGCTATTTTACCTTGTCGATAGCCCCGTGCTTGGCGTCGCTCTTGGCGTTCACGCTGCTTCCGCGCAGCTTGCTCCTGACGCTGGCGTTCAAGCTTGCGCTCATTGAGATTCTGTAGGGCATGCTGCCGCTCGTGTGCCTTAGCCTCGGCATAAAATGAGTAGTTTCCCCCGTAGCTGTGCAGTCCCTGAGATGATAATTCCACGATGCGTTCCATGACTTCCAGCAATTGCCGATCATGACTGACCACAATCAGCCCGTGCGGCCACCGTTGTAGTTGTTCGATCAGTGCTTGACGATTCGGTCTGTCGAGATGATTGCTCGGCTCATCAAGAATCAAGAAGTCTGCATCCGAGAGCGTGGCACCAATCAGGGAAACTCGCACCGCCTCACCGCCGCTCAGAATGCCGGCAGGTGTATCTGCCACAAGGTGGCCCAAGTTGTTGTGTTCAAGCTCATATTGAAGTCGCTGGTGTATGTCCCAGTCATCCCCTACGGCATCGAAATCCTCCGATGCCGTACTGCCAGACTCGATCCGTGCTAGTGCATCCAGTGTACGCTTTACTCCCACCAAGTCGGCCACTGTAGAACCATCAGGATATATCACTTGCTGGGCAAGATAATACACGCTGCCGGAACATTGACAGTACCCGGAGGTTGGTTGTAACAACCTAGCCAGTATGCGTGCCAGCAAAGTTTTTCCCACACCATTACGTCCAACCAACCCCGTTGAGCGCAGGTCAAACAGTTCATTAAGGTCGGAAAAAAGAGTTCTGCCGTCTGGCAGCACGTGAGACACGTCTTTTAGTACGAGATGGGTATTTGTCATGGGCTATTTCCAAGATGCCAAGTACTCCCCCTGCTACTGGGGGCTGGTGGAGACTGGCCGTTATAACAACGGCGGCATCAATAGCGCATTGGACAAATACCTCATATTGAAGGGAGCTGGCGAAAGATCATACAAGAATTTACAAAATTGGACAATGCAAGAAATTCAACTAATTGAACCATCGTACTCAGATCTATGACTGAAATACTGAATAACATCCTGCCTCTGCTTAATTACCAAGTGTTGGGTTGCCATTCCACCGACGACGAAATACGCCACCAGGTAGCCGCGCTCAATCCCATTGCTTGCGAGGAATGCGGCGTGCAGGTCGAGTTCGGGCAGTTCGGCAAGCGTGATGTTCCCTACCGTGATCTGCTCCTCTCTGGTAAGCAGGCCACCCTTTAGGTGGTCCGCCGCCAGTTTACCTGCTGGGCCTGCAAGATCACCTTCAGGCCCCAGCTATCGGAGATGGTGGACGGCTACCGCATGACGCTGGACTGCATGAGTACGTGGAAAAAGAACCCTTTAACCACCCCCTACACTCTCATAGCAGCTCATGCCGGGCTGATCAAAAAGACGGTATGCGACATATTCGGCGCCCGTGCTGAGCTTCTGGGGTGCAGGCACCGATTCGGTGAACCCCACATTCCGGGCATCGACGAGCTGTACCTGAACAAGCGCTTCAAGGGGGGAGGACCAAGTGGTTCAAGGAGACAAATGCGCTATTTTTACAGTTAAAGCATTATTCAGAAAAAATTTCTAGGAAGATGTATTTTCAAGATAGATAATTGTATAATAGGTAAGATTGCACACAAGGCTCAGGCTTTTTGATATGAGGATACATTGCATTAAATGTGAGCCCAAAGCAGTGATCACCGTAACAACAGGATAGTTCCCAAACTCACACAGCTATATTGCGCCTGTAAAAATCAGGACTGCGGACACACCTTTGTGTGTGATGTCGGTTTCTGTCGCACCATCAATCCACCAAAAAATAATCAACACGCCTTACTTAAAAACTGGCTATTGACACTGCCCGCAAAGGACCGTCTGACTTTGTTTGAATCCTTAAACAAGCATTAATGACTACTCACAACATGCCAGCCTGCGATCAACATTATTGTGTAGGGGTGATGGAAAGCTCACGCATTTCGTGATGGCGTAATATTCTACCTAACCGAACAAAATATCCATCAGATAATCTACGGTGTGCTGAAGTATCTGAGCGCACTGCAGTCCCGTTTTGCCGAACTCAACGAATGGATCGGCGAAGCGGTAGTGCAGTTCCAGTCCTACCAGATCGACAGCGGCAACGAGCCGCACGCCCAGCCCGCCTAAGTCACGCTCACCTCTTTGACTCCCTGGCCACCTTGTGCAGTCTTTTTAATTGTAAGCGGTACGTAAATCCTATTGTTCATAAAAAGAATGAAACTGGTATACCCTTTACAAGGTAAAACGTTTGGCAGTCAAAGATATCCTCCAGTTATTAGGTATCCTTTGCTAACTGTTCTGCTCCCTCTGTTGTGTTACCCTCGGTATACGCATTTGCACCGGCCCCTGCAAGAGAACCATTTTTAACAATGAAGTACTCCTCACGAATAGCCCTACCCGTCAAAAAGCACTCTAAAATTTCTCTGACGCCTGCAGCATAGCGTGCCTGAGCAGATAGGCTTGTGCCCGAAGTGTGGGGTGTCATTCCATTGTGGGGCATTGATCGCCAGATATGGTTGGCAGGGGCAGGCTGTGGAAACCAAACATCACCAGCGTAACCACTGAGTTGACCTGACTCAAGGGCCTTGGCAATGGCTTCACGGTTGCAGATTTTACCTCGGGCTGTATTGATCAAATAAGCGCCGGGTTTCATTTGATCAATAAGCTCTGTAGTAAATAGATTCTCAGTTGCGGGGTGTAGGGGGCAGTTGATGGAGACAACATCGCAAGCAGCGAGCATAGAGATTAGTTCATCATGATAATTAAGACCAAGCTCTGTCTCAATGCTTTCTGGCAGACGATGCTGATCAAAGTAATGCAAATGGGTCTCAAAAGGCTTTAGTCTGCGTAATACGGATAAACCGATTCTGCCTGCACCTAAAACTCCAACATGCATGCCCTCCAAATCGTAAGAACGCGCCACCGCATCCGCAATATCCCACCCGCCTTGTTTAACAATGTCGTGCTGGTGAATGTAATCCCGCACCAATGCCAAAATCATCATGACGACGTGTTCGGACACAGAAATCGAGTTAGACCAAGTAACTTCCACAACATCAATGCTATGCTTAATAGCGGCACCCAGATCGACATGATCAGAACCAATACCGGCCGTGATCGCCAGTTTGAGATTTTTGGCTTTTCTCATCAAACTCTCTGTCAGGTAAAAAGGCCAGAAAGGCTGTGAAATAACAATATCAGCATCTTCAAGTTCTCTTGCTGCTGTTGAGCTGGGGCCATCCTTATCGGATGTAACAACTAATGTATGCCCAGCACTTTCAAGGAACTTGCGTAAACCCAATTCTCCTGAAACAGACCCCAACAGTTCACCTGGAGTAAAATCAATACTCTGTGGGCTAGGCAAACTGGACCCATCTGGATAGCTTGTAAGTTCAGGCAGTTTTTTGAGTGGATATTGTGAAGGCATTCCCTCTTTTGGATCACTGTACAAAACAGCCAATATCTTCATGGTCAGCATTCCTTTATTTAATTTAGATAACAAGTGAGATATTGATTGTAGATTAAGATAGGAAAATAGACCGGCATTGTCGCGATTACTTTTTATAACGTCATAAACCTGCTCTTACTTGATCATTCATCCCGGTTATAGTTGATTACTTTTCTGGGCTTTCAAAATAGTGATCAACGGTCAGAATTACTCATCCAATCTTCCCTGCCTCTCTCATTTTATGTTGATAAATATGCCGCCCCGGCTACCCACTCACATTTTCATCTGTAAGGAGGGGGCGGTGAGATCGAAGACGTGCTGTGACTACCCCATGGTGCTGATCCGAGCCAGAGAGATGTCGCTCAAGCTCTCATTGTCTCCAGTGGCGTGAGAATAATTGTCTTAACTGTATCTAGCAGGTCGGTTACGCTGGTCGCTTTCCACTGACCTCGGTGAGCACGTTAGGAAGCTTACTATTCCCTTCTCAACCCCCCATCTGTCATTGTCCGCCTCCAAGACCACTCGCAGCCTGTCACACACCTCGTATCATCCCGGCACGCGCAGTCAACCCCCCGCCTCGCCTACGGTCTTTCTGCTGACTGGTGCGCGCTCTTGCCTTTGCGCCACAGTGGGGACAACAGAGGCCGATGCGCATAGGGGTTGTGTCCATTACCGGTTTGGGTCCTATCTCGTTGATTGCCTGGGTATCCATCACTGTGCCCTCGATCAGTTGTTCATAGTAATAGTACCCGATGCACCTGTTGTGGGAAGCTGAAGCTACAAATATTGGCGTTTTTATAGAGTGATCAAATTATTGGCCATAGAAATTATGCTCCAGATACAGATAGTTCTACTCATTTACATAAGTGGTGTGTGAATCACGTTTGTTCTCAATACACAAACACAGAATCGGCACTCCATATTGGTGAAAGCATATAATTCATACCGGCCATGGAGCACCACAAATTGCTAAAGCTGGCTGAGTGCCACGGCTAAGTCTGGCAATGAAGCCAATTCGGCAAACTGGACAGGTCCACTTCCGCCTCTGCACATAACCATTTAAGCTGCCCATCAATGATGTGCAAGAACGCCCCTCTGGCCTCCCTGGGCGCATCCGGGTTCAGCGCACACAGCGCCAGACGGATATTAACTAACTCTTGGATTAGCTTTGGCGACACCGCTCAAACGCTGCTGTTTCTGCTGCCGGTGCACGCACCGGTCGATTATCATGATTCGGCATAGTTCCAAAACTCCTTTTTCCGTTGTAAAGTGTAATTCCATAACGCCTATAGTCGTCCTATTGGATTCAAAAGAAAAAGGAAATATCCATGAAATTTGTTTTACTTTTTATATCGATGATGCTTCCACTGTCAGTATTAGCCAATCCTGTTCCAGACTTTCCTTTTGTAATAGTCACGGAAACGGCACAGGAAAAGGTTAAACCAGATTTAGCAAGTATAAGATTCACACTCATCGCTTACGAAAAAGACTCTGAAAAAGCAATGGCGTCATTGACAAGCTCAAGCATTAAAATGCTCGAGTTACTTAAAGAGCATGACATATCGGTATCACAGCTAGAATCAACACAGATCGACAAACGCACCAAACGGGCAAGAAAGGAAGGTGTTTACGATTTGGAAATTTTAGGCTATGAGGTTGAGCAGGGTTTCACCCTAAAGCTGAATGTCCTAGAAAAATATCCTGCCATTATGAATGCATTGGTTAAAACCGATGGAATTCAAGGTATTGATGCGCTTTTTGAAACCTCACAAGAGGAGCAATATAAGGATAAGCTTATTGCTGAGCTTAGCGAAAAGACAAGAAATAAAGCAGAAACACTTGCTCATGCCCAATCCAGAGAGGTAAAAAGTGTTTATGGTATAACTACGGAAGGTAACTTCGGACAGGCGTATGCGATTTTCTCCTTAGAATACAGTCCTACAATGTCTGCTATGGTAGCGTCACCTGACTATTATGGCATGGATTTGATTATGGCAGCACCGGAATACATCAATATACAACAACGAATTACAGCAATCTATGAATTGAAATAGACGAAATATATTGATAGCAGTCTGAGAAATATAAAGATGAATTCAACCAAAACCAGCTTGTGTAAATATTTTTTAATTTATGCTCCGATCAAACTGAATAAAGTAATTTCCCTCCCATCAGAAAAACTGCATTGCCCTCTTGCTTTCGTCATACCTGATAATTTATCATTAAAAAACTCCTATAAGAAAGGAAATGATACACTGACCTATTAACTCCCTACTTCCATAGTGTTATACAATGAAAAAGCTAATAATATCTTTACCAATTTTAATTTCTGGATGTTTCCGTATCCCTATTCCTTACCCAGATATAGAATGCTTACCCAACATTGAGTGCCCATCCTATGGGGATTGCCCCCATCTTATCGGCTCCCTTAAACCCAATAAAGAACAAATAGAAAATGCAAAGAAAAGAGGCTGGGCAGTACCAGTATATAAAACCCAAGCAATATATCCAAGACTCGCCTTAGACCAAAACATTGAAGGCTATGTGATTGTTAAATTTGATGTACATCAAAATGGTGATCCGATTAATCTAAAAGTTGTTGAAGCTATGCCAGAAAATATTTTTGAAGAAGCCGCGATTCAGTCAGCAAAAAATTATAAATATGAATCGAGCAATCAAGGGTTCAAAGATATGAGCACAAAGATATTTTTTAAGATAGCTAATTCTAATTAGAACGCAAACACGCGAGTATTGGCCTTCTTTTTTCTGGTCCTCCCCCCTTGAAGTGGTCGACCCGTATAATTAGGAGATGGAAGACTAAACATGGGAATCAAACATCATAAGCCGGAAGAAATTGTCACGAAGCTGCGGCAGATTGAGGTGCTCTGCGGTCAGGGAATGTCGCGTTTGGATGCGATACGCCAGATGCAAATAACTGAGCAGACGCTCTATCGCCGGCGTAAGCAGTATGGCGGGATGGGAACCGACCAACTGAAGGAACTCAGGCGACTACAAAAGGAGAATGAGCGGTTGCGCCGAGCAGTACCGAATCTCACGCTGGACAAGTTGGTTCTGTCAGAGGCTGCCAAGGGAAACTTCTGAGCCCTTCACGTCGCCGTGCTTGTATTGCCCGCCTACGAAGTCGATTTCACATTTCTGAGCGTCGGGCGTGCCGTGTTTTGGGCCAGTATCGATCCACACAAAGGCGCCTGCCTGTTGGTCGTTCCGACGAAAACCGTTTGGTTGCTGACATGGTCGAGCTTGCGCGACAGTATGGTCGATACGGCTATCGCCGGATTGCAGTTTTACTGAGAGATGTGGGCTGACAAGTGAACAACAAGCGCGTGGAGCGACTGTGGCGGCGTGAGGGGCTGAAGGTTCCAATGAAACAACCAAAGAAGGGATAGCTCTGGCTAAATGACGGGTCGTGTGTTCGACTGCGTCCGGAGTATCCGCACCATGTCTGGTCGTATGACTTTGCTCACCATCGGACTAGCGATGGGAAAGCATTCCGAATGCTGAACATCCTGGACGAGTACACCCGAGAATGCCTGGCAATCCGGGTGAAACGAAAGCTGAACTCAACGGAAGTGATTAATGTATTAACAGATCTGTTCATTTTACGCGGTGTTCCCGCCTACATCCGGTCAGACAATGGTCCGGAGTTTATTGCACAGGCGGTCAGGGACTGGATCACATTTGCTGGTGCAAAGGTGGCTTACATAGAGCCGGGTTCACCCTGGAAGAATGGGTACTGTGAAAGCTTCAACGCCCGGCTCAGAGACGAGCTTCTAAACGGGTGTCGAAGCTGGTCTGTTCGCAGCGATAGCGCTGCGCATCCAGCGCGCTGGGGTATTTGGTCTGGCGGTCCTGGTCGCCGGGGAGTCGGTGATCGCCATCCCCACCAGGTAGGCCTCACCACTGCCGGCAAAATCCGGGTCGACCTCAATGGAGGAATACAGCTTCTGGCGCTTCTTGTTCATTTGCACCAGCTCTTTGGTGGGATCGATCTGTCCCAGCAGCGCCATTTTCTGTTCACCATCGACGGTGAGTGCTTCCGCTTTTACCGCCAGGATACTCGATGGTATCGAACCGCCGCTTTCACCACTTCTTGAACTCCCAGTTCCCGGCCCTCGAAAACAGGGATAACTGGGCACCTAGAGTTGGCCAGCATCAAGCACCTCTCTTCCTGTCAAGAATTTTACATGTCAATTGACCATCCGGGGCCACCACTACAACGTCACCATCTACAGGGGGTAGAGATCAATCGACAATGAGCAAGTCATGGTCATGGATACCCACAACGAACTTCTGGTAAGATAAAATTTTGATATTGAGTTTCAATTGAATCGAATTGTTTATTTCATACTCTGTTTATAGTAGTACTTCGCTTGGTCTGTGAAAATGACAGGTTTGCCAGGTACCTGTTAAATAGATCAATTTTGCTATCTGGCTAAAATCCTGTAATATCTCTCGCCGCACTGGCCCACAGGAATGTTACCTATTTGTCTACTGGTCATATTTCAATCAGTTAGCAAAAATACAGATTATTTTGTTTGTCTGACTCATCGGTCTTCTGAGAATGTGTCGCTCTGTCACCAAAAGTAAAATCTTAAGAGTTCATGCCAATGAAAACAAAGTCATTATTGATATTTCTTTGCATTATCATACCTAGCACATGTTTCGCAGAGTTTCATTACTCTGGAAAAATTAGCCAAATACACGCTGGCCCTCAATATCAAGATAAGGTATTGATTAAAATTGCTGGGGAACCATCAGGCGAAGTAGCGTGCTCTACTAACGCCAGCTTCACCTTTGCATTCAATGGTGCGGGAGACGGTAGCATTTATTTCAGCTTACTACTGAGCGCACTAGCTGCTGAAAAAACCGTCACCCTTAGAAGTAGTGACGATTGTACTGTACATAGCAATGTTGCCGATCTAAGAAATATATCAATCGTACCTTAGAATTATCAGCAGGTTGGCACTCGAATAGAATTTTGACACCAGCTATTCTTTAATCCGCTTATATTCAGAAATTATTTTTTGGAAAAAACAAATTTGGATTGCACTCCTAACGCTAATCAATACCTTATTCTGAATATGAGCCTTCCATTAGGCAAAGAGGCTCTTTCACTATTACTTGCAGCACATCAAGCCCAATCAGAGTTTTGGATAAACAGTTCTGGCACAGGCACAGAATGCACAGTTGTCTCGATCCGATCAGATAAATAGATATGTGCAGATACTGGCTGACACTTTGTATTTTTGCAAATCCCAACGGGTAAAAAACAGGCAGCAACGCCCGGTCAGATCCTGATCCGCTACCGCGTCGCGGTAGATCACGCCAAGGCCCACATAGCAGTGAATGATGGTGGGCCAATTCACTACAAGGGCGCCGTGGGCAAAGCTGCACCCGAACTGCCTCACTGCAATATCCTCTGCCCACCCCGGCCCCGCAATCTCCTGTCCGCGCAGTAATACCTAGCCCAGATAGTGCTCCTCGCCCCGATGCAGGTGCCGGTCCAGCGCGTAGTTTTTCACCGCGTTGACCTCGGCCAGTACAGCTGCGCACTACGCTGCTTCTGTCATCGCACCTGCTTCGGCAGACTGGGTACTGGCAGCAACAAGGTTGCCACTATCTTGGATACTCTGCACCAGGCGATCAAGGCCATCGTAGCTGTTATTTTCTAGTGATGGTTGATCGGGACCAGTTGCTCTGTAATGGCTCTGAAGTGGTCAACGGCTTTCGGTCAACTGGCCACTATAAATCACTTCAGAACTCAACTACAAACTGCCCCAGCTTTCTGCGCACCACAGGTAGGGAGCTGGCAACAGCAAGGAAAGCTCTAAATTCAAGCCTTGCTTTTATGGACCTTCCGGTGACGATTTTGCGGACACGCTCGGTAATCTCTATGATTTTTTTATCTTCGCGGTGACGCAGCTCTGAATAGCCTGAAAGTCGCCTCTCCACAACGCGCTTGGCCAGTTCGGCAGCGTCCGCAATACCAAGGTTCATACCACGCCCTCCTATAGGTGAATGGCAGTGCGCTGCATCGCCGGCAAGATGCACCCTGCCTTTTGAGTATCGCTCGGCTTGGCGAATAGAGATTTTAAAGGTTCCCTCCCGATGAATCTTGCAAACCTTCAATCCCATTGGAAAAGCATCTATAGCATTATCACAACTGGCCACTAAACGGTGACGATCTTTTCCAATCGGAACCGCAACCGCCACTGTGCCAGACGATGACCTCACCAAGGTGAATTTTTCACGAGATGGCCAACCCTCTGTGTCCACATCCGCAATAGACCACTTTTCTTCCAGGTCAAATCCTAGATAGTTGATTCCAGCTGCTTCCCGCACTTTGCTATGAATACCGTCTGCACCAATGATCAAATCAAATCTCTCTTCCACTCCGCTGGAGAGCAGTGCCACGACACCTTTGGACTCCTCTCTCAGGTCCTGAAGCTCATTTTGGTATCCCACTTCAACGCCCATGCTCCCGAGTGTGTTAGCCATAATCGCCTCTGTACGATCCTGAGGGAGCCCAAGGATAGTTGGGAAATAGATGCGATTCGAATGCAGCGGTAGCTCCAGAGCCAGTCGCTCTCTCTGGTAAATACAAGCGCCGCGTATCGGCACCCCTTCCTCAATCAACGTTTCCGAAACTCCCGAATGGGATAGCAACTCCAGACTACGAGAAGTGATGCCTACAGCCCGACTCAACGTTGATGCATTATCCCGCCGGTCAATTACCTTGGCCAGTAAACCTCTCCTGGCCAATTCAATTGCAGCGGTAAGGCCAGTGGGCCCAGCGCCAACAATCAATATTTTCACAAGCTTCACCCAGTTCCCTTACCTGTCAGTCAGTACGATAGCAGATGACAAAGTTTGTGAAGAAATTGAGGCCCGGCATCCCGGCTATTTGGGTTCCCAAGACATGCAGCACATGCCGTGTAGGGTGTACATGACCACAAGAGCTAGTGAAAATCGCATTGTGAACTTGCAGTGTCAATAGAACCAGCTATGGATAACCAGCAAGCAGGGAAATGAGCTCCTCCAGACTTGCATAAGATTCAAGCTTGTCATCGATAGACTTAAAATTCTCATTTTTAGGATCAAACCACTTGGGATTTTTTTTCATGAGCACAGAGAGCTGCTGCTTTACAGATTCAAAAGAGACTTTCTCGGGCTCAGATAATTCAAACTGAATATTGGTAGAAAGCTCCTCTTTTGGCCTCAAGAAAAAATCCAGTGCAACATCAATAATATTTTTGACTTGCACGTAAAAGCTATCACGCGCCTCATAACCCAAAACAGAAAATTTATGACCTTTCGAATCAATAATTGTTAAGTCGTCAAAAAGTTTTTGCTCTACGCTTTTTCGCGTCCTTATGCACAAATCTTTTTCGGTGTTGAGTTGCCCCTGAATAAATTTCTTATTAAATATCAAAACTGGATAGGTTAAGGATTGCATTCACAACCTCCACCCCCGCCTACTGAATTCCCAGCAACACCTCCTGCAATGCCCCCACCTACTTGCCCTTGCTTATACCAGCTTGGAGTTCCATACCACCACCGTTGGGCGGCATTGAACTTTGGCTGCCCTTGCCAGGAGCCATGAATTCTGCGGTGAATATTCTTTGGTAGCGGGTTTAAATTTAGAGGATGGTTTCTCCAACTAGGGCCTGTCCTGCCACCACGGCCAAATGCCCAGTGATGCGCTTCCCAGTCCCCTCGGGGTGCTGATCCATTTCGATTATGATACCTCCTGTATCTCCGTTGAACATTATTCCACCTTTTGCTTGATCTTGCCCACTTGGCTCCTGAAACGGAGTGTTTAAAGGCATTCGTTGTAGCAGCGCGCCCCAAGCTTCCTAACCCCCCGGTTACTGCGCCAAGTGCCGCTGAACCCGCAACCTGGCCCCAATTGACACAGTTCAGATTTCCACCGTTTTGGGCAAGCTGAAGTCCCAAATCAACAAGGCCACCAATAACGCCACCTAGAACCCCAAATTCGCCGGTAGGGTCTGTGTAAATTAATGGGTTGTTGTCAACGTAGGTGTATGTGTTCAAACCGTCATATAAACCCAGCGGATCACCTTGGATGAACCTGCCGATCATTGGTTCATAGTCACGGTAGTAATTGTAATAGTGTGGTGCTTCAGCAACTTTAATCTGTCCAGGAAAGCGCAGGTTCACTACCGTCTGATTGTTATCACCATCCGGATCAGTATCCGGCATTGACTGCCCAAAGGCATCGCTGTCCCAGCGCCAGACCACGGTTTCATTCTGGCTGGTGCCCACCCTTGGCGTGTACAAGTGGTCTGTATGCAGGTAAGTCAGAGCCGCACTCTGAACCTGCCCTCCAGTGTAAATAGCCTCTACCTGTGCAATGGGCATATTGTCCAGGTAAATATAGTCCACCCGATTCTGCACGGCACCAGCTGCGCTGAGGTGGGTTTCACTCAGGTACTGGCCGTTCAGATCGTAGTGCAGCAGATTGTCTTCCGTCTTGTCGGTGCGTACCCGCTGGCCGATGGCATTGTAGTAGTAGGTACCCTTGAGTGTGCCGTTTTCGCTGTAGGTGTTGAGCCGGTTGGCGTGGTTGTAGGTGTACTGCCTGGCGCCATCATTGGTGCTGGTAGTATTGCCGGCGCTATCGGTGCTCCAGGCCTCACCACCCTTTTCGCTGAGGCGGTTCGAGTTGCTCTCGTAGCCATAAGCGATCACCTCACTGGTATTGTTTTTTGTGGTGGTCTGCTGGGTACGGTTGCCCAGCAGGTCGTAGGTAAAACGGTTTTGCCCTGCCACAGAGCTGTCATCGGTGAGGCGATAGAGCGTATCGTAGTCGTAGCTGCGGTTTTTTACCGCATCCAGACTGTCGGTGATGCCGGTGATATTGTCGACCGGATTGTAACTGTAGCTTTGCGACAGAAGATCGCCCCCGCTGCCGGTGGCGCTCACCGATTGCAAACGGCCGTCCTGGTCGTAGCCGTAGTGTTGGGTAATGCCGTTGCCGTAGTCCATGGCGGCAACACCACCGAAGGGCTGGTAACGCACATTGCTGACCAGGGTCTGGGCTTCCGCTTCGGCATTTTCCCGGGTGGTGACTGTGGCGATACGCCCCAGGGCATCGCGCTCATAGTGGACGACGCGCCCGGAAGGATAGGTGATTTCAATCACCCGCCCTTCGCTGTCGTAGCGGTAGCCGGTGCTGAAAGCCTGCCCGGCGATGGTGTCGTCCTGCCGAGTGATGCGACCCAGTACGTCATAGGTCAAACTGGTACTGCCGGCGTCATTGCTATAGCTGGTCAGGCGGCCGATGCCTTTGTTGCCGTCAACAGTGCTGTCGTAGCTAAAGTTGGCATTTTCGCCGGGGCTGCCTGGATAATGAATGCCGATAAGACGGTTGAGGGCATCGTAACTCCGCTGACTGACAATACCGCGGGCATCGATGCTGGATATGCGGTTGCCGGCAGTATCATAGGTATAGCGGCTGGCGCCGCTGTCGGGGCTGACCAACTCCAGCAGGTTACCGGCCAGGTCGTATTGATAGCTGGTGCGGTTACCGCGAGGGTCGGTGACTTCCGTTACACGCTCCTCGGCGTCATAGGCAAATTGGGTACTGGCAGCCAGGTTGCCGCTGTCCTCAATACTCTGCACCAGGCGCCCGAGGCCGTCGTAGCGATGATCGGTATCATTATCCAGAGCGTCTTTGACTCCGGTCATGCGCCCAAGGCCGTCGTAACTGAACAGGGTGCGCTGCTGCTCGGCGCCGAGGGTCTGTTTGAGGCGGTTGAGGGCATCGAAGGTGCGGCTCAGGGTGCGGTTCAGCGCGCCCTGGCTGTCGAGCACGTCCTCTTTGCGGATATTGCCCTGGGAGTCGAGGGTATAGCGTATCCTGTTGCCCTCACCGTCCTCGATCCGGGTCAGGCGGTTGCGGGTGTCGTAAGTGAACTGGAGGCTATTGCCATCTGACTGGGTCACCTTGGTAACATTGCCGCGGTCATCGTATTCGTAGGCAGTGACGATATCGCCGTCGCTATCCTCTCCCCCGGCATGGATCACCTGCTCCTGCAACCAGCCGCGGGGGTGGTAGCGGTAACTGGTAGTTAAGCCGTTGGCATCGCGGGTGCTGGTGACACGGCCGGCGGCATCGTAGGCAAGGTATTCCAGGGTCTGGCCTAGGGCGTTGGCCAGGGTTTTCAGGTCGCCTTTGCGGTAGCAGTTGCCACCACTGGTACAGCCGCTTTGATCGGTGGTGTCGTAATAGGTGTAGGTAACAATATCCTGCACGTCGGTGCGGGGGCCGTCGATCTGTTTCACCAGGGCGCTGTCGGGGCAGCCGGTTTCGCCGCTGCAGTAGGTATAGGTGGTGATGGCGTCGGTGTTGTCGTCCTGGCGCTGCCGCATACTGGCAATATGCACCGGGCGATTCTGTGCGTCGCGTACAAAGGTGTATTCGGTGTGGAACACCCGTTCGGGGGCCAGGCTTGAGACCCGTTCCATACTGGCCACGCGGCCGTGGTCGTAGGTCCAACGCTCGGTGATCACTTCACCGCTGGCGAGGGTGGTGCTGGCGCTGGTCTTCTGTGCCTGGCTGTTGTAGGTGTAATCGGTGGCGGTGAGCAGGGTTAAGTCATCGCCCTGCTTTTCCCAGTACTCGCTGCGAACCCGGTCCTTGCTGTCGTTGTAGATCTGGCGCAACTCGTTGCCGAGGGGGTCGATGCGTTTAGTGAGATAGCCCACCTCGTCAAATTCATAGGTGCTGTTGCGGGTGTCGAGCACTTCGCCACTGGCACTTTTCACCGTCTCGGTGATTTGGGTAATGCCGGTCTCCAGATATGCCAGCTCAATACTATTCTGCCCCTCCACCTGCTTTTTCACCCGGCCCTCATCGTCGTAGGTGTTGGTCACCCAGACAGCGCCGGCACCGCGCTGCAGGCCGGTGATGCGGTGGGCATCCGCGCTGTCTTCGTATTGAAAACTGTGCTGGTAGTTGTCCAGGCCCGCCACCTGTACCAGGTTGCCGCGGGTGGCGGTTTGCCATTGGTCGTGGTGGTAATCGATACGGCGGCCATCGCTGGCGATCACGTGGCTGAGGCGGCCGCTGTTGTCGTCGTAGAAGAAGTCGACTGCGGCACCGGTGGCGGCGCCGTCCGCACCCCGCTCTTCAATGCGGGTCAGGCGCGGCTGGTAGGCCACCACCATCGGCTTGCTGGGGTCGACACTGTTGGGGGAAGTGCCGATCAGCGGCAGGCGCCCGCGCTCGTCGTAACTTAGACGGTGGCTCTGGCCCTGTTGATTGATGATCGCCACCAGGCGCCCATCGGTGTCGAACTCGTCGCGCTTGCCGCTGGCATAAGTAAAGGTGTAGCTGCCGTCGCCGTGCTCCTCCAGGGTGCCCTGGGGGGCATCCCGCGGCGTGACATAGGCGCCGCCGGTAAACACAAAGGTATCGCGGCGGCCGCAGCCGGAGCGCAGCAGCACCGAGCCATCGGGATATTCAAACAGGCGGCGGTCGTGGTCGAAGGCCCAGCCGTAACCGAGAGCATTGTCGAACTGAGAATTGCTATCAAAGCGACGCAGCAGGCGGATGGGATAGTTGACCCCCACCTGCAGGTCGGTGTCGGCCAGGTAAAAGCCCCCATCGAACGTGCGGATGGGGTCGCCCACGGAACTGGTGCTGCTGTCACAGCAGGGGTTAGGGCTGCGCTCGCAGGGCGGCGGCTCCGGCGGCTCCGGCGGGTGGTCACCGGCCGAATCGCCACCAAAATCATGCGCCGTCGCGGCCTGCATCAATACAATCGCACAGAACCCGGCGAGCACTGTGCGCACCTTTCCCCAACTGGTCATGCTGTATTCCTTTTTTATTCCGCTATTACCGGGCGTGTCTGAATCGACCACGCTTGAAGGATGATTAAATTCAGTTCTTGTCCAGTGCCCGGTACCGGGCGTAGGCCTGATCGGCCTCGTCCTGCCGGCCCAGCTGCTCGAAGGCCTGACCGCGGCGCAGGTGGATATCCGCCCGCTGCGGGGCCAGTGCCAGGGCCAGATCGTAGGCTTCCAGGGCCTCTGCCCACTGGCCCCAGGCCCGCCACAGACTCCCCATCAGCAACCAGCCCTCAATATTTTTGCGATCATGTTGCAATAAAAGATCGAGCTGCTGGTAGGCCCGCTCCAGTTTGCCCAGGCGGTAGTAGTGATCTCCCAGTGCCAGGAGCTGCCCGGCGCTGCGCGCGTGGAGACGAATGCGTTCGATCGCCTTGATACGCGCGTGGTAATTTTGCTCCGCCGCCTGTGCGGGCAGGCAGAGCAACAGGGCCAAAAACAGGACAAAGCGTTTCATGGGAAAAATTCCTTTTTGTTGTCGGCTTGTTACCATTTCAGTGTCTGCATCAGGGCTCGGACGCCGCCGGTGGCCGCTCTACCCAGAGCTTCAGGGTGGCGGTGCCGAAGTTGCCTTCGTAGCCGCGCACATTCACCGTGACAAAGTGTTCCCCTGCACTGACGCGGCGGCTGTCCCACTGCCAGGTCATGGGCAGAAAACCCACCTCGTTTTCAAAGGCGAAAATGCCATCCACATAGAAAACCGGTTCAAAGCGCTGGGCCAGCAGGCGCGCGCGGTCTTTCTGTGCCACATGCAAACGCAGCGGCACGGTGCCGGACACCCGCCAGCGCCCTTCGCTGTCGCGCTCGGCGTCGATCCCCAGGCTCAGGTGTGTGGCAATATCGCCGCGGCGCTCCAGGGGCTGGTCGGCGTGGTGGTACATACGCTTGGTCCGCGGACCCGTTGTGTTTTTCTCACGGCGCTTTTCTGCGGGGAGATCCGCAAAGGCCACCCGCTGCGGCCGCTCGCCCACAAACAGGGTGTTCTGCGGCAGTGCATAGGCGGTGACCGCCAGATTCAGACGCGGGTGGGCATCGATCTTCAATACCTGGGATTCGTCCCAGCCGTCCCAGGATTCCGCCTGGGCACCCCCCGGACGCGGGGCCCAGTCGAGCAGGGTGCGCAGCAGCGGGCCACCCGCTTTCAGACCCAGGCGGATACTGACCCGCGCGGGCTGACTCAGGTGGTAGCGGATCCGGCCCGCATCCGTATCCCAGCGCACATCCGCCACTTCGACCCGTGCACCGCCGGTGAGATCGGTCAGGTCATGGGTAACACTGCGCTCATTATTTGTGGCGCTCAGGGTGTAGCTGTAGGCTTCCGCCGGCACCGGGTGCCCGTGCAGATCCAGGCCGTCCCAGCTCAGTTGCTGCACGCCGGCGGCGACTTCGCCGCCCTCCACCACCCGCACCAGGCGATCGCGGCCATCGTAGAGGGCCAGGGCAATCCGGGCCGGTTCATCCAGGACAAAACGGATCCGGGCGCGCTCGCCCCTGGCCGGTTCGAATACCTGCTTGTCCACGCTCACCTGGGTGATTGCCAGCGCCTGTACCCCGATGCTCAACAGCCCCGTGGCCAGTGTGGCTATGGCTGCCAGGGCCCGGCCCCAGTTCGATTTGTACATACTTTTTTACCTCCCTAGCCCGAGCGCCGCCGCTCCGTCCGCCTTTTCTCCATCCACTTGTTCTGCAGAGGATGCGGCCCCTGTATTGCCGTCGGTCGGCGCCCACACCGGTTGGCGTGCGCCCCCGGCACTGCGGGTCAGCGCCATTGCGGTTTTGCTGGCAAGATCGTACAGCCAGATATTCAGAGCACCGTCGCGGGTGGAGTGGAAAACCAGTTGATCCCCTCGGGGAGACCAGTTGGGGCGGGCATCCAGTGCCGGTCTCTGTGTCAGTCGCTCGCTGCGCCCGTCGGGGCGGCGCAGCCACAGTTCGTAATCGCCGGAGCGATTGCCGGAATAGGCGATGGCGCCATCCGGGCGCACCGCCAGATCGAAGTGATAGAGATCGCCCACGGTAAGCTGCTCGGTGGCGCGGGCGGCGACATCCACTTTCCAGATATCGTGTACCTGGCCACCACTGCCGGAGAGGAAATACACCGCCGCACCATCCGGCGACCAGTTGGGCTCGTGCTGCAACCGCGGCATCGCGGTGAGCTTGTCCAGTTTCTTACTGGCCAAGGTGTACCGATAAATATCGTTGTCATCGATACTGCTGGAGGTGCTAAGGGAAAAAGCCAGGCTGTCCCCGTTGGGGCTGATCACCGCATCCAGAATATTCGGCAGGGGCGCTGCAATCTGGGTCAGTGCCCGGCTGTGGCTGTCCAGCCGGTACAATTTGCCATCGTGCAGGTTCACCAGCAGATGGCGCCCATCCGGATACCAGGAGATGCGCGAGACATCGGCACCAAACCGGGTTAATTGCTCAAACTCCTCACCTGCGGTATCGGTGCGCCACACTTCCCAGTAGCCGTCGGCCACACCTAGGTAGGCGATATCGTCTGCAGTGCCAAGCTGCGTGAGAAAGCCGAGGTAAAGCAGAGAAACTAATCGAGTAACTGTTTTAAATGACATACAGTTTCTACCCACTCAGCGATACAGATTCACAACACCGCGGTACAGGGTGCGCTCGCCGCTCTGCGGCGAAGTGGCCTGGATCGCAAAGGTGTACACCCCTTCCTCCCCCACCAGCACCGCGTTGGGATCGGACTCGTTGTAGCCGCGCCACGCCACTTCATGTAACAGGGCATTGCCCTCGGTATCCTGCGCGCGCATCAGCTCCTGATCCACCAGCACAATGGCCGAGGGGTGCTGGGGATCGACAATACCGGGGGGCAGCAAGCTGAAGGTGACGATGGCATCCGTGCTGACCTGGTAGGCCATGCGCGTCTGCTGCTCGTAACTGTGGCTGACGATATAGGGATCGGATTTGACTTCGATACTGGGGGCCTCTGCGGCACCGGTGATGCGCGGTGCAGTGCCTGCGAGATAGAGGGCAGTACTGCGCAGCGGCTTGGGTGCCGGATAGTAAATAGCAACCGGGGACTCAACAATACGGCCTTCCCGATCGCGCCCATCCCAATAGAGCCAGTGCTGGCCCTTGGAATAAAACACGTCTTCGAAGGCGTAGAAAGGGGGTTCGCCATTTGGAGTGACCCGCATACTCACCAGGCTCGGGCCCGCGACATTTACTGAGATTTTGTAAAACTCATTGGCGTAAGCGTTGTAATCGCGCGGTACAGAACCGGACACACTGCCCTGTCCCCCCGGTTGTGGCACCTCATAGACAAATTCATCGAGCCCATCATTGGCGCGCAGCACGACATGATAAAGCCCCTCTGCTTGCAGGGCATTCTGGTTATCGCGCCCATCCCACTGGATCGGATAGTCACCGGCTGTGGCATAGTTTTCCGCCACCTGATAAACCAGGCTCTCGTCGGCATCCCTGCGGATCTCGATGCTGACACTGGCAGCGCGGTTGACACGGAAACTGCCCAGGGCCCGCTCCCCTTCCAGGGGATAGAACTTTGCTATTGGCAGAGCCACATCGGTGAGATATACCGCCGGCAGGCCGGGGGCGACTTCCAGGTAACCACTGAAATCCACTTGCGGGGAGGACGCTGAGGCCGTATAGATTTGCGATGTAATGGTGGCTTCATCCACCGTACCCCACCAGTTACCGGTGATATCCAGGCTGGTGTTGGCGGGATCGCCAAAGTCCGTGGCATAGAAATCGTACTGGTTATTGCCGTAGAGGCTGTTGCCGGTTACCACCGGCTGGGGATTATTGGCAACACTGCCATCCCCTTTGACATAAATCCCATAATTGTTGAGGGTAATTTCGTTGCCACCGGTAATCAGGGGACTTCTGCCGGCACGCACATAAATGCCGTAAGTATTAAAACGGAACAGGGAGTTGCGCACCCTGCCCTGGCCACCGTTGAAGTCGAGGCCGTACTCAGCTCCCTCGATACGGGCATAGTCCAGATCAACACTGCCGCCGGCAATCACTTCAATGCCGTACCACTGCCCCGGGGCGGGAATGATCGAGGGCGGGGCAAAGGCCACGCGGGATGTGGCGATACCCTGGGCGATCAGGGTACCGGCCACCTGTAGTTTCTGATTGGGGGCTGCTCTCAGGCTGGCACCCGCTTCCAGAGTCAGGGTGACTCCGGGCTCTATCAACAGGCCACGCAGCATCAGATGATGGCCGGCGGGCAGGACAGTATCCTCCGCAATCGGTCCGGATAAAGTGAGGCCGTCATAGGCTGGCTGGCCATTCAGGCCATCGAGATAGCTGCCATAGTTCACCAGCGGCAGACTTGGAGTATCAACCCTGTCGTAAATGGAAGCGGTAATAATGGTCAGGTCAGTACTACCCCACCAGTTGCCGGTGGCATCCAGGGTGGTCTGTGCCGCATCCGCAAAATAGCGGGTGTAATAGCTGTAAGAACTGTTGTCGTAGAGACTGTTGCCGGTGACTACCGGTAGCGGGTTCTGCGCCGCATCGCTCCTGTGGCCCTCGGCGTAGATACCATAGGTATTCCCGGCAATCACATTGCCGCCGCTGATCTGCGGGGCACTGTTGCGATACACATAGATACCGCTTTGGCTGCCGCGAATGGTATTGCCGGCTATCTGCGGGGCTATCACCGCTTCTGTCGAAGCGGCCCGGGTATCGATACCGGTGTAGTTGTTCAGCAACTGTGAATGGCGCAGCGAACCATCGCCGCCATTAAAATAGATACCCTTACTGGCACAGTGCACTTCGGCGTATGCGATGCTCGCCGTGGCCCCGGTAACAATTTCGATACCCGACCAGTCCTGCCGCTTGGTATTGATACCATCACAGGCTTCTGCTGCCGGCTTGAAAATAATGGGCGAGGCCTCACTACCCGCTGCCGTCAGTGCACCTCTGACCAGTAACGGAAATTTGCCGGCAAACTGCAGCTCTGTGCCGGAACCAATGCCCAGGGTGGCACCCGCCGCAACTTCCACCCGGCCCAGCACCAAATAACTGCCTTCTGACAAGTCCGCATCTTCCTTGAAAGGACCCAACAGTATCTCTCCAACATAGGCCGGATCACCCTCGGCCCCATCCAGAAAGCTGCGGTAGTCCACGACCGGATAGGTGCCCTGGTTATCCGTCCAGTCGTAGATCTTCTGTGCAATCTGTCCCGCATCTGTGGTGCCCCACCAGTTGCCGGTGGCATCCAGGGTGGTCTGTGCCGCATCTGCAAAATACCGGGTGTAATAGCTGTAAGAACTGTTGTCGTAGAGACTGTTGCCGGTGACTACCGGTAGCGGGTTCTGCGTCGCATCGCTCCTGTGGCCCTCGGCGTAGATGCCATAGGTATTCCCGGCAATCACATTGCCGCCGCTGATCTGCGGGGCACTGTTGCGATACACATAGATACCGTTTTGGCTGCCGCGAATGGTATTGCCGGCTATCTGCGGGGCTATCACCGCTTCTATCGAAGCGGCCCGGGTATCGATACCAGTATAGTTGTTCAGTAACTGTGAATGGCGCAGCGAACCATCGCCGCCATTAAAATAGATACCCTTACTGGCACAGTGCACTTCGGCGTATGCGATACTCGCCGTGGCCCCGGCAACAATTTCGATGCCCGACCAGTCCTGCCGCTTGGTATTGATACCATCACAGGCTTCTGCTGCCGGCTTGAAAATAATGGGCGAGGCCTCACTACCCGCTGCCGTCAGTGCACCTCTGACCAGTAACGGAAACTTGCCGGCAAACTGCAGCTCTGTGCCGGAACCAATGCCCAGGGTGGCACCCGCCGCAACTTCCACCCGGCCCAGCACCAAATAACTGCCTTCTGACAAGTCCGCATCTTCCGTGAAAGGACCCAACAGTATCTCTCCAACATAGGCCGGATCACCCTCGGCCCCATCCAGAAAGCTGCGGTAGTCCACAACCGGATAAGTGCCCTGGTTATCCGTCCAGTCGTAGATCTTCTGTGCAATCTGCCCCGCATCTGTGGTGCCCCACCAGTTGCCGGTGGCATCCAGGGTGGTCTGTGCCGCATCTGCAAAATACCGGGTGTAATAGCTGTAAGAACTGTTGTCGTAGAGACTGTTGCCGGTGACTACCGGTAGCGGGTTCTGCGTCGCATCGCTCCTGTGGCCCTCGGCGTAGATGCCATAGGTATTCCCGGCAATCACATTGCCGCCGCTGATCTGCGGGGCACTGTTGCGATACACATAGATACCGTTTTGGCTGCCGCGAATGGTATTGCCGGCTATCTGCGGGGCTATCACCGCTTCTATCGAAGCGGCCCGGGTATCGATACCGATATAGTTGTTCAGTAACTGTGAATGGCGCAGCGAACCATCGCCGCCATTAAAATAGATACCCTTACTGGCACAGTGCACTTCGGCGTATGCGATACTCGCCGTGGCCCCGGCAACAATTTCGATGCCCGACCAGTCCTGCCGCTTGGTATTGATACCATCACAGGCTTCTGCTGCCGGCTTGAAAATAATGGGCGAGGCCTCACTACCCGCTGCCGTCAGTGCACCTCTGACCAGTAACGGAAACTTGCCGGCAAACTGCAGCTCTGTGCCGGAACCAATGCCCAGGGTGGCACCCGCCGCAACTTCCACCCGGCCCAGCACCAAATAACTGCCTTCTGACAAGTCCGCATCTTCCGTGAAAGGACCCAACAGTATCTCTCCAACATAGGCCGGATCACCCTCGGCCCCATCCAGAAAGCTGCGGTAGTCCACAACCGGATAAGTGCCCTGGTTATCCGTCCAGTCGTAGATCTTCTGTGCAATCTGCCCCGCATCTGTGGTGCCCCACCAGTTGCCGGTGGCATCCAGGGTGGTCTGTGCCGCATCCGCAAAATAGCGGGTGTAATAGCTGTAAGAACTGTTGTCGTAGAGACTGTTGCCGGTGACTACCGGTAGCGGGTTCTGCGTCGCATCGCTCCTGTGACCCTCGGCGTAGATACCATAGGTGTTCCCGGCAATCACATTGCCGCCGCTGATCTGCGGGGCACTATTGCGATACACATAGATACCGCTTTGGCTGCCGCGAATGGTATTGCCGGCTATCTGCGGGGCTATCACCGCTTCTATCGAAGCGGCCCGGGTATCGATACCGGTATAGTTGTTCAGCAATTGTGAATTACGTACCGAACCATCGCCGCCATTAAAATAGATACCCTTACTGGCACAGTGCACTTCGGCGTATGCGATACTCACCGTGGCCCCGGCAACAATTTCGATACCCGACCAGTCCTGCCGCTTGGTATTGATACCATCACAGGCTTCTGCTGCCGGCTTGAAAATAATGGGCGAGGCCTCACTACCCGCTGCCGTCAGTGCACCTCTGACCAGTAACGGAAACTTGCCGGCAAACTGCAGCTCTGTGCCGGAACCAATGCCCAGGGTGGCACCCGCCGCAACTTCCACCCGGCCCAGCACCAAATAACTGCCTTCTGACAAGTCCGTATCTTCCGTGAAAGGACCCAACAGTATCTCTCCAACATAGGCCGGATCACCCTCGGCCCCATCCAGAAAGCTGCGGTAGTCCACAACCGGATAAGTGCCCTGGTTATCCGTCCAGTCGTAGATCTTCTGTGCAATCTGCCCCGCATCTGTGGTGCCCCACCAGTTGCCGGTGGCATCCAGGGTGGTCTGTGCCGCATCCGCAAAATACCGGGTGTAATAGCTGTAAGAACTGTTGTCGTAGAGACTGTTGCCGGTGACTACCGGTAGCGGGTTCTGCGTCGCATCGCTCCTGTGGCCCTCGGCGTAGATGCCATAGGTGTTCCCGGCAATCACATTGCCGCCGCTGATCTGCGGGGCACTGTTGCGATACACATAGATACCGTTTTGGCTGCCGCGAATGGTATTGCCAGCTATCTGTGGGGCTATCACCGCTTCTGTCGAAGCGGCCCGGGTATCGATACCGGTATAGTTGTTCAGCAATTGTGAATTACGTACCGAACCATCGCCGCCATTAAAATAGATACCCTTACTGGCACAGTGCACTTCGGCGTATGCGATGCTCGCCGTGGCCCCGGTAACAATTTCGATACCCGACCAGTCCTGCCGCTTGGTATTGATACCATCACAGGCTTCTGCTGCCGGCTTGAAAATAATGGGCGAGGCCTCACTACCCGCTGCCGTCAGTGCACCTCTGACCAGTAACGGAAACTTGCCGGCAAACTGCAGCTCTGTGCCGGAACCAATGCCCAGGGTGGCACCCGCCGCAACTTCCACCCGGCCCAGCACCAAATAACTGCCTTCTGACAAGTCCGTATCTTCCGTGAAAGGACCCAACAGTATCTCTCCAACATAGGCCGGATCACCCTCGGCCCCATCCAGAAAGCTGCGGTAGTCCACAACCGGATAAGTGCCCTGGTTATCCGTCCAGTCGTAGATCTTCTGTGCAATCTGCCCCGCATCTGTGGTGCCCCACCAGTTGCCGGTGGCATCCAGGGTGGTCTGTGCCGCATCCGCAAAATACCGGGTGTAATAGCTGTAAGAACTGTTGTCGTAGAGACTGTTGCCGGTGACTACCGGTAGCGGGTTCTGCGCCGCATCGCTCCTGTGACCCTCGGCGTAGATGCCATAGGTGTTCCCGGCAATCACATTGCCGCCGCTGATCTGCGGGGCACTGTTGCGATACACATAGATACCGCTTTGGCTGCCACGAATGGTATTGCCGGCTATCTGCGGGGCTATCACCGCTTCTATCGAAGCGGCCCGGGTATCGATACTGGTGTAATTGTTCAGCAATTGTGAATGGCGCAGCGAACCATCGCCGCCATTAAAATAGATACCCTTACTGGCACAGTGCACTTCGGCGTATGTGATACTCGCCGTGGCCCCGGTAACAATTTCGATGCCCGACCAGTCTGATCGCTTGGTATTAACGCCATCACAAGCCGCTGTAGCGGGTATGAATTTGATCGGATCGGCTGCCATCCCAGCCACCTGCAAGTGACCGGACACCGTCAGCTTGCGGTTCCCATCCGCAACAATATTCACGCCCGGCTGAATCCACAGTGTGGTGTTCACGGCCACATTCAGGTTACCTGTCAGGGTATAAGGCGAACCATCCCCCTTTGTCCACACCAGCGTACCGGGGATCTCCCCCGCCCATTCTCGTGTAAGGGTATTGGTATAGGTGGTGGTGACACTATTGGAGGGGGGGCTTTGGCTGCTTTCCGTTTCAGAAAGCGCATAAATCACATTGGCTCCATCCTCCAACGGCACCCAGGCAGAGAAAACACCGCTTGCATCGACAGGGATGGCCCTGGTTACCCTGCCATTGACAAAAAAGCTGACAACGGATCCCGGCTCTGCCGTGCCTGTCAAGGTAATCGGATTCTCTTCGGTATCGGCAGCGGGTGCATCCAGTATCGGCGCAGAGTGATTGGCAGCAAGCGCCAGCTGCCCCCCTGCAACGTTTCCACCAGCGGTGAGCACATATTCAACGCTCAGCATTTCTGAAGCATTGCTCGTATCACTGTTGTGCATCGCACGAATCTGGTTTTCACCGGAGGTCAGGGCAATCACCAGGGCAAAGTCTCCTGTTGCATTGCTTGTGGTTTGGGTGACAAGCGAACCATTGATCTCGATAGCAACTGTGGTATTGGGCTGTTCTGTAAGCCCCGCAATATACAGCTGGGGGGTATAGACCCTTTCCGATACCGGATACAGCAGTACCTCCGCATGGCTGCTGACCGGCAGTAACGCGAGGAGTCCCCAAAGTAACACGGGTAGGCAGGTGCTGAGGTACGAGCCCAAAACCCCAGCGTGAAAGTTCCGTTTAACCATTTTTACTCTACCCTGTAGCATGTCTTAAACCCTGTGTTTCCACTCTTTAACAATCAATCAGGACAGTTGAGCTTTCCAAAAACACTCCGATGAATTGCAGTGTTGGAGCGAATTTTCCCGGCAAATACACAGCCTCCAGTCAAAAGCGCCTGTGATCAAAATCGGGCTTTTTACCAGGCACTGCCTTTCTGGTTGAGTGTGAACAGCCCCCTGAACCTGGCCACACCAATAACCAGTAATGTGGCGGACATCGACACCAGGAAATACATCATTAATGACATCTGCGATTCCGTCCCAATGGCTGTAGCGTGCAGAAACACCAGTGGAAACACGATGATCCAGAGGTAGTGCCCAATCCGCCATCTCCCCCTGCCCGATGCCAGTTTCCACCCGGCAAAGAAGCCGACACACAACAGCCCAAACGCGATCAATCCCAAACTCACCGATTGATTAAAATAGCCCTGGGTGAAATTCGGCAAAAACAGCCCCCAGGCGGGTTTGCCTGCCCGTACTGACGCTGCTGCAAAGAAAAGTGCGACGTGCAGAAAGGCGAGGGAGAAGGTCACAATGCCAAGTAACCGATGAGACCTGCTACTCCACGCTGCCCTGTAGGCCGGGCCGGCCAGCCGCTTGGTCAGTGCCAGCAAACACTGAAGCCAAAATACACAGATCGCCATCAATCCGGCCAGCTTGGAAAAAATATATAATTTCTGCCCCGGCGGTGAGTAACCAACAAAATAGTCCGCCGGATTGCCCACTGAGGTCCACCATGCAAACAGAGGGATTGCCATCGCGACGATGGCGATAAGTGCCAGGAAAATGCTTGTGACTGTGCTTTTCATTACGCCCTGATCCCGAGCATACCCACTTTTCAAAAACGCGCTAAGTACCAAAACCGGAGCACTGGCCTTGGGAGATACAACGATCAAACTGCCGTAAAGCCTGTTCCTGGCTCAACGCCCGGGAACCCACTGTGGGCAGGCCCTGTGCAACCCAGCCTTTAATCCCATAGGGCTTTAAAATCACAGAGCGCTGAATGCCCGCCTGGGCCAGCGCTTTTGCCATTTCAAACCCCCTAAAATCCTTGACACAGTAACTGACAACATAATCCGCCGCCTGCAGCTGTGCTATGGCCTGATCATCAAGCTCGCGCAGGGGGATGTTGAGCGCATGGGGGATATGAGCCTCTGCAAATTCCGCAGCCTCCCGCACATCCACAAAGACAACGTTTTTCCCCCGCTGCAATTCACCGAGAAGCTCAGCAATCGGCATTTCTTGCACGGCAGCCGCGGCGGATACCAGGTTGAGCTGGGCGTCTCTATCACAGGTCACCGTTAAGTCTCCCTGCTGTATCGGGGCCCCCGCGGCCTGACTCTGCCCCAAGGCAGAAAAGACTCGGTCAAAAAACGTGAGATAACACTCCGCCGGCACACGGTCTCTGCCATATCGTTCCTGCAGGTCCCTGAATGCGGATTCCACAACCTGAGCTTCCCGGGTTTTATCCGCCCCCCAGAAATTGACTTCAATATCGTGCACAATGCCCACCAGATCCTGGACAACCGGGTTACCTATCCCGTAGGTATCCCGAGTTACCTCAAAAGCCGTGCGATTCTCTATTCGGCGAAGTTCAGAGACGGGCGTATCAAATGCAATGCCGGCAGGTAAGCTTGCGCCCTGCTCTACAACCACCAAAGACCCATTGGTGTCCACATGCCGCGTAAGCAGCCAGGCCGTGGCCCACTTATCGGGCCCCAGCCCATATTCAGTGACAAAACGCTGGGGATTATTTCGCTCCGACGGGGTACAGGCTGTTAAACACAGAAAAAACAGAGCTACAGATACACGAGAGATGCTAGCCAACTACAAACTCCTTTTGTGTTCTGGCAATTACCTATCGTAAAAAAGACGGTGATAGCGTTTCTATCACAGTCATTGAACTACAGCAATGCAAACGAGATGTTTTTGAGACCTTGATCTTTACAGGTTGTTGAAAATATCGAATAGTTCGAGAATATTTTATTAGACAATCTATAAAAAAAGAATTTTTGGTACAGCCAAAATTATTCAACTACACCATTTAGTCATTCCTTTTTTAATCCACCCTACCGGGATAATTTACTTGCATTGTTCATACACGACGGGGCGAGATTAATCTGCAGGGTGATTTCTGAAACCGGTAGACGTCAACCCAAAGCACAGTGACATCAGTTGTGACTGCCGAAGGCGCGTAGTTTACATCCTCGCCTGGCGGGATAATAAACTAACAAAAGTAAGTCTGATGCTGTATTTTCCTGAATGCTTATGCCAGTTTCCACTACATATAACAGAGCACTGCCAGGCGGACAATATGAAGTCGGTAATGACCGATGAAGCACCCTGCTCAGAACGGACAAGGTGCGTTTTCTACCAAATACACTTCGATGAAACTTGTAAAGTAACCTATTGACTTACAACCGGAAGATCAATTTGCTATTTTCTGGCAACGGCTAATTACTGGCACAACTCGCGGTGGGAACGCCTACGGTATCGAAGGCATTAACAACCACCGCCGCATCATAGCCAAGGTCATTGGCTGCAAATAAAACACCACAGGCACCTTCAATAAAACTGGAATCTGTATTCCAGTACATCTGATTGGCTAACACAAAGAGATCAAAAGCATGCCGGGTATCCCAGCCACTGCTGTTCGCCATCAGGTAAAAAGCCCGATTAAACACCCCAGAACTGCCATGGGGGTCAAAGCCCTCCTGGTAATCGGAGGCATGGCCAATGGAGTAATCATCTAAGGTAGGATCTTGAAAATACCGTATTGCGTCTCTTCCCCAATATTCATTTCTGGTAATTTCTTGACCAACAAGCCAGTCATTACTGCCGTACAGATAAAACTCGGCAGCTTCACCAGCGATATCTGAAAAAGATTCATTAATACCCCCCGGTTGATTCCAGATGCTTAGATGCGAGTTCTGTTCAGTGAACCCGTGCGCAACTTCATGGGCAATCACATCAAGGCTAACCAGCGGGTAGGTAACGAAGGCCCCGTCGCCAAAGTTCATCTGGGTACCATCCCAGTTAGCACCGACATAATCCTCACCATAATGCACCTGTAATCGCATTTTATGCGTCAGAGGGGCAATACCGTACCAATCAGTATACATATTGGATATGACATTCCCAAAAAAGTGGGCATCATTTAATGGCGAGTAAGCGCCGTTAATCGCTTTGTAGGTATTATTCGGACAGGTAAACTGAAAAACCGTACCCCCCTCCCGCTTGTGCTCCATATTGACAGTTTCAACGTTGGTGGTATCCATCCTGCAGTCATTGTCCACCTGGAGAGACGGAAAGTCGATGCCATAGAGATACTGTCCTGTTTTCTCATTCCCGCCTGGCCCAGTAGCCTCCAGATGGTTTATGCCTTCCCAGTGCTCTAAAACTTCACCGCTAAGTGCGTCAATAAAGTAGAATGGTCGTGATATTTGATCGCCATACTCAACCCAGTTGACCAGATAAGAGAGACGCGCCCTGTTAAGATAGTCAATGTAAATATAGAGCTCCTGACTCTGGTTCCGGGACAGCAGTTTGAGTGCTGAAAGCGGGAGTGCGTTTGAAAGGGGATTTTGTTGCATACGCAGGTTAGTGGATCGAGTCATCGCCCGTTCCAGCGCTTGCTCTGGCTTGATCTCAGGCTGTACCTTGGGCAGCTCAAGATGTAATCCGGTTACGATATCACCATACAGTTGCGCACCTGAGCCCTCTCCTGAACGAGTAACTGTTTGCCCCCAAATCGGGATTCCCCAATGGGTTTGCCGCAGCCGGGTAATGCGTTTGCCATTGGGAAGAACCCGCGAGCGCACAATATCAAATGTCATATCAGAAGCTATTCTTGCTGAGTCTTGCGCTTTGAATATTTCCGAAGTTACCGGAACTCGACCTACGGCTTGAGCGCCAGTGGCGATAATCAGGATACAAATAGCACCTAGTAACTGCATTCTCATTATTTTATTCCTTATCCACAGATATCTGGATGATCTTTTCAGGCGACAGGTAAAGACTCGATAATTGGAGAATATATTGTTAATCGACTCTGGCTTTGATTTCCAATACAAATAGCACGTCACACATCTGCACTTGCCTGACAATACAAACCAATCCAAAACCGAGACATTACATTTAAATATTATTTATTGTATAGAAACAGGAAATTTCTAGAATTTTTATTGGTATGAATTATCATTACCACCTATTTGAAGCGCCCTTCCCTTTTTTCAGCCTATTTTTAACGAATAGCCTGATTTCCTCTAGAGTTTGCCAACTAATAGCTATTCAGCAATGAAACTGTAAAATTGGAGTAAAGGGATCTTCCAGAATACAACAGCAACCCGCCCCAAAAATTGGGGCGGCACAGAGGCTCAACCGTCAATATTAAATCTTATTTGATATTCCCCGGTAAAGACATTTTGCACCAGAACTTCAGAGCTGCACCGTGATGAGGGTTCAGCACCAATTGAAAATGTGTAGGCGGCTCCAAGCGCAATAACCGACCAGTTGAACCTGCAGGATTGATAGGTCAAAACACCCGCATCTGCCAGACCATTTGAGATAGAGGTATGGAAAGTGGTACTATTCGCAAGTGCAGGACTTGGAAACAATGGGGTAACAATACCAGTGGTATTGGTTCCATCAATCAATGTTTTATCCGATGAGGTATTATTTTTCAGCTCGATACTTGTCGACAAAGTACCAGCCAGAGCCAACAACGGGTTGACAACCAAAAATACGACCGCTGTTATTACCAAACATTTACGCTTAACTGCCATCATAAATTCCCTTTTAAAAAAAGAAAACACACCATAGCAGATACTTTCCAGAAAAACCCTTAAAGAACAATTCCTGCGTGATATCTTGCGTCAATTAATTTGTGATTTGTGACACAATTCCAACAAGTCATTTGGGATAAATCCGAATCGTTTTGCATTCAAACAAACATCCTTTCAGGACACCACTAAAAGCAAGACAATCAAAATTGTAAAATACTGTTACCAACTTTGATTCACAGCATTGTCAATTTTTTTCGTCCGATAGTTTGATAGCTCAATACGTATGAATCACTGGTCCAGACAGAACATATCAGTTCAGTTCAGTTCAGTTCAGTTATTCTACACAGTTTAGGAAAAGAATATGATCAACGTTCAAGTTGATCCTTTCTCTTTTGATTCACAAGCTGTCAAAGTTTACTCAGGTCACACAGGCCCATCCAAACAAGCTCACAACCTATCGACAAATCAAGGATAGGCGAGGATACCAGCAATCATACGGCCTGATTTGGCCACAATTCGCCATATTAGCATTCTCTCTAGGCTAGGCCAAAGATGAGATGATGCTACAAAGGGCAAAAAATCACTGAAAAATTTGAACAATTACAGTCGGGAAGGTACTAAAGTGAGCATGGATAAGGCCTTAGAGGATGGTGAAACTCTCAGTGCCATCAAAAACTCACCGACTGAGAGTTTGGATAGCATCGCAAAATTTATAAAATCGGAAAAAGACTACTCCGCTGACTGATAGATTTCAAATAAATTGTTACTACTGAATAAACCAGACATCACTTTCAAATACTTCACCCATTGTGAAATCAATATAAAAATACAATCGGATAGAAAAGAGGGCTGTTGGACTTGTGGGCCTACTCTCGTAAGACCCCGTCATCGCCATTTGCCAATCATATTCATAAGCACCGCCTGGCTGGCGTAATTCGTTGGGTGTGATCATCGGAGCAGTCGGTGAAGTGATAACCAATTCCCAGTTTCAATTGCTCCTCCAGGTGCCGGCACAAACCGATAAAGGCACCACTGCGGCGGTCCTGGGCATTGGGCAGATCCAGCAGGCACCCTTCGATCAGGAGATCCCAGCGGTTCACGAAATGCCAGTCGGCACGCAGCACATAAAGGCTGACGCGGCTGTCGAAGAACTCCGGCTCCTGTCTATCGAGACTGAGCTGGCCGAGGCGGTAGGCGTGCTTGCCCCTTAGGGTCCAGTGGCGGGTGAGGTCGTAGCTGGCTTCCACGGAGAAGATGTGGCGCCTCTGGATTGACACTATCGCAATGCTCGTTATCCACAGTGTATGCAAACAGAGCATAGCCCTGTCGCTGAGCAAAAAATCAGACCCCAGGCGCGCTGCTATGCCGATATCAACGCCGACACATTGAAGTCTCGACAATAATAACAGCCGACAGTACCATGGGCGCACTTCAGGGAAAGGACATAAGCCCGCAAAAATGCAGCTCCTTTGGAACCTAGCCCTCGTCCAAGCACTCTAACCCACCGCCTGTGGCTTTACTAGAAATGGAGAATAAAAAGTGCATAAAATCTATATTATTGTTTTTTCGTTGATTGTTACTGGCTGTGGAACTTTTACTTCCCTATCGAGTTCGGATAACAAAATTGCAAGTGCTCTGAAACGTCAAAAAACCCAGTGTGAGGAGACATCACGAGCCTATGGCGGGGTGTCATACAATCTCTGCAAATTAAATTCAAACCCCGGTTACCCACATTTTGACTGGGCTCTTGGCTTCTACGTATTGGACATAGCAGCATGTACGATTACAGATACCGTTGTCCTGCCCTATACGATTGTTGAACAGCATAAAAAGGGAAGCATCAGGATCAAATCTTGAAAACCAATACAGGGAGTGATCAGAATTTTCCTTGACCTCCCCGCAAGCAGCTTTGACGAAGTCGATGGAGACGATGCGGCACCGCTCAATGCCACTTATCACCTTGATAACGACCCCGGTAGCTTAAACTGGGCACCGGGCTCGACAACACCGGTGCCAAAGACCAGTGGCCAACCGGTTTCCGGCAGAAACAAATTGCTTATCGTATGAGTATGAGAAGGCGGAAAACTTTATTTTTACTGGCGTGTAGACAGAAAAGATAAAGTGTTCCGCCGTTTCAGAGCGCTCTCTGTAATCACCACTTTCCGATCATATTCACAAACACCCCCTGGCTGTCGTAATCCAGCTGGGTGAGGTCATCGGAGAAGTCGGTAAAGTTATAGCCAACCCCCAGTTTCAATTGCTCCCCCAGGTGCCGGTACAAACCGACGAGGGCACCGCTTCGGCTGTCCTGGGCATCGGGCAGGTCCAGCAGGCGCCCTTCGATCAGCAGATCCCAGCGGTTCACGAAGTGCCAGTCGGCGCGCAGCACATAGAGGCTGGCGCGGCTGTCGAAGAACTCCGGGTCCTGCCTGTCGAGACTGAGCTGGCCGAGGCGGTAGGCGTACTTGCCCCCCAGGGTCCAGCGGCGGGTGAGATCGTAGCTGGCGTCCATGGAGAAAATATGGCTTTTCTGGATAAACTCCGCGGAGGTGTTCTGCACCGTGACCTGGTCCCGGGTCGGCACATTGTAGAAGTAGGTGTACTTCATCAGGGTGTTGAGGCGGTCGTGATGCACCGGGCGGTAGGCGTAGCCCATCACCGCTTCGGTAAACCTGCCATCGTAGAACTCCCCCTGGGAACTGCGGCTGTCGGAGTAATTGAGTTTGCCCACTAGGCGCCAGTCGGGATTGAGCTGGTAGCTGAGGGTGTTTTTCAGCAGCCAGGTGTCCCGCTGGGATTCCGTCACGGTGGTTTCATCCAGTGCGGTTTCCATGGCGTCGGTGCGGTACTCCACTGCGGCGGCGAGGCGGACTGTCTCCAGGCTGTAGCCCAGATTGAAGCCCAGTGCGTTGCGCTGGGTTTTGGCACCGGTGCGCGGATCTTCCAGGGTACCCGCCTCCAGGGTGGTGCCGTAGGTCCAGCGGTCGCTGGGGGCCAGGTCCACCCCCAGGGCATGGGTCAGGCCGGTGGATACATCGCCGTGGCTGTAGCGCTCCTCGCCGTAAATGCTGAGGCTGTCGGAGTAGCGGCTGCGGAAGCCGGTGCTCATATTGCCCTTGCGCGCCCGCACGCCGGTATCACTGCGCTCGTTATCCAGGGTGTAATTCAGGTACAGGCTGGTCCTGTCACTGACCAGAAAATCGGACCCCAGGCGCGCCGCCATGCCGGTATCGCCGCCGGATACCTCGCTGTCCAGGGCCAGGCGTTCGCTGACCCGGTAGGCGCCGCCGACGCCGATGCGATTGTTGTCCTCGCGGTTGCCGGTTACTTCCAGGGTATTTTGCACAAAGCCGAAAGCGCTCCAGTCTTCTCCGGAATCGTAGCGCGCCTCCACCGCCATATCGGTGCGCTCCCCCTGGGTCTGGGTGGCGGGAACCGCGGTGGAGAAATCCTCGCGGCGGTCCCTGCGCACCCCGGAGCTGAGGCGCCAGCGGTCGTTGAGGCGGTAGCCCAGGGCCAGGTCCAGGGCACGGGTTTGCAACCCGAACTCCTCTTCCCTGCTGTCGGCCTTGAGACCCAGGTCCAGGCGTTCGCCCAGGGGCAGATTGACACCGGCCCCGTACTGCAGTGTGTCGCCCTGTACAAACTGACCGGGGCCGGAGAAACCGGCTTGGCGCTCCTGGTGATAGAAGTTGGCGGAACCGGGCAGGTTTTCGAACAGGTCGCCCAGTTGCAGGCTGCCCTCCAGTTTGGTCGCGCCCGCACTGGCTTCGGGATCGAAGCTCTGTCCGTTGTCAAAGCTGAAACCACCGTCCAGGGAACTGGTACTGTCCAGGTTGCCCCCTGTGCTGTCCGCCACTTCGACTTTCAGCCAACTGCCGGCGCTTTTGCGCAGGGTGAGATCGAATCCCTGCAGGGCACTCTCGTTGCCCTCTTCGTCCTGCCGGGTGCCACTGATACCCAGTTTGACGCTGTCCCCCAACCAGTAGTGGGCGCGGCCACCAAAGGCCAGGGTATTGATTTCCTCGAAACCGGGGGTGTATTCGTAGCGGGCCACCAGGTACTGGGGGTTGCCGTTGTAGGAGCCGTCCTGGATCAGCAGGTTGTCGTTGGCGAGGGCGGACAGGGGCTTGTTCAGCAGCACCCGCCCCTGGAGGTAGTCGATATCGTAATCGATCACCGGGGAGAGGTTTTTCACCCCCAGCACCAGGTCGGAATCCTTGTCCCGCACTTCGATACGCAGCCGCTCGGAGCCGCTCAGAATATCCTGGTGGCGGAGGAAATACAGGGAACCGCCGGTGCCGCGATATTCGTCGCGGCCGGCGACGGTACCGGGCTCGGCGCCAAAGGCATCCACCTGCAAGCGCTTTTCCCCAAAGCTGGTCACATCGTCGCTTTCAAAATGGCCGTTGGCACCATAGAGGGCGCGGTCGATCTGTGCCAGTTCGTTGTCGGCATAGGTGGCCTTGAAGTTGCCCCAGAGGCCATAGTCATCGTACTTGGACAGTTTCAGATAAAATTTGCCGGAGGTGGGCGCGTCCTCCACCACGGTGGCATCGTCGCCGAAAGTGGGGTAGTAGAGATCGCTGTCCAGGCGGCGAAACAGCGCATCGGGGGATTTTTCCATAAAGTTGGAAAACAGGTCGTCCACCGGTCCCTCTTCGGTATCGGCACTGGCGGCGAGACGCCAGCCTTCGCCGAAACCGCCGCTGGTGTAAAACGCCAGGCGCCCGTCATAGCTGACGGCATTGTCATAGTGGGTTTCATCGCCGGTGACCAGTGCCGCCGGGCCATTGGTTTTGTCATAGCCGATGGTGAGGTCGGCAATCCCCACGGTAAACCAGTCACTGCGGGCAAATTCCAGATCGCGCAAGAACAGTTCGCCATTGCCGCCCCCATCCAGAACCGCCACTTCCACCGTGTGGGTACCCGGCGCGAATATCTGTTCGGCAACAAACTCCCCCCGCGGATTGACCGGCACCGGGTTGCCCGCCAGCCAGACACTGTGGCCCGGTGGCACCTGGGCGCCGTTGACCAGCACGCTGTTGCCGTCCAGGGGGATATTGCGCCGGGCGAGGCGGTTTTCGCCGTAGCCCACCAGCAGTTCCCGGCCCACATCCACCGCCTCTGCGGGGGCTTCGATGGTGTCCACCAGCCACAGTGTCTGTGCATCGGTTTCGTCGTAGCGGCCCTGTTGGTCGTACACCCGCAGCAGGTAGTGCAGTTTTTTCAGCGGTGCCTGAAAAGCGCTGAACTCCGCCTGCCAGGCCCCGCGTCCATTGCTGTCCAGGGGCACCACGGCGACAGGGGTATCGCGGGGGGACTGGTCCGCTTCGAACAGGCGCACTTCGGCCCGCTCGATAAAGGACGGATAGTTGGTATAGCTGCGGAACTGGACCCGGTTATCCGCCATTTCGGTATCCGGATTGTCCGCGTAGCGGATGCTGTTGGGCCAGGCGGTGACATTGAGGCGCGGCTGCATGGTCTTGTTGTCGAAACGGAACTGGATATTGGCATGGTCCAGGGCCACGTCGGTACAGCGCTGCAGGTCGGCGGAGTTTTTGTAGGGGTCATATTCCGGGCTGCCATCCACGGTGATGCGCATCAGGTTGAGGGCATAGGGATTGTTGGCCAGGGCCTCACGGTTGATGCGCTCTATTGCCAGGCGGTCGCTGTCGGCCAGCACGGCCAGCTCATCGTAGAGCACCTGTACTTCCACCCGCGCGTCGTCCAGTTGTACAAAGCCGTCGCGCACCACATCGTCGGACTGCACATAGCCGCGCCCGTCGAAGGTCACCTGGGTGTCGTCCAGCCCCAGCTGTTGCTGTACCCGGGCCATGGCGCGGCGGGCGCGGGCGCGGGACAGGCCGACATCATCGCCATACACCATGGCCTCGCGACGCTCCATGCGCTGGTTGTCGCTGTAACCGATAAAGCTCAGGCGCACATTGGCTTTGCTGGCCACCTCGGCCATGACACTGCGCATCCGCTGCAACTGGGTTGCGGTAATCTCCGGGTCGCCGTCGCGAAAGCGGATAGGTGGCAGTGGCCCGGAGGGGGATTCGTGGGCGATGGTGATGGTTTCCGCGGCCGCCGCTTCGGGGCAGGCCTGCACGCCGTCGGTCTGAATCTCCAGGGGGTCGTCGTACCAGAATTCCACTGCCACACGGCGATTGAGGGCGCGCCCCTTGGGGGTGTCGTTGGCGGCGATGGGCTGGCTGGCGCCCTTGCCGCTGTAGGTGACGGCACTATCGGGCAATCCCAGGCTGTCGCGCACCGCCAGAGCCACCCGGCGAGCCTCCGCCAGCGACAGCGCCGCGGCGTCCCGGTAGCGCTGCGCAGGACCCTCCGGCAGTGGAGCCCCGTCCGTATGGCCGACAAAGTGCATCACCAGGTTGTGCTTGTCCGCCAGGTTGGCGCGCACCTCGCGCAGGCGGCGCACAAAGCCGTCGGGCAGGTCCACCTGCCCCGGCGCCAGGCGCAGGGGGGTCAGCAGGTTTTTCAAGCGCGCGCGCTGCTCGCTGCCGGCGGTGTAACTGAGCCTGCACACGGTTTCCTGGCGGCACACCTGGACGCGGTTCAATGCCAGCGCCTGGGCGCGGGCGCGTTCGGCCATGGCTTCCTCGTCCAGGGCGTCATAGGTGGCCAGCACCTGGACGCGGCGGTTCAGTTGCCGCCCCGCGGTGGTGATGTTATCGGCGATCGGCTCCTTATCACCGCGGCCTTCAACCGCAATCCTCTGCCCGGGCAGTGCCAGGGCGCGCTGGAAAAAGTCCGCCACAAAGCGGGCGCGGGCCAGGGTCAATGCCTCCTTGCTCCGGTATTCCGCCACCAGTGCCGGATCCAGGGGGTCGGCGTCCGTGTGGCCGATAAAGTGCAGCTTGAAGTTGGGCTGTGGACCCAGCTCGCGCAGTTTTTCCCGCAGTGATGCCACGGCACCGTCGGCAAGCCTGTCCTCAACCCCGGTAAAGGTCAGCGGCTGGATAAAGTCCTCCACCACGACGGGGTCGGCGGCGGCAATAAAGCTGGTGGCATCCTGCAGCCACTGGTGCTCGGGGGCGCGCAGCAACATGCCTTCGGTGTTGCTGCCGATGGGTTTTTCCTCGAATGCGGCCTCTGGCTCCTCCACCTCCGGCGCCAGGCCGGGAATTTTCTGCCACAACTGCCACCAGCTGGACTCCTCCGGCTGGGATTGCGCGTCCGCGGCGCGGCCCTGAGCCGGCAGGGACAGGGCCAGGGCGAGGGCGACAGCACTGGCGAGACAGTGGTGTGGACCCCTGCGGACGCAGGCTTTGAGGCCACTGAACACCCCGGATCTGGCGGTTTTATTACCTATTGCAGAGGACATCACTGCAACCCCCCCTTACCGGGCGGCGCGCCGCGCCGCCAGAAGACTTCAGTTTCAATCGTCAGTTCGTAGTCCCTATCCGCGCGCGCCCAGTCATCGGCAATCTCCGCCTTGATGGCCTGCAAACGCGCTTCCACCAGGTCCGGGGCCTCATTTTCCGCCAGGTAGGACAGGCGCAATACGGAGGGCGCCTCGCCGAGTTTTTCCAGCAGCAGGTCGATACGGGACCGCCACTGGGGGCGCAAGCCGGTGCTGTCCGGCTCGAACACCGCCTCGGCCATATCCAGGCGCACCACCCGGTGCAGGCTGGCACCGAAGTTAAACTTCACCATCTTGCCCCGGGTGGCCCGCATCACCCGCGGGTTTTCCGTGGTGAGGCGATAGCCGCTGGGCAGGCTGCGGTCGTCGAGCTTGAGCACGAAATTGGAGCCGCGGTCGGCATTGGGCACCACCGCGCAGGTGATGTGAAAACGCCCGTGGGCATCGGCGGTGGCATTGAGGCCGGTGGCACTCACCACCCGCGCGCCGGCCAGGCCGCCCTCGCCGGCATCCTGGTAGCCGTTCCTGTTTTTATCGTCGAATACCTTGCCGATCACGTCGGTGCAGTCGAAGGTGGGGTCCGGCACCACGCGCACCGTGGCGGAGGCCTCGCCGGAGGCAAGCTGCCCGGAGAGCTGGTTGAACAGGCGCGCGCGGTTGATATATTTGCCTTCCCCCACACCGGAGCCCACCACCAGCAGCAGTTTCAGTTCGCGGGTCTGCTCGGCCTCCACGCGCAGGTCCGGCCAGATCAGCTGCAGGCCGTTCATCACCGGCTCCACCGGCTCGCCGTCCAGGCGCGCCGAGCCGGCCACATACTTGAAGCCGGCGGGGAAGAAATCCACCAGCTGCAGGTCGGTGAGCGGTATCGACAGGGTGTTGCCGAAGGTAATGGTGTAGGGCACCAGCTGGCTGCGGGTCACGTTCAGCAGTGCGGCGGTTTTGGTAATGGAGAGCGCGCCCTCCAGTTGGGGGTCCATGGGAATATGGTTGTTGAACAATTGGCTCTCCCCCGGAATCCGGTCGTCGTCCAGGGTCAGGCGCAGGTAGTAATCGGTGGCCGCATCGCGGGCCGCCACATCCAGCGGTGGAAGCTGGGCGGACAGCTGCACCTCGCAGTGATCCGTGGTGCCCGGTATCCGGTCGGCGCTGCTGCCGAGACAGGCGCCCACGTCGAAACCGGCCGTTTCGCCATGGGTCTGCGCGGGGATGATCAGGGATTCGCCACCCACATAGTTGTCATCGGCAATGTTCACCCGAATCAGGTAATCCGTCCGCGCCGGACAGGCGGCATCGCTGAAGTTGATGTCGAATTTGTAGTAGCCGCCCGCGCGGGTCACCTGGCCCTGCTGCCTGTCGTCGTCGAAACAGCGATCCGGCAGCGCCTGGCCGGAACTGGCGCGCAGCAGGGTCAGGGTGGCGCCGGCGATGGGCTGGCGCAGCACCGAGTTGTAGATCACACCATTGGGGGTGATGGGCAGGTTGAGGTTTTGCGGATTGGCGCCGGACCCGGCCACTATATCGCCAATGCGCTGCGGGCCATTGGTGAAGTTGGAACTGGTATTGCCCAGGGAGGCGGTGTTCTCCCCGGCATCCGGGGCCCGGTAGCGTATCTCATAGCCGGGACCGGCGGCGCCGTTGGGCGCCAGCCCGCGAAACTGGAAATAACCGCTGTCATCGCTCTGCACCGTCTCCAGCAGGGCGTCATTGAAATAGAGATCCACACTCCAGTTCAACAGCAGGCGCTCGTCCACATCCGCTCGACTATTGAAATTCACGTCGTGCCACAGGTAGCCGGCCAGGTTGGCGATACCTGGAGTGCCGCCCACATCGATGGCGACACTGGCCCGGTTGCTGGAGGCGGGATTGTTCCACTGCACCTCGGCGGTGTTGAGCACCCGGTAGCCGATGGCCAGGCTGTCCGAGAGCCTGGCCTGAAAGCGCAGGCTGGCACTTTGGCCCGGGGGAAGGTCGCCATAAACCGCGGCGTAATCCGCACTGATCACCGTGCCACTCACACTGATGCCGTCAACCCGGCCGTTGAGCGTGGCGGAATTTACAACGTAGCTGAGAACGCCGTCGCCGGCAGTGGCCAGGTCGTCGCTGATGCGCACCCGGGTCGCCGGCACGGCACCGATATTGGCAATGGTCACCAGGTATTCCAGGTCCGCGCCGGCCTCGGCGGCACCACCGCCCACCACCGTCACTTCCTTGACGATGGACAGCAGCTGCGCATCGCCCACCACCACCTGGGTGGGCTGGGCGCCATTGGCGGGGTTGCCGTCCGCATCGGTGAGGGTCAAAGGCGGTTCCGCTGCAGTGACGCTGCCCTGGTTGCTGATCACGGTACCGGTGGCGGTGCCGCTATCGACCGTCACCTCGAAGGTCACTGTGGCGCTGCGGGCGGCAGTGATCACGCCGCCGTCCGCCGCTGGCAGTGGCGGCGTCAGGTCGGCGGAGGAAACCGGCAGCCCGGATTCCAGCGGTGCACCGCCGCTGTCGGCCACGGCGATACCGTTGAGGCGGGTACTGTCAGCCACATAAGTGGTATTGGCGGGCACCTGGTCCCTGAGTATCACCCGGGTGGCATCCACGCCGCCCTGGTTGTGAATGGCAATGGTGTAGCGGAGTACGTCGCCGGGGTCCACTATCCCGGGGGACAGGTTGTCCACGGCAATGGCCACGGTCTTGTGGGCGACCAGCAATGGCACATCGCCCACAATATCGATGGTGGGGTCATTGGGCACACTGGTGTCGGGGTCGTCGGAGGGCACTTCCGCGAAGGGACCGCTGCCCGCGCCTTCGCCATTCAAAAAACCCTGGTTGGAAATAATGGTGCCGTCGCTGACGTCGTTGATGGTGACATCGAAGGTAATCACCGCCGCCGTCGCGCCACTGGCCGCGGCGCCGATAATGCCGGCTGCCTCGCCGGCGGTGTTGATCTGCAGGCCGGCGACGAGGGCGAAGCGCCCCCACATCCGCAAGCGCTGTGCCGTTCATGGTGGTGGAGCCGGGGACATAGGTGGTGTTGGCGGGCACCTGGTCACGCAGCAGCGCATCGACACTGTTTTCGTTGCCGGTATTTTCCACCCGCAGGGTGTAGCGCAGGGTGTCCCCCACCATCAGCAGGTCCGGGTCGCCGGTTAAGTCCGCCGAGGTTTTGTGCACCAGCAGCAGCGGCCCCGACTCGATCACCACCCGGGTGGGGTCTTCATCCCCGGCCAGGTCGGGGTCGTCGACGCCGTTGATATTGGGGTCGTCACTGTCCCGCAGCAACTGGCCGGGCAGCTGCACCTGGGCCTGGTTGAGCACCTGGGTGCCACTGTCGATCACATCCGCCAGGGTTACCTGGTAGACCAGTTGGAGGCGATCACCGGCGCTGCCCGCCGCCGCCAGGTCCAGGCTGTTCACCTGCAGCAGGCCGCTGCCATGGGTACCACCGGTGGCACTGGTGCCGCTGCTGTCAGCGCCCGCCGGCACCGAGATCAGTTGCAGTGAACCCGAACGGAACAGGGGCAGGCTGTTGAGGCGGCCGAGGTCGTCGCTGATTGCAATACCGCTGACCGCGGCCCCGCTGAGGTTGGCGAGGGTGAGGGTATAGCGCAAAACCTCCGCGGGGCTGGCCAGGTTGGTGGGATTGTCCCCACGGGTAATATTTTCCACCGTTTTATAGAAGGTCACCCTGGGCACCGAGGCGCTGACCGTAAAGGCATCCTCATGGTCGAGGACGCCGGGGGTGCCATCGGTGGGTGCCGGGCGCGTGTACTGGCGCACTTCCGGCATGGTGCTGTCCCAGCTGTGCCAGCCTGTCACACCGGCAATGTTGGTCAGGGTATCGCCGTCGCGGGTATCCGCATCCAGATAGGCGTCGTAGCGCAGCAGCAGGTGGTGGTCCGCGGCCAGCATCGCCGCTGCCCCCCGGGTGGTCAGGCTGAGGGTGCAGCTGGCCGGATCGAAGGCGACATCAAAATCGGTGCCCTCGGCCAGTGTGGCAACCCCATTGCCCGCGCCGTCGGTAATCTGCGCGGCAAAGTTATCCGGCGGGGTTGCGCACATGCCGCCGGGACTGTTGTCCGGCAGCCTGTCGGACACGCGCATATCCCAGGCGGGACCTGTGCCGATATTGTGCAGGTCCAGGGTAAAGCGGCCCGGCAGGCCCGACTGCACGCTGGCGGGTCCGCTTTTGGTGAGGGTAATCGCGGTGGGCTCCACCACCCTCATGGCCGGGGTGGTGTTTCCGGCACCGGTGCCCTGCCCCGCGGCCGGGTTGTCATTGTCGTAGTTGTAGCGGTAACTGGCGCTATTGGTGAAGGTGAGGCCGTCCAGATTGGGCGGATTGCTGTCCCGCAGGCGCAGGGTCACATCCATCACCACCTGCTGCCCCGCCGGCACATCGATACCGCCGCCGGTATCAGCAATCACCAGTGCTGTGGCCGATCCGGTGTTTTGCGGCGTAAACGGGTTGCCGCCGGACACCCTTGCGGCGCCGACAAATTCCAGTTCCGCGGCAGAGGCGCCCAGGTCCATCAGTACGCTGACATCGTGCAGGGCGGTGGGCTGCGGAGTTTCCGGAATGGTGATGCGGTAATTGAACGGTTCGCCGATAGCCGCGCTGGACTGGGTGTTGGCAATCGACAGCGGCGCCGCATTGGGGGTATTGAACCGCACACTGACCGGCGCGGTGGGGCCATAGTCCTCGCGCATGGCCTGGCTCACCGCAGTGGCGCCCAAAGACGGCAGGTTGTCGTCGTCCAGGGAGTAATAGACCTCCACGAAAGCGGCGTTTTGCAGATTGAGGCCCGCCCCCAGGTTGGCATCCGCCTGCACCCGATACACCATCTGCAGTACCTGGCCCGGTTGAATGGCGTAGCCGGTGCCGGCGGAGAAATCCCACACCGCCGCACCGGTGGCGCTGTCGAAACCGGGGGCGAGCAGCGGGGCCGCGGCGCCATTGACCAGAATGGACTGCACATCGATACCGCCCTGGCGCAGGCCGGCGGGGATACTATCCCGGAACACCGGATCATAGGCCGGCGCCGAGCCGTTGTTGGTCAGGGTGATGGTGTAATCGATGCTGTCCCCCACGGCGAGGGTGCTGCCGTCCGCGGGGCTGGAGCTGATGCCCACCACCAGTTCCGGCTGGCGCAGATCCAGGCTGTCACTGTCGACGCGGGTTTCGGTGCCGGTCGCGGTGTCGAAGCTGAACTGCACCCGATTGGTCAGGGGGGTACTGTCGGCGGGCCAGGGATGCACATCCCGGTTCAGCACCCGCGCCCGGTAGCGCAGTACAAACACATCGTTGGTGGCATTGTTGTCACCGCTGTTGCGCAGGTCCGGGATGGACCAGCGCAGGGTGGTGGGCCCAGTGGCGGGGTCGCCGCTCTGGGCGGGCTCGGCGATATCGCCGTGCACAAAGGGCGCTGTGGCGGCGAAGGGGGCTGTGGTCACGCCGTTGACGGCGAGTGTGCCCTCGAACACCATGCCCCGGGGCAGAGTATCTACAATGGCCGCCCCGGGGGCGCTGCCTTCCGGCAGCGACAGGCGCAACTCATAGTCCACCAGGTCGCCTACACGCAACTGGGCATCGCCGCTGCCGTAGCTGTCATCGATACGGGTTTTGCTCAATGCGCTGTAATTGGCGGCGGTGAGCTGTGCGGCAATATTTTCCAGCACATAGTCGTTCAGGCCGCCGACACCGTCGGCGCCGTCGCGCTCATAGGGGCTGCTGTTGTCTTCATTCAGGCTGGTCCACTCGATACGGCCCGCGGCGGACAGGGAAGCTGAGGCGAGTACGCTGTCCAGTACCACCACGTCGAACACCAGCTGACGGTTGCCGCCGGCGGCGATATCCAGGTCGCTGTTGCTGCGGTTCCACGCCAGTGACTGCGCCGCGGCGACACCATCCCCGCTGAGGATGGGATCGGCCTGGGGGGCACCACCAAAGGCGGCACTGCCCGGCACAAAGGCGAGACCCAGAGCCAGCTGTTGGCGGATGGAAAGGTCGTAGGCATCGGCATTCTGTGGATCGCCGGCGGCGGCGATATCGAGGGTAAAGCGCAGCATATCGCCCGCATCCGGGTCGCTGCCGGGACTGGTCCGGTTGGCAACAGTTGCCGTTGCGGACAACTCCGGTTCCACAATGGTGAGAGTGGGCGCAGTGCCACTGCCGCCGGCCTGTGGCGCTCCCCCTCTGCTGACGGCATAGGTATAGGCGGCCCGGTTGTCGACACTGTAGCCCGCCTGGGCGGTGGCGTTGTTGGCGACCCGGGCGCGCAGTTCGAACACAGCCACTGTGCCGGCGGGAATCAGTTCCAGGCCCAGGGCGATATTGTTGCCGCTGCTGTTATCCGTAAAGGCCAGGCCGTTGATCTCCCGCAGCTGCACCAGTTCCAGGGCGGGGTCGAGGACATCGGTTATGTCCACATCGTAAATGGCCGCCGTGGTGGCACTGCCGGGTACCTGGATGCGGTACACCACTGCCTCCCCCACTGCGGCGCTGGCGGCGGTCTGCAGGGATTTCCGGGGCGCGGTCACCGCAGTGGCCACAGTGCCCATGGGATAGGGCGTTGCCAGGGGAACCGGTGCATACCGCTCGCCAGTGTTAGCCGGCAGTGACCAGAATTCGTCGACGGCAAAGGTGTTTATCCAGTTTTCGCCGCCGCCGATATCGGTGTAAAAACCGATCTCGTAATCAATATCCAGACAGCTCCCCGGCGCGATGGGCGCCTGGAAGCTGAACCCCATAGCGTCGCCGCGACTGGCCGGCGGGGTATAGGTGTAGTCGCTGCCCTGGGTCAGCAATGTGCCGCCGGCAGTGACCTGCAAATTGGCGATGGAACCTTGGTCCATCTGGGTGGCCAGGTCATCGGTGAGGGACAGGTTGTAGGCCGGCGCCAACCCGGAGTTGCAGGCGTGCAGGGTAAACCGCATCAGGTCGTTGGCCGGGTCCACATTCAGGTGGGCGTTGGGCCAGGTGGCATCGGTTTTGGTCAGGCCGTCGATCAGCGGCTGTAATACCGTGATAGTGGCGCTGTCCTGCAGACTGGCGGCGGCGCCGGTGTAATTGAGTACGGCGGTATTGGTCAAAGTCGCGCTGGGCGCGGCGATACCGGCACCCGCCACCACTTCGGCGGTGTACTCGATCACAAAGGGATTGCTGTTGCCAAAATCGCTGCGGATATCCCCCAGGTTCCAGCTCACCGTGCCGGTAGCTCCCGCAGTGGGAAGCGCGATGGCGGAATAGGTAAAGCCATTCAGGTTGGCATCATAGGGGGCGCTGGTATCGCCATTGACACTGACAATGGCATCGAACGCCAGCCCCGCCGGCAGCGCATCGTTCACGGTGACCGCCGGCGTGGTGCCCGGCTGCAGGTTGAGGGTCAGTCGATAGGTGACCCTGTCGCCGATCCGCAGGGTCCCCACTGGGGAAGCGGTATCTGTATCCGCGATAACGGTTTTGGCAATACTGGTATTGTCCACCGTGTCGATACTGGCCTCCGCCGGACCCGCACAGTAATCATCCGGTGTGGCAATGGCCGGGCAGCCGGCGCCGTCGCGCTCGTAGGCCAGATCGTTGATGTGGCTGTTGTCCAGGGAGGTCCAGTCCAGCAGTACACTGTTGCTGATGGGGGAGCCGAATACCCCGGCCACCTGGGTGCGGTAGGTGACCACCAGCGTCTGGCCCAGGGGCAGGTCCAGGCTGTTGTCGCCATTTCCCCGGCCCCACACCAGGGGCCCGCTGGGGGCCCCCGCCGGCGTCGCCACAAAGCCGGCAACGGCGGTGCCGCCAATGCTTGCCGTGGGGGTAAAGCCGCTGTCATAACGCAGCTCTGGGGGCAGTGTATCCACCAGGTTGAGATCGAATGCGGCGGCGCTGGAGCCGGCGTCGTGGGTGACGGTAATCACATATTCCAGCACATCGCCGCCCACCGGCAGATTGCCCGGGTTGGTGGCGTTGCGCACGGTTTTACTGACCGCGAGCTGCGGTTCCACCACCGTGACTGGGGGCGTATCGTCATTGCGGCTTTCCGTCGCCCCGGATTCGCCGTTGCGGTATCTCAGCGCGGCGCCGTTCTGGCGGCTGTCGCCGCTATTGGTGGCCAGGTCATTGTCGACGCGGGCAAAATAGGTGATGCGGATCAGCGGCTGCAGTGCGTTGCCGGCGGTATCATTTTCACTGGCGGTATCGACAGTGCCAATGTTCCAGGTGGCATTGCCAGCGGTGTTATCTGCGGGGAAGCTGTTGAATGCCGCCTCGGCGGGCGCGCTGCCATTGATGCTCTCGATACCCACAAACGCATAGGTAATGTCGTAGTCGGCATTGTGACTGAGCACATAGCCTTCCGGGCTGCCCAACTGGTCGGCAATGACCAGGTCCCGGCTGACGCCCTCCGGCAGACGGATTTCCAGCTGGAACTGTTTGTGCGCACCAATGGTGGGAATGACAGTGGGTTCGAGATCGGATTTGACCAGTTGCAGGGGCGGCACTTGGGTCTGGGCACCGGCGGCGGTTTCATAATCGTTGATGGCGTCGCCGGCGTTGGGCAATACACCGATGCGCATACCGTCGGCCGCCCCATCGGGGCCAATGCGGTTGGTGCTGTTCAAAGCCACGTCCGTGCCCGGCAGGGACTGCCAGCGGGCCTGGAGGGTGTTGTCCAGAATCTCGTGGGGCTCTACGCCCTGCCCGACGCGGACATCGAAGGTAAAGGATCTGCTCTCGCCGCTGGCGATGGTGTAATCCCCATGGCCGCGGTTCCAGCTGAAAATCGGGGCATTGGCCCCGAGGGTCGTGACATCCACATTCTGGGGCGGGTCGGCGCCGCCGATATTACCCGCATAAATCAGCTTGGAACCGGTGAGATCGTCCAGCACCTGCAGGTTATAGGCGGCCGCGGTGCCGGTATTTTCCGCTGTTACGGTGACGGTCAGGATGTCATCCGCATCGCTGTTGGCGACCGCAAATGCCTTGCTCAAGCGGATCTGCGGCTCCTGCACCCTGATCTCGTGGGCATCGAAAGGCACCACCACGGTTGACCCCGCCTCATCCACGTAACGCAGCTGGGCAGTGGTGTAGCTGCCGCCGTTGCGCAGCAGGTCGCCGCCATTGGTATTGCTGCTGTTGTCGATGCGGGCGATAAATTCCACCGGGAAATCAAACAGGCTGCCAGTCACCATGGTGACTTCCTGATCGCCAAAGTCCCACGCCACATAGTCGGCGCTACCGGTATTGGTACAGGTCGCGCTCACAGTGCCACCGGGTACGAATCCCGCCGCATCATAGGGGGGCGCATCGAGATTGACCGTCTGCCCCTCGATACAGCGCATGCCCGCCGGCAGCTCATCGCGGATAACGAAATTGCGCAATTTGGCCGCGGGTATTTTTGCGGTGAGCCGGTAGCGGACTTCCTCGCCCACGACGGCGGTATCACTGCCGCTGCCACTGGCAGTGCCATTGGACAATGCCACAGCCTGTTTCGGCTCCGCCTGCACGGGGATAATCTGCATCTGCGCATTCGCATCCGCGGACCGGTAGTGGCGCGCGCGCCCGGCGGCGGGGGTGCCGTCACCGACTCCATCGTTATCCCCGTCACTGTCGATCTGCGGCACGCTCTGGTTGCCGAAATCCCCCTGCAGGCTGTCGTAGCGGGCGAAGAAGCTGTTGTTAAAGGTCTGCAGTGGCGCTACGGAAGGGTGGGGTTTCACCCGGTAGTAGAGGGTCACCGAGTCGCCGGGGTTGATGCGCTCCAGGGCGGAGGAGTGCTCGTAGGTAAAGGTGACAATGGCCGGGGTGCCGCCATCGCTGCAGTGGCTGGCGATGACATAGTCATTCGCGCCGGCGGTGATGCCCACCAGGCCGTCATCGCCAGGGGCAGTTTCCGCAGCGCCGTCGCCGTCGTTGTCCAGGCCGTCGCTATCCAGCGGCTGCACACACATCTGCCCGCTGGCATCCAGGGTGTCGGTCACCACCAGGTCGTAGGCCGGTGCGCGGTTGACGCCATTGTCGGCGGCGCGATTGGTCAGGGTCAGGCGGAAAATATAAGTCTGGTCCCGGTGGCCCTCGTTGGTGAAGTCGACAAAATTGCTGCAGCTGATCCCTGCACCGTAGAGGTTTTCGTTACAGACTTTTTTATCCACCTCGATGCGGGGCTCGGTAACGGTCACGGACTCCGACCACTCGCTGATATCCGGAAAGCCCGGCACTGTGGTGGGCACGCCGTCGATATTGGTCAGGATGCCGCTGGTGTTGTAATTGTCCACCACCAGAGTTTCGCTATCGAACACCGCGGTGAACCGGGCCCGCCCATAGTCGGTGCTGGGGTTGACGTGCTGGTTGGGGTCGACGTTTTCCGTGTCCACGGGATCATTGAGCAAACGGGTGGTCATATCCGAGAGAAACCAGCGATCCCGCGCGCTGATGCTGGCACTGATATCCCAGAGCAGGTCCGTTTCACTGAGGGGGATATTCAGGCCGCCGCTCTCGACGATATCGCTGCCGGGAATCACCACACAGTTGGCCTGGGAGACCGGGTGCGGCAGGGTGACGTCGGCACAGTTGAGCAGTCTATCGGCGATATAGCCCTGGCCGTCCGGCAGGTCGTCGCGCACATCGATATCGCGCACCTCGATCAGGGTAAATCCCGGCGTGTCAAAACCAAACCAACCACCGGCCTGAATTTCGAAGCGGCACTCCTCGCCGATCAGGACACTGCTGTTGGGGAAAGCGGCCTCGCCGGTCAGCTCGTTGCAGGCGTCGGCGCGGTCTTTGCGCAGATTAAAACCCATCACCCGCGCGCGCATACCGTCGAGGGTATAGTTGTTGGCCAGTTGCTTGTTGGGGGTTGTCTGCGCCAGGGTGGCCGGCTCGGGAAAGGTCAGCGGGGTGCCATCAGACAGCGCAATCTCCCCCACCACATCCGCGCGAAAGGTGAGGTCGTCATCGGTGGCGGAGTGATTTTTCTCCACCTGGAATAAAATGCGCTCGGTGGTGCCCGGTTCGATCACACCGCCCAGGTTGCTACAGCGATACACGGTTGCGGAGGCGGGCAGGTAATCCGGCTGGTTCCACAGCGGGTGTGCGGGCACTGTGCCGGGGTTTGGATTTCCCACAGCCGTACAGGCGCGGTTATTGGACAGCACCCGCATGGCCTCGCCAAAGGTGACATACACCGCGTAATTGTCCGCGTCGTGGCCGCCGTTGTTGGTGACGTCCACGGTCAGTTCCGAAGTGCCGCTGTCGCGCACGATATACAGAGGGTAAACGGTGCTGATATCCAGATCTTCCGGGTCCGGTGTGACCGGCTGGCGCTCGATCTGCGTGGGCGGATTGGTGCCGGGACAAAAATCCTCGTAATCGATGCTGAGCACATTGTCGGCCAAGCGCAGATTGCTGTTGGGGTCCAGACCATTGGCCGCCGTCTCCTCCTCGACATCCAGGTCGGCGGCCTTGTCGTAAAAGCCCGGCTCGGTGGTGACGATGCGAAAACGGATCTGGATTTCATCCCCAAAGCGCATCATATTGCGCTGATCGGCATAGCGCGGGTGCACACTACTGCTCAGCAGACGGAACTCCGGGCGGTTGTTGTTGAGCGGGTTGGGGTCCCACTGATTCCAGTTACTGCCCACACGCCACTGCAGTGTGTCCGCCATGCCCGGGTAGTTTGCGCCGTAATTGGCCCCGTGGCCGTCAATACCCCGCCGCTGGCGGGTGATCCGCGGGGTATAGGTGGTGTCCACCACATACTCATCGGGCAGGTCGCTGACAAACTGGATATCCCTGACCGATCCCCCCGTCCGGTTGTTGAGGGTAATGGTCACAAACCCGGCGGCGCCCAGTGGTTGATTGAGGTTGGTACCGGTGATCGCCTGGGTAACAGTGAGATCCGTTGCCACCCGGGCAAACAGTGTCTCCGTATCGGCGCCCGGCGCACTTCCGGTGGCTGGAGAGGAGATACCACCAACGCCGGTATCCGCATCAATTTCACAGCCCCACTGCAGATCCGAAACCCGATTGGTGCCGTCGCTGCAGGAACTGTTCACCTTGCCCACCAGGTAGATGTCGCGACTGCCTCCCGCCGGCACATCGGTACGCCCGGGCCCACTGGCAAAGTTGCCGTTCAGTGAGAAATTATTGATGTTATTGGCCGCCGCTATACAGCCGGTACCGCCGGGATTGTTACCATTGTTATTGGCAACTGCGAGCGCAGCACTTTCACTCGGACAGGCATAATTGATATCCATATTCGGGTTGGTCATCAAATCGTCGAAGCGCGCATCCTGCATATCTGCGAGGCCACTGTTCGAGATGCGGATACGCCAGATAACATCATCATGGATATTGCCGTAGACGTCATTGGTGTAGTTGCTCTGGGCCGCATCCACATTCCGCCCGCGCTTGTCCATGGACGGCAGCGGCTCGCGGATAGCCAACACCAGCCTGTCCGTATCCGTGGTGGTGGGATAGCTGCAGTAGTCGAAGGATGCACTGGCGTTCAGGGTGCGGTTGTTGACCACCAGTTCCTCTTCCCGGTTGACCCGGCTGCGCACACCGAAGGTGATGGTCATGGTGGTGTTTTCGTTACGCGCGGCCAGCGCGGACAGGTCCGTGCGATCCCAGCGAATGGTGGTGCCGCTGATGGTGGGTTCGCCCAGCACCACCCCGGCGCTCACGGAAGTGGAACCGGGAATATATTCCAGCTCCGAGGTACCCAGGTTTTCGCTGACGACGATGTTTTCGATATGCTGGATTCCCTGGCCGCCACTGCGGATAGCGGGCACACGGATTTCAAGGGTCACCTGACCATCGCCACACAGCACACACCAGCTGCTTGCAGCGCGGTGATCCAGAATATTGAAGTTTGCCGGGTTATCGGGAAAAGTGGGGCAGTTGTGATCGGCCAGCGCCTGCGGCGTAAAAAAAACCGACCAAGCGCTCAGCAGCAAGCCGGCAAGCAAATGACTCCAGGATTTCCGCCCAATTACTTCTGACATCATCACCACTGATTCGCCGCCACTTTTCTATTTCAAAAAATCCCTGACCAAACCTGCAGGCATCACCACCAGAAAGACACAGTCCGGCCCGGCAAGCTTAATTACCAGGAAAAAAACTGGCCGTGAAACAGGTCATAAATCACTGTCAGGTAGGGGTATTTTTTGGGGATTGCCAAGTAGTTCTCAGGCTGGCTTTGGACAAACACAGCCCGAACACAGGCGCTAACGCGAAAATAAAAAAACCTTTGGAATACTATTTTTCTGCGTGCCCGGCTCCGCTGTGCAAGCACACAGCGGGGGTCACGTGCATTAATTGTTGGGAAAGAAGTCGATCGGGAAAAGAATGGTGATGGTGGGCACACCGGCCTTTTCGCCGAAATTAAACCGCTTTACCCGCGCCACAATTTTGGCGTTGAGCGCCGGCGAGTCCATATCGCTGGAGTCCACTTGCGCCAGGGATACGGCGCCGTCCGGTTCAATGGTGATCTTCAGCACCATCTTACCCTGCAGGGCGGGATTGTTGCGCAGTTCGCGGTTGTAGATGCGATACAGTGCAGCCTTGTAGCGGTCGAAAACAATCTGGATTTCCTCGTCGGTACGGGATGGACCAACACCGTCGCTGAGCGGCCGGTCCTCGCCGGCGAAATCCCCTTCGGTACCAATAGAGCTCTCCACCCGCGCGAAGGCCACACCACCCAGGGAGGAACCGGTACCACCCACATTGCGGCTCAATGCTGCGGTACTGATGCCCCCACTCCGGGTGGTTGCAGCGGCAGTGATCAGCGAGCGCTGACTGCGGTTTTCCCGTTTACCGGCAGTGCTCAACTGGGTTTGCTGGCCAAGGCGATTGTCAAGGTCGTCTTGAATAAGATCCTGAAAATTATCCTTAAAGGCGAGGACACCGGCGCGCTCCGCTTTTTTACGCGCCTGCTTTTTTTCTGCCCGGGCGGGCTTCGGGTCCTGCTTGGCCACTTGCTGCTCCGGCTCGGCCCGGGGCTTTTTCTCCTCCGGCTTGGGCTTGCTCGGCTCCGGTTTGGGCACCGGCTTGGGCTTGGTTTTCTTCTCGATCACCAGCTTGGCCAGGCGTTCGGGAATCTCCACCACCTGGGTTTCCGGCTCGGGCAGGGTATACAAGGGCACCAGATATCCCAGCAGCGCAGCGATACACAGCGTGGCGAAGACGCAAATGCGAAAGCGCCTTTCATCCTCACCCCGGGTATGCCAGGGCAGCACCATCGGGCGGGCATCCGCCGGCTCAAATGTCCGGGTAACCTCCAGTTCAAACCGGGATTCCTCTTGCGCGAGTCGCAATTCTTCAGCCCGCTCCTTTAGAACAAGGAGCTCCTCGCTGCAGTCCTCTATTTGTTCAAGGACTGCCCTGTGGCGCTGTTGCAGCTGGTCCCGACTGTCGTTATAGCTCCGGGTGGATTCCCTGATCCGCTCGATAACCCGCTCAGAGGCATCTGTCTGGTAGTTCTCAGCCCAGAACAGATCGCCGGCACCAACTGCTTCGAGCTTGTGCAGGCGCTGGGCAATTTCATCCAGCAGCTGGTACTTGGTGCCGTGGGTCTGTAATTCAGCCAGCTTCTCTTCGATCTGCCGCTGCTTGTGTCCAAGCAGATGCTTGCGCTGGCGGGCTGCATCAAGCGCCTCGGTAATCGCCTGCTGTTGTTGAAGAAAATTACTCACAAACTTCCATTAACCCTGAGATGCTTTCTGAATTACCGCCAGTGAAACCTTGGTATAGCCCGCTTCAGTGCAGCTGGACATCACCTTTTTCAGCAAACTGAACGGGATACCCCGGTCTGCGAGAATATTCACCTCCGGTGGTTCCGGCCCCTGCTCGCCTTCGTTTTCATTCCCCCCGTCTTGCGGCAAGGCCTGGGCAACACCAATCGCCTTACCCAATTCTGCCACCATGGCCTGCTTGATCGCCTCGATAACAATTTCCTCGCTTTCAAGCACCGCGCTGGTGGCAACGACGGAGTTGGATTCCACCAGAATCTCGTCGGCCGTCACCATCAGGGTTACTGTTTCCCTCGGCTTGGTCTCCACAACCGAATCCGGCAGGGTGATTACCTTGGGGGGCTCTAGCGCCTCATTGCTGGAGGTGTTGGTCAAGAGAAAAAACACCAGGATGGTGAACACGTCCATTAAAGATGTGAGGTTCATGCCTGAGGTTTTTTTGCGCTTATGGCTGCGCGCCATGCGCTTCATACGTCGGCTTTCATGTCTCACGGCGCATCCCCTATGGAAATATCGGGAAACAGAATCACCTTCTCCACCGCCTCGGGATCATCGGGATCACTGCCTTCAAGCCGGACTTCAGCACCGCGCACGGTATCCATAACGCCCACAAGATGTTCATAGGCAATCTCTGCCTCCATCAATAGAATGGAGTCTGTCTTTTCCGGGTAACTGGCTTTTACCTGCAGCAAAAACTCAGTGAGTTTTTTCAAGTCGTAGACTTCTGCCGTCGGCAATACTGCAAAGCCAGCTTCCCGCCCAGCCACTTGCGGCTGTTCTGACTCGGTCTCTTCCGCAACATTCAGGTTGGGAAAGCGCGCAATCACCTTTTCACCATCGCTGATTTCCAGCGCCGCCTTGCGCACCACCACTTCCACCGTCACGGTGGGATCGTCCGGGGCACCGCCACCAGCACCACTGGGCATATTCAGCTCCAAAATAGTCACCCGCGAGAACACCGCCGATACCAGCAGGAAGGGGACCAGTACCACCATCAGATTCAGAAAAGCAGTGATATCCAGCTCAGGGGTTTCCCGGTCTCTCCCATGGCGCCGCCTTCTCATTACGCGGTTTCCACTTTGGGTGCTTTACCATGGGCTGTACTGGGCGGGCGCTTGGCGGTTTTGCTTTCCGGCTTTGGCACATCGATCTCAAAGCGGCGTCGGGTGGCGCTGTCAATCAGGTTGGAGGCCTTGACAGACACCATCTCCAGGCTGTCGATAATCTCACCGGTCAGGGAGTTGAGCAGGGCGTGCACGATCAACAGGGGAATACCGGTCATCAGGCCGAATGCAGTCGTGTTCATTGCCACAGAAATACTGGCAGAGAGCAAGTCGGCCTTTTCCGCCGGGTTGGCATTGGCTACTGCAGTAAAGGCTTCGATCAGACCCATAATGGTCCCGAGCAGGCCCAGCAGCGTGGCGATATTGGAAAAGAGCGCCACATAAGGGGTGCGCTTTTCCAGCTGTGGGGTAATCTCCATCATGCTCTCTTCCATCGCGATCTCAATATCTTCGCGACGGCGCACCGTACCCTGGCGGGCCAGCCCCATAGACAACAGTTTGCCCACACTGGACTGATCCTGCTTGACCAGGTTGCGCGCACGATCAAAATCCCCGGAGGCCAGAATTGGCTGCATTTTGTCCCACATGGCGCGATTGGTATGGCGTTCATAGTGCAGGCGAATAAATCGCTCAATGGCAACGGCGCTACCCAGGGCGGCAACCACGAGAATGGGGTACATAAAGGTACCGCCCGTCTGGAAAAACTCGATGACGCTGTGAAAAAAGTCCATTGCAAACCCTCTTGATAAATACTGCAGTACTTTGTTGCCACTCCGGTCGCAACCGGAGAAAGGACGGCTTTAGTCGCCAGACAGGCTGAGCTGGTAGAACGCCAACTCGCGCAGGAACACTGCCTTGTCGAGCGGCTGTAACTTGTCGTCCATCAGGCTTGAGACCAGGTCACTTTCGACACCCACTTCGGAACTTTTCCAGGGGACAATATACAGGGACTTGGGGGCTTCCTTGTTCCCAATAATGGAGATGCCCGATAACTCTTTAATGGCCGAGTCCACTTTCTTTTCCACAGGCGTTTTCTGTTTCACATCTTCAGATTGTGCCAGGGCTACAGGAAGGGTAGCGACAGAGAAAATCACCGGCAAAATCCATTGGAATTTCCACATCACTTGCTCGCCCTCCGTTTAAGGTCCGCCAGCCAGATGGATACATCCTGGTCCTGCGGTTCCAATTGCACATAGTGTTGGAATTGTGCCAGAGCACACTCAAGATCTTGCAGATAGAGATCACACAATATGCCAAGATTTTTTATCAGGGGAAGGTACTCGGGATTTTCTGCCAAAGCATGGACATACAGATGTCGCGCATCGGCAAAACGCCCCTGCCTGCGGTAGAGCACCGCCAACTCGTTTGTGGCCACCGGATGGTTCTCATCCAGCTCAAGGGCCTTCAGGAAAGCGTCTTCCGCATCTTTCTCATTGTCCACCTGGTAATGCGCAATGCCCAGGTTGATATAGGGCGCCGGCAGGCGCTGCTCCCGCGCCAGCACCGACTGCAACAGCGCAATGGCAGATTCATATTCCCTTTCGGCCAGATGGTCCAGTGAGCGCTCAAAGTCCCGCTTCACACTGCCGGAAACCCGCACTGCAGCGTAGTCGGAAATCTTACCGGTTGGGGTTTGGGTACCCGCACAAGCGGTGACAATCAGCGTGAGCCCCAACAGAAAAAACCGTCGCAATGGTATTTGCATAACCCTCAGCTCCACACTTGCTGCCATTTATCCACAGCTTTATTCACAACCGGTTCAACGGGCTCGGTTACCGACCGGAAACGACTGCACCCGGTTCCACCGGCGCCGGTGGCAGGGGCACAATACTCTGTAAATACCGGCCTGCTTCCTCAGCTCTTGCATAGCGGGCTGGTACCAGCCCGGCGAGCCGGTTGATACTCTTGTCAATCCAGGGGTTGTAGATACCCACCCCCAAAAGCTCGACATTTTTCTCATGGACCGAGATTGCTTTTTCCTCAAACGGATAAATCTGCTCTTCCAGCGCCAGTTCGTACTCCTCCAGCTCCAGGGCATTCAGGTTGGTGGGGCGTTCGGAATCTTTGAGTGACTGGCTGAAGTGCCAATAGATTTCCGCCAGATAATAAGTAGCCGCGGCCGTGACATCGGCTATCTGGTAATCAATGAGATCCGTGAAAGCACTGACAGCGGCCTGCATACGCTGGCGTTTCAGGTTCAGGCTTTGCTCGATTGGCTTCACCAGAGCGATCTGGGTAAATGAGCTGTAAGCGGGTTCGGCGAGCTGCAGCGCGGCATGACCGGCAAGATAGCGGGTGCGGTCACTGCGCTGGGAGCCACCACGCAACTCGATACGCACCATCTCACGCAGTGTCTCCCGGTAGCGCTGTTCATTGTCATCGACTTTATGGATATCGGCAATTCTCTGTCGCGTCTCCAGTGCCGGTTCCAAGGGATTGGGAAACTGGTTCACATAGCGGCGCAGCACCGTTAGGGCTTTTTGACTGTTCTGTGCCGCACTGTAGAGATCCGCCGCCTGGGTCAGGGCCTCGCGGCGGATTGCCTCATCCCCGGACTCGCGCTCAATGCGCTCAAACTCCCCTGCGGCCAGCAGCAACTCTCCACTCTCCTGATAAACCACCGCCAGTTTCTTGGTTACTTCTTTCGCCAGCTCGTGTTGCGGGAAATTGCTGCGGAAATTGTTGAGCACCATCGCGGCCCGGGTCCATTCCTGCAATACGATCAGTGAGGCAGCCGCATCGTATTCCGCTGTGGCCAGCAGGGTGGCTCCGGGAGCGGCAGCCCGAATACGCAGGAAATGGTCGGCGGCGGTGGCGTGATCCTGTTGCTGGCGGGCCATATCCCCCTGCTGGTAAATGGACGCCGCCAGGTTATCGATCACCCCGGCGCGATCCTTGGCATCTGCGGCAGTCAGATTCAGGGTTTTTCCGTAGGCCACTTCGGCATCCACAAATGCCTGCAGCTCAAACGAGGCGTGGGCTACCAGCATCCAGCTGGAGCGGCGAATCTCCCGTGCCGCGGCCGGGAATTCCTCCAGTAACAGGCGACCGTTTTCGATGGCAAGGACATAGTCCTTAAGGCCATACAAATCCTCCACGGCACCCAGCATCACCTGCGGTGCTTTGTCGTGTCCGGGGAAGGTGTCGGCGAAGGTCAGAGAGGAGCGGATAATCTCGCGCAACAGGACAGCACGCTGGTCTGCAGTGGCCGCTTTCAGGTGATTTGCCAGGTGTTCTCGATAGGCGTAGACCGCCGCATAACCCGCCCCGCTGGAATCTTTGTGGGCCGGATATTCATAGGCGGTGCGCTCATATTCCAAAGCCGCACTGTGGAAATCCCGGTTCTCCAGCATTAAACCGGCCAGTTGATAGTTCATCTCCGGCGCGCGCTCGGTTTCGCGGAAGGACTGCAGGTAGCCGCGATACCAGTGAATCGCCTCGCGATAGTGCTCGGCCTGTGTATCCTTGAGCTTTTTATTCTGGTAAGCCGCATGGTAGTGGCTGGCCAGGTCGATCAGGTTTGCCTGCAGGAATTCGACCACCTCTCCGTATTCATCGATATCGAATACCGTCCAGTAATCGGCCTTGAGCCCATAGGTGTTGGCAAAGGACTTCTTGGCTTCCAGCACCAGTTTGGGGAAGCCACCCCTGCTGTAAATATCAATCACGCGCATAGAGAAATCCGCGGAAACCTTGTGCAGGGGATTACGTTCCACAAAGGCGGTATAGGATTTTGCCGAGTCCTGGTAGCGACGCTTATCCAGGTAGTATTCCCCCAGGTGGCCATACACCAGGTATTCATACTGGCGCGCCCCCTTGCGGGAGAAATAATCGACAATTGACTCGGGGCCCTCCAGATAGGAGAAGCTCAGGCTCACCACACGGAAGGTGTCATCAATGTGCTTGCGCTCCACCTCATTGGCCTGCTGGTCAAAGTCATATCCCTGGGAAACTTTGTAATCGAGCATGGCGATATAATCGTCCAGCGCCATCTCGTACATATCCTGTTTGAACAGGGACCAACCGCGCTTGTACAGAGCCAACTCATAAAAACTGGAAACCACCCCGATATGGATCACCTTGCCGTAGGCTTCCTCCGCATCCAGGTATTTCTTGCGGGTAAAGTAGTATTCCCCGAGGCGGAACCAGGACTCATCGATATGTCGGGAGTCCGGATATTTGGCCACTAACTGTCGCAGCACCTCTACCGCCCGTTCAATCTGTCCGGCCTCCTCATAGGCGCGGGACAGCTGGTACATCACTTGATCGTTGCGGTCGTACAGCGGGTATTTTTTCAGTAAGTCCAGATACAGGTGAATGGCTTCCCGGGCATTTGCCGACATCAGCGCGTCGGGATTGCCCACGGGCAAGGGTATCGCCGTGTTCTCCGTGGCAATTTCCATGCTACTGCTGGCACGCGCAGCAAACGCATCATCCGATTCTGTCTCGCCAGCGCCTTTTGCAGCCTGCTGCTGAACCCGGGCAGCCGGTAGGGTTACCCCAGCGGGAGCATCGAGGGTGTTGTTTGCAGAAACCTCCGGGGCATCAATCGCAACCACCGCTTGGCCGGTATCTGCTGCAGTGGCGATTCCATCGATCGCGGCATCCTCAGCACGGTGTGCCTGCTGGATTTTCAGGTCGGCAATTCGTCGCATCGCCTCAGGTGTGAGGCTGGACTCGGGGGTTTCCTGCAGGTAGCGCTGGTAACTGGCGAGCGCCTTCTCAAGGCTTCCGTCGATATACGCCTCTTTAATTTCAATATCGACGTTTTGCAGACTGCCAATCGTCTTGCCGCTGTTGACCGCGCAGGCATTGAGCAGCAGGGCAAGCACCGCAAGCAGGGCGCACCGGGTGGCAACCGCCCTACCCATCCGGCTGGGCTTGAATCCGGGCATCAGGTGTCCCCTCCTTCACCCGCTTCCAGTTCGGGAGGATTGTCGTCGGGCAGGGATTCCGGCTGGGCCTCGCGATACTGCTCGATTTTGCGCTGGTCCTCGCGCTGCTCCTGCAATGCGTTGGCGCGGTCGTAACTGTCGGCCAGGGCAAATCGCGCTTTGATCTGGTAGCTCTCCAACTGGGTGCGGCGGCGTTCCAGTTCCTCAATTGCCAGGGCTTCCAGCATGCTGCCCTGGCGAGCCATCAACATTTCCAGGCGCTGCTGGTAGTTGCGGATCTGCGCACGCAAGCGGGTGATCTGTTGGTTGTAGCCGGTATAGCTGTGCGTGGCTGCCTGGCGACTGCGCACATAGGATTGGTAAACCCCCTGCAGTTGTTCAATTTCCCCATTGAGTTCCTGCAGATGCTTATAGGCTTGCGTAAGCCGCTGGTCGTACTCTGTGGAGAGACGCAAATCCAACACGCCCTGCAGGCGCGCCACCCTGCTGCGGGTGACCTCGGTAAAGCCCTGCGGATTCTGGGCAAGCTGCCGGCGCAATTCCCTCATTGCCAGGCGCACCGCCTGCTCATCGGCAGTGGCGAGATATTCCGGACGACGCGAAACCAGCATCTGTTCAATGCGCCCGGCAAATGTATCCCGTTGCTCAAGCCGCAACTTGATCCGTGCATCCAGTTTGCGGAATTGTTCGTCGAGCTTTGGCAGCAGGGGGTCATAGTAAGCTCTGCGGTGACGGATAATGTCCTCGTAGGCACTGAGACTTTTGAGCCACGCTTCATTGCGCTCGTAGAGGTCATTCAGATCGCGGTAATTGTGCAGGAAGGCCTGGTAATCATTGGATGCCATCAGGTCGAGAAGATAATGGGTCTCCGGTGCATTCGGCAGGTTGCGCAGTGCCACCACCCAGTGCTGCACCTGGGTGGCCTCTTTGCGACGCAGCGCCTGCAGGAATTTGCCCTCTCGGATACTGTGGATTGAGGCGGTCAGGGTATCGATTTCACTGCCGAAAGAATCCAGCGCACGCCCATAGTGAATCGCTGCCGTGCTGTGTACATCCAGCTTGCCGAAGGCATAGGGCACGGCGAGCATGGCTTCCTGAACGGATTCGTTGGTCCCCTTGCGGTTTTGCAACATTTTCCAGGGCACCAATGCCCGCTCGTAGCGACCTGCGTGAGCCTCGGCCCAGCCGGCACCGAGCAGCGCACGGTTGGAAAACGGGCCTTCGAGATTGACGCGGTCAAAATACGGGCGCGCCTGCTGCAATTCGCCGGCTTCCATTAAATAAGCACCCAGCAGCAGGTTGGTCTTGTCATACAGCGCCTGCTCAGCCAGCTCGCTGCTGCGTTTTTTGCCCAGGTCCGTCAGCTCCAGTATACCGCGAGCCTCCTCACCGGATTTTAACTGGGCGATACCGAGGTTGAACTCGATAAAGCCGGCGAGAGATTTCTCCCCTTTTAAATCCTTTAGCAGTTCCACCGCCTCATCAAAGCGCCCCAACTGCATAAAGACCCGCGCCCGTAAAAACTGCTCCTGCGCACGGACACGCTCTGGTACCCGCCCTTCGATCCATTCCAGCGCGTGCAGGGCATTGACCGGCTGCTGTTTGTGATAGTGAATCCTGGCAAGGCGATAGGCCGCTTCATTGCGTACCGACCGGGAAACGTTACCCTTGAGTACCGCTTCAATCGCCCGCCCCGCTTGCCGGTGCATGCGATAGGACAACTCCAGATCGCCCACAGAAAATTCCGCCTGCCCCAGGTGCGCACTGAATGGGTCCAGCTCCGGCTCATCCAAGCGATGGAACTGGGCCAGTTCGGTATCCAGGGCCACAATCGCATCGAAATAGTTTTCCTGGTTGGCGTGGAACATGGCCGCGCCAAAAAACAGATCGCGCAGCGCCTCGTGTTCTTCTGCACCCGCCACAGCGGAGAAAATGGGCAGGGTACACAGGGAGACCGTCAAAACCCGCAGCGTTGCCCTGGCCGGGCCCGGCAGTACCGATAGCAGAGAAATGCGCATGGTTACCAGTCCTTGAAATGAATCTCAGACTCGGTTCCCAATATACTGATCTCGACAAACTTCGGCCCCACAGCCTTATCCACCTGGTAAGTTGCATCGGCCTGATACGCCCGGCCCGAGGGGGTTTTCCCGATAAAACGGACTTGCAAGGGATGCACACCGGTCTGGACATTCCCGGTATATATTTTTTGCACACCGCCTTTCTGCAGGGACTGGATTTCACGATAGGTGTATAGGTGGTGCGCAACAATTTCGCCGTTCAGTCTGAGCTCTACGGATTCCAGCTCAAAGGGCTGCCCATCGGCGATGGAGACAAAAAAAGCCACCTGGGAATTTGAGGGAAAGAGCAGTTTCTCTTCCAATTGCGCCAGAGTCGCAGTCAGGTCGATCACATCTTTTTTTACATCCTGGATTTGCTCATCCAGGCCACGGATTTCATCGCGGCTGACGTTCTGCGCAACTGCAACGCCCGTCAATAGCAGAAGGATTGTGACCTGTAGCATTCTGAACATGTGATCTACCTCTGACCCTACCCGTTAACCATGGACATCAACCAGGTCAGCCCATTCGGGGCCGCATTGAAATGCCTGTAAACTGGGACCTTTCAGTCTGCGGCATTGTATTCAATCGGAGCGCGTAGGGATGTGAGGGACGTCAAATCTAGCCCGGATTTTGCATGGTTCCAGACATAAGAACGGCGGAAAGTCTTATCATTATCACTGTACAAGACAGGCCAATAAGAAATTCCGCCGTGACAGAATGCTACCAACCTGAACTCCGATTTTCATCCTTTTCCCGTCGCAAAGTCACCGCAGATTTCACTGGTGGTGATTTGACCTCCAATGCCGGCCTTCTGCTTTTGCGTGAGTGCGACCAGCACCTTGGCCTGTCTCGCTCTGTGGCCGAAGTCGTCAATGACCCGCGCCGCCCAGCCTGTGTCGAGCACAACACTGAACAGCTAGTGCGCCAGCGGCTACTGGCTATCGTCGCCGGCTACGAAGACCTGGATGACCACGATCAACTGCGCTTCGACACCGCACTCCAGGTCGGCAGCCAGCGCTTGGGCCCTCTGGCAAGCACGGCCACACTATGTCGGCTTTGAACAACAACAGGACCGCTCCGTCGCCATAGGTCTGCACAAGATGCTCCTCGACCAGTTCGTGGCCCGCCACAAGACGCCGCCCAAGCGGCTGGTGTTGGACTTTGATGCCACGGACATCCCGGTATACGGGGAGCAGGAGCTACGTTTCTTTCACGGCTATTACGACAGCTACTGCTTTTGGGCCATCCTCGCCCTGCTGGTAAAAGCACTACGTCAAGAATGGCCCAAGGTGAAGATTGTCTTCCGGGAAGATAGCGGTTTCTGCCGCCATCGCATACTGGACTGGTGCAGGCGCAACAACGTGAAGTACATTGTTGGTATTGCACGCAATAAGCGGCTCGAGCGCAAGCTAAGCGGCTACCTTGAGTTGGCAAGGCGTTACTGTGCCCGTGACGATAGGGAAAATCCCATTAAGGACCAGCAGGTGGACCTGTTCGCCGGTCGCACCTCCTGCCACCGCTGGTGGCCGAACCAATGGCGACTGTTGCTCTCGGCACTGGCCTGGGTACTGTATGAATATCTGCACGAGCAGCTGCGAGACACCAAACTGGCCAAAGCCTCGGCAGCCACCTTGCGCAATCGCTTGATCAAAGTTGGGGCCGTGGCAATTAAGAATACGGGCCGCTTTCGCTTCCTGCTGCCAACATCGCTTCCTGACAGAGAAATCTTCCACAAGCTGGCTACTCATTTGGAACCGACGTAGCGTCTTGAACTGCTGTCCCCGGCACTGACAAATAACAAGGTAAAAAGAAGTTGTGTCCAGCCCAGCCTGGATCGAACAAAGCCTGTTCAAAGAGAATAAATTACCAGCAAAAGCCAACAGTCCCAGCACCGCTCAAGCAAGAAACATAAAATACTACGGTGTTAAGCTGACCTTGCAAAATTCGGGCTAAAGAATTACACCACACTCTTCTTTCTATTTTTTTGTGATAGAGGCCACAATATAAAAAAATATGCACTCATGTGTTTTAATTCCACCACTTTAGGGGTTTTTTTTATGGTTATTGATTGTATGCTAATTATTAAGGCAGTATCTTGGATGCCACTATTATTTCCACGCCAAACTCCACCAAGAACCGAGAAAAGACCCGCGATCCAGAGATGCACCCAACCAAGAAGGGCAATCAGTAGCATTTTGATATGAAAATGCATATTGGTGTCGATGAAGTACTGGGGATTATCCACAGTGCGGACAATTCACATGACGTCACGATGGGGAAGAAAAGAGGGTTTGGGGTGATGTGGGCTACACCGGCGTTGAGAATCGAGAAGAACTCAAAGACCGGGAAGCTGAATGAAATATAGCGATGAAACGAAGCAAGCAGAAAAGCCTTCCGGGCCAACAGGCTGTTCGGAAATCGGAAAAAATCAAAGCTCAGATCCAGACAAAAGTTGAGCATCCCTTCCGCTACATCAAGCATGTGTTTGGTGTTTGGCTATGACAAGGTTCGCTATCGCGGGCTAGCAAAAAAAACGAGCGCCTATGCTTGCTGGCAGGTTTCACAAACCTGTTAATTGGGAAAAAATACCTACCGGCCTAGGGGCAGCACGCCCAAAATCCGCAGTTAGCAGGCTTTAAGCAAGAGGAGAGGAGAGGTCGAGAATATCGAGGATGCGAACCAAAATAGATCAATTCCAGATAATTTGGCTTCTTTCTATAAAGTAATGAGTTGTTCAGAGTTTTATCAATGTGAGGATAAGATTATGAAAAACATTTTTATACAACTTACCGCGCTGTTTTGTCTGTTAACACCAATGGCATCTGCATCAAATGCACCCAGTTATGCAATATTACTCGGGTATGGTGATTTCGATGTTGATTTAGGGAGACTAAACCCACGGCCGTCCCCCCCTGTGAAAAAATGGTTCCTCATCTCAAGCATTGCAAATATGGAAAATGAGATAAGAGAAGGTGATACGGTTAGAGTATTCGTGATAGCAACTAATGATAAAATATCTCATAATATAACTCTTTCTGATTCATATGCCAATATTCCATTAGAAGATAATGACACTAATAATATTTGTTATAAACAAGATGTTGGAGTGAATCACCGCTATTGTCAATTCACTTATCATTCAGAAAATAATTACTTCATGTTGTTATCATCAACTAACACATCAATTTATGGTGAACTGGACGATGGATTAAAAATATCTGTAACAAAACTGGAGTAACCTGCGGCAGAACCCTGTGTCCGGGCCGTAGGTATATCTCAGGCATAAGAAAACTAGGTAATAGGACCCAAAATCCGGGCTAAAAACCTTCTTATCCTGTATTGAAGTTACGAATTATAATCTATTAATCATTGAAGTAGATTAGTTTTAGAAAGCGTAATTCAACGATAACAACGGCTGGGATATCGCCAACCGTCCAGTGGTAGAGAAATCTTCTACAAGCTGGCTACCCGTTTGCTACCGACGTAGCGCCTTGAAGTGCTGTCCCCGGCACTGACAAATAACGAGGTAAAGAGAAGTTGTGTCCAGCCCAGCCTGGATCGAACAAAGCCTGTTCAAAGAGGATACATTACCAGCAAAAGCCAACAGCCCCAGCACCGCTCAAGCAAGAAGCATAAAATGCTGCGGTGTTAAGCTGGCGGTGCAAAATTCGAGCTAGCGCAGTGCAGCAGAGGGTTGTATTTCAGGCAGCAATGCCGACTTCAGGAAAACGCATCGGCCGGGCGGGGATTTTTTACTGCAAAAGGCAGCCAGGGGCAGCCGATGGGGATGCGGACGCGCTCCGGCCTGTGGCCAACAGCAGCGCGCCCGCCGGGTTCGCGGGTTCAAACAGATACTGGCAAGGGAGCTGTCCCTATGCTGGCAGGGTCCAATTAATAATAAGCCTGGGACTTGTCGGAGTGGTCGGTAATATCTTTCACACCGGCAAGCTCGGGAATTTTTTCTTTCAGTGTTTTTTCAACGCCCTCTCTCAAAGTCATATCCACCATGCCACAGCCCTGGCAACCACCGCCAAACCGCAACACGGCGAATTTGTCCTCGGTGACCTCCACCAGGCTCACTTGCCCCCCATGGGCCGCCAGACCGGGGTTGATCTCGTTGTAGAGCACATAATTGATGCGATCCTCAATCGGGCTGTCATCGGTGATTTTGGGCATGCGGGAGTTGGGGGCGCGAATGGTGAGCTGCCCGCCCATTTTGTCCGGGGAATAGTCGACGCGGGCCTCATCCAGATAGGGCACACTGCGCCCTTCAAAGTAGGCCCTGAAACCGTTCATCTCCATGACCACATCGTCTTCCTCCTCTTCCCCCGGGCGGCAGTAGGCGATGCAGGTCTCGGCATTCGGCGTGCCCGGACTGGAGACAAACATGCGAATGGCAATACCCTCGCACTCCTGCTTGTCCAACAGCTCTTTCAGGTATGCCTGCGCGGATTCGGTAATGGTCACATTCAAATCTGACATAAGCCTTCTCAAATAACCGAGTTTCTCTGTCGGGTATTTTACGCCCCCAAGCGCACAAGGGAAACCGCTCTGTTTGCGGGGGGATGCGCGCGAGCAGCGCACCCCCCGGCCTCAGACCGGGATAAACCCCAACAGGGTCTCGGCAGCCTCCACAGAGGACGCGGGGTTCTGCCCTGTCACCAGCTTGCCATCCACCACCACATAAGGCGCCCAGTCCGCGCCCTTAGAATAGTGACCACCCCGGTCCCGGAGCATCTCCTCCACCAGAAAGGGCACCACGTCCAGCAGTTCCACTGCGGCCTCTTCAGAGTTCGAGAAGCCCGTGACACTCTTGCCGGATACCAGTGGCACGCCGCCTTTGCGCTGGGTATGGCGGAATACCGCGGGCCCATGGCACACCGCGCCAATGGGCTTGTCCGCCCCGTAGAAATCCTCGATCAGGGCGATGGACGCCCGGTCCTCTGCCAGGTCCCACAGGGGACCGTGCCCGCCCGGGTAGAACACCGCATCGAAATCCCGCGCGTGCAATTGGGCAAGTTTCACTGTATTGGCCAGCGCCTGTTGCGCCGCCCGGTCGCCGTGGAAGCGCCGGGTGGCCTCGGTCTGGAAATCCGGCTCGGCACTTTTGGGGTCCAGGGGGGGCTGTCCTCCTTCCGGGGAGGCCAGGGTAACTTCGGCGCCGGCGCCCTTAAAGACATAATAAGGGGCGGCAAACTCCTCCAGCCAGAAACCGGTTTGCCGGCCGGTTTCACCCAGTTTGTCGTGAGAGGTCAGTACCATCAGGATCTTCATCGCATTCTCCGCATGCTTCTGTGCCCCCGGCAGCCCATCGGCGTGCCGGGACGTCAATACAGACCGGGCAGGTCAGTCGTCGGCGCCTACACGCACCACCAACTTGCCAAAGTTTTCGCCCTGTAACAGGCCCATAAACGCCCGCGGGGCCCGCTCCAGGCCCCGCACAATATCCTCGCGATAGCGGATTTTGCCCTCGCCGACCCATTGGCCCAAAGCCTCACTGAATGCACCGAAGCGCGCATACTGGTCGAAGATGATAAAACCCTGGATTTTCAGGCGCTTGATCAGCACGTCGCGCATCAACAGGCTCATCCGATCGGGCCCCGGTGGCAGTGCAGTGGCATTGTACTGGGAGACCAGGCCGCACAGGGGGATGCGCGCAAAGTCATTCAGCAGTGGCAACACTGCGTCAAACACCGCACCGCCAACACTTTCAAAGTAGATATCGATTCCGCTGGGGCAGGCCGCGGCCAGCTGTTCGGGAAAGTCGGCATCGCGGTGATTGAGGCATCGATCAAATCCCAGTTCCTCCACCCCGTAGCGGCATTTCTCGATGCTGCCTGCAACACCGATGACACGACAGCCCTGGATCTTGCCGATCTGTCCCACCACCGACCCCACAGGCCCGGTGGCTGCCGCCACAACCAGGGTCTCATCCGGCCTCGGCTCACCAATTTCCAGCAGGCCAAAATAGGCCGTGATACCCGGCATGCCCAATACGCCCAGGGCATAGGAGGGATGATCGGGGTTGGCGCCCATATTGACGAGACCGGCACCATCAGAGAGCGCATAGTCCTGCCAGCCACTGTAGCCCAGTACCCAATCGCCAACCGCGTAGCCCGACAGGCGGGATTCGACAACACGGCTCACGGTGCCTCCCACCATGGTATCGCCGAGGGCGACAGGCTCCGAATAGGATTCTGCATCACTCATGCGGCCACGCATATAGGGGTCCAGGGATAAATACACTGTGCGCAGCAGCACCTGGCCGTCTTGGGGCTGTGGCACGGCCACCTCCTCAATACGGAAGTTATCCTCTCCGGGGGGGCCCTCGGGCCGGGAGGCAAGTATCACCCGGCGGTTCTTATCACTGGTTTGCATCCTGTTCCTCTCCTTGTGGCTGTGCAATCTGGAACGCCTGGTATGCGGGCGCATTTTATGGACATTCAGTACACCCCGCCGCCTCAATCTGGTTTTCCAGGCACGCAAAGGTAGTACCAGGCAGACGGAACGTCTAGGGCTTTATGGCCTACGCGCCAGACCCTGTAGGATACAGTGCCTGTAGCAGACAAAAATCGACCAGTGAAGTGGGCGCAGCGGTCGAAGGCAATCAGGTCGCCATCCGTCAAAGGGCGTGCCTGTGCTAAGATTGACGCCTTTCCCGCCCCCGACACCAAGTAAGGACTGGTACATGTTGCAGCCGTCTCGCAACCGGCGCCTCGAGCAACTCAACACGGCACTGGCTCAGCGTATCCTGATCCTGGATGGCGCCATGGGGACCATGATCCAAAGGGCAAAGCTGGGGGAGTCCGACTACCGGGGCGAGCGCTTCGCCGACTTTGCCCGGGACCTCAAGGGCAACAATGACCTGCTGAGCCTGACCCGCCCCGAACTGATCGAGCAGATCCATCGGGAATACCTGCAGGCGGGCGCCGACATTATCGAAACCAATACATTTAACGCGACCCGGCTGTCCCAGTCGGATTACGATATGGCGCATCTGGTGGAGGAGCTGAACCGCACCTCCGCCGAAATCGCCCGCCGCGCCGCGGATGCCCTCTCCACACCGGCGCGGCCCCGCTGGGTGGCCGGGGTGATCGGGCCCACTTCCCGCACCGCCAGTATCTCGCCGGATGTCAATGATCCCGGCGCGCGCAATGTGACTTTCGAGGCCCTGGTAGAGAACTACCTGGAAGCCGGGCGCGCCCTGGTCGAGGGCGGCAGCGACCTGATTCTGATCGAGACCATCTTCGATACCCTCAATGCCAAGGCGGCCATCTTCGCCATGCAACGGCTGTTCGAGACGCTGGGTTTTGAACTGCCGCTCATGCTCTCCGGCACCATTACCGATGCCTCCGGTCGCACCCTGTCCGGCCAGACCACCGAGGCGTTTTACTATTCCATCGCCCATGCCAAACCGCTTTCCGTGGGCCTCAACTGCGCCCTCGGCGCCACCGAGTTGCGCCCGTATATAGAGGCATTGTCAGGCGTCTGCACCGCCTATGTCTCCGCCCACCCCAATGCGGGCCTGCCCAACGAGTTTGGCGAATACGACGAAACCCCGGAGCAAACGGCCGCAATTGTGGCGGAGTTTGCCCGCAGCGGTTTTATCAATATCCTCGGTGGCTGCTGCGGTACCACCCCCGACCACATCCGCGCCATTGCCGGGGCAGTCGCCCCAGTGGCCCCGCGCCAGCCACCGGAGATCAAACCGGCCCTGCGCCTGTCCGGCCTGGAGCCCTTTGTCGCCGATGCAAGCGCGCTGTTTGTCAATGTGGGCGAGCGCTGCAACGTCACGGGTTCCGCCCGCTTCAAACGCCTGATTCTTGAGGAGGACTACGATACCGCCCTGCAGGTCGCCGCCACCCAGGTGGAAGACGGCGCTCAGGTGATCGATTTCAATATGGATGAGGCGATGCTCGATGCGCTCGCCGCTATGCGCCGTTTCCTCAACCTCGCCGCCACCGAACCGGACATCGCCAGGGTGCCGTTTATGGTGGACTCTTCCAAGTGGGCGGTGATCGAAGCGGGGCTGCAGTGCATCCAGGGCAAGCCCATCGTCAACTCCATCAGCCTCAAGGAAGGCAGGGAGGAGTTTATCGATAAAGCACGCTTGTGCCTGCGCTATGGCGCGGCTGTGGTGGTAATGGCCTTTGACGAGGAGGGCCAGGCGGATACCTTCGAACGCAAGATCGCAATCTGCCAGCGCAGCTACGATGTGCTCGTGCGGGAAGTCGGGTTCGATCCCACGGATATTATTTTTGACCCGAATATTTTCGCCGTCGCCACCGGTATCGAGGAGCACAACAATTACGCGGTGGACTTTATCCGGGCCTGCCGCTGGATTCGCAACAACCTGCCCGGTGCCCAGATCAGCGGCGGAGTCTCCAATGTCTCCTTCTCCTTTCGTGGCAACAACCCGGTGCGCGAGGCAATCCATTCGGTATTCCTGTTCCACGCTATCAAAGCCGGTCTCAATATGGGCATCGTCAACGCCGGCCAGCTGGCGGTCTACGACGAACTGCCGCAGGAACTGCGGGAAAAGGTCGAGGATGTCATTCTCAACCGCAGCAGTGAGGCCACCGAGGCCCTGCTGGATATCGCCCCCAACTATCAGGGCGAAGGCGGCGCCACCGCGCGCAAGGAGGACCTGAGCTGGCGCCAGCTATCGGTGAACGAGCGCCTGGCCCACGCCCTGGTAAAGGGCGTCAACAGCTATATCGAAGAGGACACCGAAGCGGCCCGCGCAATTGCCTCCCGCCCCCTGGACGTCATCGAAGGGCCGCTGATGGACGGGATGAATATCGTCGGCGACCTGTTTGGCGAGGGTAAGATGTTCCTGCCCCAGGTGGTGAAATCCGCCCGCGTGATGAAACAGGCGGTGGCCTACCTGCAGCCGTATATCGAGGCGGAAAAAACCGAAGACAGCCGTTCCAACGGCCGTATCCTGATGGCCACGGTAAAGGGCGATGTGCACGATATCGGCAAGAATATCGTGGGGGTGGTACTGGCCTGTAACAATTACGAGGTCATCGATCTCGGTGTGATGGTGCCCGCCGAGACCATCCTGCAGACCGCGCGGGAAAAAGCCTGCGACATCATTGGCCTGTCCGGCCTGATCACCCCCTCCCTGGATGAAATGGTGCATGTGGCAGCCGAAATGGAGCGCCAGGGGTTTGATATGCCCCTGCTGATCGGCGGCGCCACCACCTCCAAGGCACATACCGCCGTCAAGATTGAGCCCCAGTTCAAGCGCAACCAGGTGGTCTATGTGGCCGACGCCTCCCGCGCAGTGGGAGTGGCCAGCAGCCTGATTTCCGATACGCTGCGCCCGCCCTTTGTAGAAAAAATACGCGCTGAGTACGAAAAAGTGCGCCACCGCACCGCCAACCGCAAGCGCAACGATACCCCCCTGACCTATATGCAGGCGCGCGATGCGGCGCCGGAATTTGACTGGCAGAACTACCGCCCTACCCGACCCAACAAACTGGGCCTCACGGTCATTGACGATTTTCCCCTGCAAAAGCTGCTCGACACCCTGGACTGGACGCCCTTTTTTATTGCCTGGGATCTGGCGGGAAAATTCCCCGGCATTCTGGACGATGCCATCGTGGGTGAAGCCGCCACGGATCTCTACAGGAATGCGCAGCGCATGCTGGACGAAATAATCCAGCAAAAACGCCTGCGCGCCCGCGCCGTGTTCGGGCTCTGGCCCGCCAACAGCATCGGCGACGATATCATTGTCTACAAAGACGAAAACCGCAGTGCAGAGCTGGCGCGCCTGCACCACATGCGTCAACAGGTGCAAAAGCGCGGGGGCGATGGGCTGTGCCGCTCCCTGGCAGACTTTGTCGCCCCACTGGCATCCGGCCAAATGGATTATGTGGGGGGCTTCGCGGTCACCACCGGTATCGGCGTGGATGCGCTGGCGGACAGCTACGCCGCCAAACACGACGACTACAACGCCATTATGGTCAAAGCCCTGGCAGACCGATTGGCGGAGTCTTTCGCCGAAACCCTGCACCGCCAGGTGCGCACGGAATACTGGGGCTATGCACCGGACGAGGCGCTCAGCAATGCACAGTTGATCAAAGAGGCCTATCGGGGTATTCGCCCCGCCCCCGGTTACCCGGCCTGCCCGGATCATTCGGAAAAAGCCACCCTGTTCAAATTGCTGCAGGCGGAGCAAAATGCAGGGGTCAGCCTCACCGAGCACTTTGCCATGATGCCTGCAGCGGCAGTGAGTGGCTGGTACTTTGCCCATCCGCAGGCAAAGTACTTCAATGTCGGCAAAATCGGCAGGGACCAGCTGCAAAGCCTGGCAGAACGCAAAGGGGTCAGCGCGCGGGAACTGGCGCGCTGGCTGCGCCCCAATCTTGAGGAGTGAGCCTGTGCAAGAGAGCAACGGCAAGAAAGCAGACAAGCCCGGCTTTGGCCAGATAGTGCTCAGCACCCTGGCGGCCGCCATCGGTGTGCAGAGCAACAAGAACCGCAAGCGGGACTTTCAGAGCGGCAGCGTGATGCACTACCTGGTAGCCGGCATCGTTTTTACAATCCTGTTTGTGCTGATCCTGGCGGGGATTGTGAAGGGCGTGCTCAGCAATATGGGCTGAGCGGCGCACTTGCGCGGTCGCGGTATGCAGCCCCGGCCAGCGCTTGAGGAGGGTTTGCCCGGCACCGCTCAGCTCCGGGCCTGGGGGCCGACTATCGGGTGGCGACCCAGAAAACACAGGTAACGACGAACACAGCCACCAGTGCCACGGCGGCGAGGGCGTCTACGACGTTGTCATCTTCCGGGGCGGCAACAACTTCATCACTCATCGAATCTCTCCGATTGCTCATTATTGTTATTCAACGCAGATAGGCCGTTGGCAACGGCCAGTCAAGTAGACCAAATCCCCGCGGGGGGCGCAAGGCGGACCTGCTGGACCCACCACCTACCTTATAACCGTTGGTTACAGACATAGCGAAAAATATTGTTATTTTTTGCATAAGCGCGCTGGTATGTTATGCGCCATCGGAGGACCGCCCGGGGCTCGCCCCTTTCTCCGCCACCAGCGCACACAGGCAATGGAATCAAGCTGTAATGTATCGATACGATGATCGGGACCGCGCCATACTCAATGACCGCGTGGCCCAGTTCCGCGGCCAGACGCAACGCTACCTCGCAGGCGAGCTGAGTGAGGAGCAGTTCCTGGTGCTGCGACTGCAAAATGGCCTCTATATCCAGCGGCTGGCCCCCATGCTCCGCATCGCCGTGCCCTACGGCCTCCTCAACAGCACCCAGCTGCGCCGCCTGGCCCGCATAAGCCGCGACTACGATAAGGGCTACGCGCACTTCACCACGCGCCAGAACCTGCAGTTCAACTGGCCGCACCTGGAAGATGTGCCCGATATCCTCGCCGAACTGGCCGAGGTGGAAATGCACGCAGTGCAGACCAGCGGCAACTGTATCCGCAACACCACCTCGGACCCCTTCGCGGGCATCGCCCCCGACGAGATTGCCGATCCCCGCCCCTACTGCGAATTGATCCGCCAGTGGTCCAGCTTCCACCCGGAATTCGCCTTCCTGCCGCGCAAATTCAAGATCGCGGTGAGCGGTTCCCAACAGGACCGCGCCGCCATCCGGGTACACGATATCGGCGTGCAGATCACCAAGCGCGACAGCGACCTGGGATTCCAGATACTCGTTGGCGGCGGCCAGGGACGCACGCCGGTGATTGCCGAAACCATCCGCGACTTCCTGCCGGAAGCGGACCTGCTCCCCTACCTGGAAGCCATTGTCCGCGTTTACAATCGCCTCGGCCGCCGCGACAACAAGTACAAGGCGCGCATCAAAATCCTGGTGAAAGCCCTGGGTCCCGAGGAGTTTGGCCGCCGGGTGGAAGAGGAGTGGCAGCAGGGTAAAGACGGCGCAGAAAAACTGACCCCGCAGGCGCTGCAGTGGGCCAGATCCTTCTTCACCGCCCCCGCCTACAAAACCTTCGACGGCAGCGCCAGCGAAGCCGCCCTGCAACAGCAGGCAGAGGGTGACAGAGCCTTCGCGCGCTGGCTGGAGCGCAACACCTATTGCCACCGGGTAGCGGGTTACCGCGCCATCAAGTTATCCACCAAACCCACCGGCGTCCCCCCCGGCGATGTGACCGACCGCCAACTGGATGCCATTGCCGATCTCGCCGACGCGTTCAGTTTTGGCGAGGCGCGGGTCACCCACGATCAGAATGTGGTGCTCGCCGATGTTGAGCAGGGCAGGCTCTACGCACTATGGCAGCAGGCGCGCCAACACGGTTTCGCCACCCCGAATATCGGCACCCTCACCGATATGATCTGCTGCCCCGGTGGTGACTACTGCTCCCTGGCCAATGCCAAATCCATCCCGGTGGCGGAGGCGATCCAGCGCCGCTTTGACGACATGGATTACCTCTACGACCTGGGCGATCTGAACCTGAATATCTCCGGCTGTATGAACGCCTGTGGCCACCACCATGTGGGGCATATCGGCATTCTCGGCGTGGATAAGAAAGGCCAGGAGTTCTACCAGATCCAGCTCGGCGGCAGCGCCGCCAATGATGCCAGCCTGGCCAGGGTGCTGGGGCCCAGTTTCTCCCGCGCGGAAGTCCCGGAGGTGATCGGCAAGATCCTCGACCTCTATGTGCAACAGCGCCGCACCGCCGAGTCGTTTCTCGACACCTACAAGCGCATTGGCCTGCAGCCCTTCAAGGAGAGCGTCTATGCCAAAGCCGGCTAAACCGGGCCCGCAGCCGGGCAACCCCAGCGAGCTGATTATCGACGGCGAGATCCTCCCCAACCAGTGGCGCTTGCTGGCGCAAACAGCGGCGGGGGAAAGCCCCGATATTCCGGCTGCAGGAAAGGTGATTTTGCCCCTGCGCCAGTGGCAGGCCCAGCGCCGGGCGCTCACCGCGCGCAGTGACGAAATCGGCGTATGGCTCGACAGCGACGAGGGCGCGGAATCGATTGGCGCTGCGGCGGCCCAATGCCCGCTGATCGCCGTGCACTTTCCCGCCTTCGCCGATGGCCGCGGCTTCACCACAGGCCGTTTGTTACGCGAGCGCTTCGGCTTCAAGGGCGAGTTGCGCGCCGTGGGCGGTTTTATGCGCGACCAGCTTACCTATCTGCGGCGCTGCGGTTTTAACGCCTACGCTTTCGAGGGTGACGAGCCCCTCGCCAGCCTGCACGACTCCCTACACGACTTCAGCGACAGCTACCAGGCCGGTGTGGACCAGCCGCTGCCCCTGTTCCGACGCCGCCTGTAAACCGGCGTTTAACGCCCCCCTGCCAGGGTGCTGGATGCTTCCAGGGAAGCGAAAAAAGCATGGCAGTGGCAACCGCACATCAACAGCCCGCCCGCTGCTGTGCCATGGCAACACCGGGACAGGCGCTGACAAGAGTCAATGCTACTTGTAGGTTTCAGGCGGAAATTGCCATTTTTCTAGGCACGGGCGGTTAGAAATATAGGCATCAAAATAATCTTATTGGATTGCATTTAGTTTTCTTTCATGTCAAAACGGCGTAGAAACCAAAGGCATTTTTTGATATTTGGGCCAGTTTTTGCGAGCCAATAGCGCAAGGGGCCCAAAAAGCCCAGGCAGTTTCCAGCCCGGGCATAGTCTCTAAAGCCCTCCCTGCAACAGGAGAACGGTACGTGACCTAAGCGTAAGTAAAAGGCGCTGACCCAAGGTGCTCGAACACCAGGGGCCAGCTAACCAAATTGATACATGAACTATCAAAATGGCTCTATGGATAATACGCTAGAAGCCCGCTCGTCTTCAATAAAGTGGGACATTACCAGACGCCAGGGGTGGTTGCCCAGGCTCTGGAAGCGTTGCACGCGCCTGTTTTGCTTTACCGCCTACCGTTCCCGTGCCCCACCCTGCTTTGCCTCCCGTCGTTATTTTCCAGCTATTCCCATCACGAAAAATCACTCCAGGATTTGCGATCCGGAAGGAAAGACTTATGTTGGTTGTAAAACGCCGGCCAGGCGAGAACCTCAGAATTGGAAAAAATGTTTCCGTCACCGTATTGGGTATTTCCGGCAATCAGGTCAGGGTGGGCATCGCGGCTCCCAAATCCCTGCCCGTGCACCGGGAAGAAGTGTATCTGCGTATTCAAAAGGAGCGGGCGCTGGACAGTGAAAATGGTTGAGAAACGGATTCTCCCGATAGGGAGGGTCCGTCATACTACCGGGCCGGATGGAAAGAATACCCCTCTCCCAAGACACGCTGTGAATACATCCTTGTACGTTCGTAATCGGCATCCATGTCTCATACGATCCTGTGAGAGGGGTATTCTTCCTTCCTGCTCTACTAGGGCCTGTTCACACTAATTAAAGTATCGACAATAAGCGCAAAGTGAATAAAAAATGTGAAAACGACATCCAGTTTGTCAAAACGAGAGAAAATTCTTCTGAAGCCCTTCAGGCGTCGAAACAGCCTCTCCACTTCATTTCGTTTTTTGTACGCCTCCACGTCGTATTTCCAGGTGCTCATTCGGTTACTCTTCGGTGGCACGACAGGTTCCATGCCCAGATCGAATACCAACTGCCGGGTTTCATTACCCTCGTAGGCCTTGTCCATGATCACTTTGGCACCATCCCAACCGCGGTTATCAAGGCTTTTCAGCAGCTTTCGGCCCTCCGGAGCGTCTCCAGCCTGCCCCGGTGACAGAGAAAATACTACGGCGCGGTTGTGGTCGGCTGCAACCATATGAATCTTGGTGATCCATCCTGCTCGTGATTTGCCGATAGATTGAGGACCGTTTTTTTTAACGCGCCAGTGCCATCTGGATGAACTTTAACAGCCGTAGAATCAAGAGAGATATGATCGACCTGGATATTGATCACATTATTTTCCTGGAGGGCCAGAAAGACCCTATCCAGTACACCTTGCTTGGCCCAACGATTCGCCCGCATGTAGACGCTGTGCCAACGGCCGAATTTCTTGGGCAGACCTCGCCATTTGCAACCATGCTCGGCTATGTAAAGAATGGCGTTCAGCACTTGTAAGTTGGATATTTTCACGTTACCGCGCTGAAGGGGCAGAAAATCTTCGATAATTTTGTATTGTTGCGCTGTAATTTCCATGAGGGGATTATACAGGATTTAGTGTGAACAGACCCTAGTAAATCGCCAACACTCTGCATTATTCATGGACGTGCCCGCCCATCAGGTCCAATTAGCGAGCCAGTAGAAATCGCAGCTGGGAAGGAAAACTCAGCACCCATTGGCGAATGGGTACTTCTGAAAAGACTTCATCCATGCTTTCTGCCAGCAAGCGGTTGTATTGCCGTGGCGGTCTGTGGGGTATAGAGACAGGGCAAACGCCCTACCATTGTCGCAAGCGCTTTCCCCTAAAGCCTGGACCCCGCTGTGGATGCCATACGCGGATCGGGTTAGGTGCCCCATGGATTATCGGGCCCCTCGATCAATGGGTGTGTTGATGCAAGGGCAAGCCAGTTAGTTAGGCCATTTCGCTTTTTATCCCCGCTTGCATGGTGGAGCGCATACGGGTTAAAGCGCCCTTTTCATTGGTGATGATTGCGATACCGGCAGTAACCGGGCGGTGATGCACATTACACATAGTTTCACTTCCTGCTGTCTTTTGCAGATTCTTGGTGGCAGCGCGCAATAGCGTTGCGCACGCTTGGCGCAATGGTAAGCTCATCAATTTTCATGTATATTCCCGCTGTTTACAATAATGCTTAAATGGCGTGAATATAAAGTAATCCAAAACGCCTGCAGTGGTAAGGCCATTGTTACAATAGTGTGCAAAAAGAGCGTATTAGAGTAGGTAGAACATAAAAATTGTATAGTCCGGTGGATACAAAAGCGGTTAGGGCAATGCCCGACCACAAGAACATTGTCATTAAGCGAGAAAAAGCCACATTAGGTTACAACCTATGGCAACTCGTTCCATAACGAAGTCAGAATAGAGTGCGTTATTAAGCATTAACAATCCCGTTTGGCTCAGCTACATACCATTGCAATACCAAGAGATATTGCGAGCGTGCTTACGAATGGCGAGGGTTATTGGGCAGTGTGCCTTCCAAGCATTGTGATAAAGTTTACCGAGTCAGTCTTGGTATTGAAGAGCGCCTAAAATAGATAATTTTGTTTTTCACAACAGTGCTTGGACAACTTCAAGCAATATTCCTAAGTATTCGTGGGTTATTCTAATAGTATTCCTGTTAAGACTTGCGAAGAATATTGGAGGTCAAGTCGATGAGATTAAAGATTAAATTATATCAAGGAAATTTATAATGAAATTTGGTGTATACCTTCGAAGCCTAAGAGAAAAAACGGGCTGGACTCAGCCTGAAGCCGCTGAAAAAATTGAAATTGAGCAATCATATTTGTCAAAACTTGAGACTGGCAAGTGTTTTCCATCGGAAGATATATTTTCAAAGTTAAGCAGTGTTTATCACATTGATGCGCAGCAAATGAGCGAGACGATAGATTCCAATGAACTGGAAAAGTTAAAAGAAGTGAGTGAAGTGCGTAAAGTGGTGTTGGCAAAGCATCAATCTCACAAGTTAGCATTTCGGCGATGGCTAATCACTGGATTGGTGTTCCTTATGTTCGGCGGTGCGTTAATGGGTGCCAGTACATTAAGTGGCACTGAACGCCAGTATCACTATCGCAGTCAAGGTGTTTTGCTGGCTGGAGAGAGCTTGGATGCCTTCTCAATTCTTAACATGAGCACCAGCGGCTCTAAAGATGAGCGTCGTGATTTTGACAAACTGAAGCAGGAAATGACAAGTCGAGTTGATCAGCTGGATAATATTTCATCTATTAATCGCGGCAGGACTTATCTCGAAGAGGTCGATGGAGGCAAACGCCTTTATAAACTGTACGCAGATCCTTATGTTGGCGTTAATACAATACTGCAATGGTTTATTATACCGGCAATGATGTTTTTAGCTGGCAGCCTTGGTTGTTTTTTTATTAGTTATCGCTGGCGGTAATTGGCTATTCGATTTAATGAATAATGGCTAATAAAGAATGCGGATTAGGGGCTAATCCGCATTAGAATATTAAGTATAGTAGCTCAGAATTGAGCTGAAAGTAACCGGTTTTGCAAACGGTACTCTGTCAGGTCAGGTCAGGTCAGGTCAGGTTCAGTGACTGTTTTTGAAATTGATCTTTGTATACATCAATACTATAGCTCACGAAAACAAATAGTGGAAAACCACTTCACATAACCAATAAAAACGTGCAACAATCCAATATTGAATAGCCGACTTAAAAGTGCGGTTAATTTCTAAGTAATGCAACAATAAAGCAAGCACCGCCTAACTTGGTTGAATTTTCAATAACCAGTTTCCCTTGATGCCAATCCAATACACGTTTGACCAGTGCTAAACCAATACCATGGCCACCAGTTTTAGTTTTATACTGATCACCACGGACAAAAGGTTTTACTATTTTTTCTCGCAGTGAAACATCAATGCCCTTGCCGTTATCATGAACATATATCTTGCAATAATTGTCTTCATTCATGCATTCGATGAGTACTTGCCCACCTCCATAAGTCAGTGCATTTTGAAGGAGATTATTTATAATCATTTTAATATAAAAGGCATCAGCCTGAATCGTTAAATTCCGGGGCTCATACGCAAATGAGATGTTTTCTTCAAATGGATTATTCGCCTTTATACACTGGGTAATCAATAGCACTAAATCAACAGTATTACTATGCAAGGACACCATGATTTGGTCTAAGCGGGCATAAGTTAACAGGGTTTCAACCAGGGTTGTCATATCGTCAATATGATCGCTGATCTTTTCTTGATACTTTTGCCTAAGCATCGGATCACTTTCCTCGGCAAGTGTATCAATACCAAAACGAATACGTGCCAGAGGCGTTCGTAAATCATGTGATACTGCACTGCTCAGTAACTTCACATCATCCACCAAACTTTCAATCCGATATGCCATCTGGTTAAATTCCGCCTCGATTTCCTTAAGATAAGAAAACTTTCTGGGCGGAATTCGTTGCTGCAGATCCCCCTGGCCAAAACGTTTTGCTGCGTGCCTCAACGATAACAATTGTTGTATTAAAGGAAACACCCAGAGTAAAAACAAGAGCAGTAACGCAATATAAAAACCGATGGTAAATCCGTATTCTCGGGTTGATATTGCAGGCAAAAAATAGGATTTTGGTGCTTTTATCAATAACACTTCTTGCGATTGCTTTAGAGGGAAATACCAGGTTAAATGCTTTTTTGTCTCTAGCAGCAAGGGCTCACCTTGCTCCATTTGAAGTGCGAGCGGGTTAGGCATAGGCAAATCAGTCCTTAATAATAGGCTTAATTCAAAGGGCAAATGTTCTGCTTCACTCTGCACTGATAAATTTTCGTTAATGGCGGTTTGCCAATGTTCAATATATTGCGCTCGCGAAGGAAAGTTAGCCAATGAGTTTGACCATTGATAACCAAAATCTTCTATCATCTTGGCCTTATCAACATCTCTTATCAGGGAATGATTTTGCGCATATAAATAATCAAACAGCCAACCCAGACCAGCGCTAGCCAGAAAGACGAATAACAGCAATGAGTACAATAAAGTGCGCATATGCTTCTTTCGCTACCAGGCATCTTTGGCAAAGAGATAGCCTTTACCCCAAACCGTCACAATACGGTGAGGCTCACTTGGGCAATCACCCAATTTTTTACGCAGTCGCGATACTTTAAGATCTATTGAACGATCAAAGCCATCATATTCAAATCCTCGCAGCTCACTCACCAACTCGTTTCTAGAAACGAGTTGCCCCGCTTTACTTGCCAATAACCACAACAGATCAAATTCATTGGAGGAAATTTTTAGCACTTTGCCTTGCAAAGAAACTTTCATGGCTTTCTTATCAATACAAAGTTGATTAAAGACAAGCTGGCTTTCATTATTATTTGGCATTAAATAATGGTTTAATTCTTGTTGGCGAGCAATATACTTACGAATACGCGTGAGTAAGGCACGTGCCCGCACAGGCTTTGTCAAATAATCATCGGCACCCATTTCAAGCCCTAAAACCTCGTCTATTTCTTCATCTCGCGCAGTCACCATAATAATCGCATTTTTAAATTCTGGCCGTACCGCTTTACAGACATCCACGCCGTCCAGATTAGGCAACATGCCATCGAGAATAACCACATCGGGATTAAGCGCTTGTATAAGTTTGACCGCTTGCTGACCACAGCCTGTGACATCTACTTGATAGCCCTTGGCAACAAGGTAATCCTGCATCCATTGGGCTAAATCAATATCGTCTTCAATCAGAAGAATATGCCCTGAGCTTTGTAAGGAAGCGTTAGTCACTGATGCGCTTATCTCTTTTATGAATAAATTATTGCTCTGTTAATTATTAAAACATTCGCCAAGATAATCTTGAGCGGACATTTTTCTTATATACCCATGCCATTTCCAATTCAGCAGCTACCAGTCTTACCCGCTGTTTGTCATCTTTTTCTGTTAGATAGAAGATCACATTAGTATTTGAAACAATTTCTTTTGCATAGTGACCTTGCCTTGCTTCTGACCAGCACGCCAAGTGTAAGTCTTGTTGACTGGAAAAAAGACAGTACGCCCCTTTTTTATTTGCTGACCACTGCACATCAATATCTACATAACACTTTTGACCATAATGAAGCGCAATACACTGCTTGGGCGACAGTTTTAATGTTGCCGACGGCTTGGTAGTATTCACAGCTTGCGCAAACGAACTAGCACTCAAAGAAATTACCAGCCCAATAATAACAAGGCTATGAAATAGTGCAAAATGCACCAGCAATGCGATGTTTTTAATAAGAAGTTTCATGAGTCCCCCTACTAAAATACATAGCTAACAAGTAAGCCAAATTCAGTGATATCTTCTTTTCTTTCTGGTGATGCAATAATTAGTTTCACAATGGGGCTATCCGTGATACTGCTTGATATATTGGTGTAGCGATAATAAGTTTCAAACAATATATTTTCACTGATAGGGTAGCTTGCACCAATCTGCCCAACAAAATCAATGCCGGCCCCTGCCTGGTAATCGGGGAAATCCAATTGACTTTGCAACTCTGTAGTAGAGTAATAATAATCCAGAATTTCTTCTGAACGATAAACGAGTCCGGCAGAGACGTAAACTTCCCAGTTTTTTATCTGCCATGCATTAGAGGCAAATAAGGACGCATATACACCATCATTATACTCATCATTAAACGAATATGGCGCAACCACAAGTTGCAATAATTGATTTTCAAACAGCCCCGTAGCCCTCAACCCCAGCATTTCTGAGCTTTTTATTTTTTCTTCTTGATGAAACCCCGATTGTCCGTAGCTATATTTGTTACGCCCATGAGCACGCACCGAGGTTAAGTCAAACTGCCACTGTTCGGTATTGTAGAAATTAAATCCAATATTTAAACCTTGATCTAGTCTATTTGCGTCAGAAGAAGCTTCAACAAAAAAGCCCCACTTGACTTGATATCGCCCACTAACGAATAATGCAGGCTTTTTTACTTCGTCGTCATAGAAACCTTCCTCGATTTTGTAGCCAAAGCCTACTTTTAAGTATCCCCCTTGAAAGTCATCGCTCTGAGGCCCTGAACCACTGCCCCCCTCAGGTGTGGTCGGGGCGTGAGTTTGACTTGAATTCGCTGCTTCAATCAATTGCTCTTGATGAGCATTAAGAATACTGGCTGCAGATGAGTAACTGATTAAACTGGCGCACAAAAGTGATATAGCGCGTATCCAATGAGAGTTTGCCATAGTGTTTCCCAAACTTTTCATTATGTTAACAGGGAAAGAATAGAAGAGTTAATGCTAAAAAGGCGTACCACTGATTGTCAACCTGTATCAATTTGTATCTACTTCCTGTTTATGATCATTGATCGGCATTGACCTTTCCCCCTAAATTAACACCATGACCTCGATGAGATTTTCAATTAACCTAACGGGATGGAGATCTCACAATGAAAAAGCACTATACAGAAGAACAAATCATCAAAGAGCACGAAGCGGGCGCCAAGGTTGATGATATCTGCCGTAATCTCGGCATATCCACGGGTACTTTCTACAACTGGCGAAGCAAGTACGTAGGCCTGGAGGTCAATGAGGCCAAGCTGCTGCGGGAGCTAGAAGCTAAGAACAACAAACTTAAGCGGCTTCTGGCTGACAAGCTGCTCGAAGTCGAAGCAATGAAGGACGTGCTCTCAAAAATGTGGTGAAGCCCATTGGCTGGAAGCAGAGTGAGTGTTTGAATCGCCATTGGTTCAGAACACTAGATGAAGCTCGCTGGGAAATCGATCAGTGGCGAGAACTCTACAACACCATCAGGCCGCACAGCTCACTCGACTATATACCGCCAGTTGAGTTTGCTCAAAAGATGGCGTAATTTATCGGAATCTCATCCTGTGGATGGTACTAATGCAGGGGAAAGATCAGACCAGCAGAGACGTCGGCACCGTAAATCTCTTTGAAGGCGTCGACGATGTTGCGGGTGCTCATGCCAAGTCCTCACGCGTTGCTCCCTTCTGCAAACTCCAAGTTACTCCTCCCTTATGCGATCAGCCATACACTGGGAGCCCTCCATGGCACCGCACGATAAGGCGTTCTATGAAGCGATGGGTAAGCGTATCGCCACCTTCAGGAAGGCACAGAGAATAACACTGAATCACCCCGAGTTTGTCGGAGGCAATTTGATTTGAGTCATGCCGCTTGGGCAGACTCGGCTTGTTGATAATACAGGTTTTCGTATTCAGCTGGAGGCATATCGCCAATTGGCCCAAGAATGCGGCGATGGTTAAACCAGTCGACCCAGGTCAAGGTTGCATGTTCAACCTCATCCAGCCCTTTCCAGGGACCTGCCCTGTGGATGACCTCCGCCTTGAATAAACCGTTGATGGTTTCTGCCAGTGCGTTGTCGTAGGAGTCGCCGACACTGCCGACTGACATATGGAAACCCGCCTCACTAAGCCGCTCGGTATATCGAATCGACAGATACTGACTACCTCGATCACTGTGATGGGTAACGCCACGGGGCTTACCTCGTGCCCAGAGTGCCTGCTCCAGAGCATCAAGCACAATGTCGGTTTGAAGGCTCTTTAATACGCGCCAGCCAACGATGTAGCGAGAGAATACGTCGACAACGAATGCGACATAAACAAAACCAGACCAAGTTGTGACATAGGTTATGTCGGCCACCCAAAGCTGGTTGGGGCGCTCTGCCGTAAACTCGCGATTCACCAGATCCAGCGGCTTATCGGCCAGCTCATCCGGGATAGTCGTAACGCAACGTTTGCCTCTTCGAACACCTTCCAATTGCAGTACCTTCATCAGCCGTTCAACTGTGCAGCGGGCGACCTTTACGTCTTCACGGTTAAGCTGCTTCCAGACCTTGTGTGCACCATAGACGCGGTGGTTTTCTTCGTAGATCCGCTGGATCTCAGGCTTCAGCTCATCGTCACGTTGAGCGCGCGCACAGCGTTGCTCTGGATTGGCCTGTAGATGCTTGCAGCGGTAAAAGGTCGACGGTGCAATCGGCAGAATCTCACAGATTGACTCGACACCGTACGCCTCACGCTCCTGGTCAATGAATGCCACCATTACTTCGGTTTGCGGTCGAGCTCCGCCTGGGCGAAAAAGCGGCAGCCTTGCGCAAGATCTCGTTAGCGCGTTTCAGCTCGCGGACTTCGCGCTCCAGCTCTTTGAGGCGGGCTGCGTCATTGCTGGTGGTGCCGGGCCTGGTACCATTGTCGACTTCCATCTTGTTGACCCATGATCGTAGGGTCTCGGGTGTGCAGCCGATCTTGGAAGCGATAGATGTGATCGCTGCCCAGCGTGATTGGTGCTCGTGCTCGCCGGTCAATACCATGCGAACTGCGCGTTCCCGTACTTCGGGAGAGTATCCAGGTCGTTTGCTCATTGGCTAATTCTCTCAAGAAAGTTAGCCTCCGAGAAATCCGGGGTGATTCACTGGCCTATGCCCTGGGTCTGTCACAGAAAACCATTGCGCATTACGAGGGTGGCAAACTAAGAGTGGTTTTCATCCTACTGCCGCAGCTGGCCAAGCTGCTCGCCGTCTCCATTGAAGACATCGTCGGCGAACCCAGCAAGACCACTAAAGGCAAGCGCGGCCCAACACCGCGACTACAGCGGCAAGTCGAACTGATCGGACAGCTGCCGCGCACGAAACAGAAATTTATGATGGAAATGCTTGATATCGTTATTCAGCAACAAGCTTCTTGAGTCGGAGAGTAAGGCTATTTTTTTGTAACATCATCACCAGCTCCACACTCATCAATGCCGTTAGGTCCCTTTGAATACAGATCAAATTTTTTACTATTTATTCCACATTTGGAAGGATATCTGTAGATCAACGGATTACCCCATTGATCTATGTTTTTCATTTTCCCACCTAGATAAGGACCGTTCCAATTTTTGTGCTGAAGCTCGTTTGCATAAAGCACCCTGAAACCAATTTCATTTGATGGGTAAGAGCCAACATCCTGAAAAACCATATTAAGAGCTTCATCATATATAGATAGATCAATTAATTGTGCATCCCTTTTCCCAAGAGCCATTTCATCTTGAGAATCCAAATTCAGCATGACAATCCCCACTATGAATATCAGCCCAAGCGAAAGAATGATAGGGTTTCTATACCAAGATTTGGATTCATTCATTTGTGAAAGCATTATATATATCTCTCTCTAAAGTCCCTCGTAATCCTCCAAGCTTAATATGTCTATCCAACTTATAAATTTCTTGATGCCTTGATGACATCACACCAAACCTTGCCAGAAAACCTGTGTGAGCATTAATGTATCCGGGGTCATTGAAGTGTAAGACTTCGTGGTAGGCTGTGCTCAAGAAGTCAGTAGCTGAACGTCCAGTCTGAAGATATTGTTTTGACACAAGTATATTGTCATCGCAACCGAATAAACCACAGCTAATACCAGCTAATCTGCCGTTCAGCTCGCTGGAATCGACTACTGTAAAACCAGGAACCTCCAAGTCTGACACTTCATCAATGACACTAAGAGCTTTCTCAAAAGAAGCGAGGTTTTTGTCAAAGTTTTTCTGCTTTTGCTCTTCAGATAAACCCTCTAACTCCGAATCCACATCACCAGTATTTTTTGCTAGCTTAGATAAACCACCAACGACAATTGATTGAAAAGCCGCCGTAGCCGCCCCATTTGCGAACTTGCCACCGGTGGCCTCCGAAACCAACCCAGAAACTACCATCTTCACAGCTATATGAGTATCTTGTCCAAAACCACCACCGACTCCTGCAGAGATGAAGCCGTGAGCAAACTTTCCTCCGCCCAGCTTTGCTAATACCCCTCCAGTTACTCCACGGATTGCAATATTGGTCGGACTCCACCCCCCAGGCATGGCGGAGAAGGCCGCCGCAGAAACCCCTGCAAGCAAACCATTACGGAAAGCTAATCCTATATCCCCTGTTACCTGGTACGTCTGATTCGCATTATACATGGCGAGTGCAGCCGGACAACCGGGGCCGGAGACCACGCAGATTGCAATCTGGGCGACTGTATTTAACAGCGGCTTTCCAGCTAAATAGCGATGAATATCCCGATTATTTAAAAAAGCATCCCGAAACTTGTTCCATGAACTGTACCCAGAAGGGTCTGTATAAGTCAGCGGATTATTGTGCACATAAGCGTAGCGGTTATAGCCCTGTACCGAGGTGATCCCATCAATCATTGGATCCGCGGAGACAAAGCGAGCCAGAGTCGGGTCGTAGACCCGTCCATTCATATGGATCAGGCCCACCTCATCCAGCATTTCATGGCCGGTGTAACCACGGTTGCTACTCATATGATTGAAGATACCCACCCTGAGCGTGCTAACCGTATTCGCAGGTGCACCAGCAATCTGCTGCCAGCTCAGCGCGTTACGGCGCTTGCCCCAGGCATCAAAGCTATAGACCAGCTTGTTGCCAGCAGCATCTTCGGCAACCTGACCATTGCTATCAGTAATAACATCCAGGGAGCCCTGCAGGTCTTTATGTAAATACTGGGTGCTGGTACTGCCGATTTCATCCGCGGTATTCAGCTCTACCCGCTCGATAGCAACGCCTGCGATATTGCGACGATAAAAGCTCTTGATAGTAACCCCGGAGGTACTGCGCTCGATCACTTTCTCAACGCTGCCTATCTGCAAGGTGGTGACAGTGCCTTTGCCATTATCGTCCACCCGTTTGAAGCGGCTGCGATCGGGGCCATAGTAGAAGCGCGTATCGTGGCTGCCTTTGGTGACCAGGCTGGGTTTATCAAAGACGGTGTAGTCCAATGTGCGGCTGCCAGAGTCGCTGCTCATATTGCCGTTATTGTCGTACTGATAGCTGGTATTGCCCGCTTTTGTTACCGCATGGGGGCGTGGGCCACTGTACTCATAGCTACCAACGCCGGTTTTATAGGTGATATTGCCGGCATCATCGTAGCGTACCTCCTGGGTGGTGGTATGACCGCCGGCCTGATAGAGACGCGCGTAGCGCAGGCGGTTAAGGCCATCGTACTCAAAGCTTTCCTGTAGATCCTTGCTGTAGCTGCCATCACCACTGAGATCGGCTTTAGACAGAAGGTTGCCGATTGCACTCCAGTCGTAGCTCAGGTTCTGTACCTGGCCCACACCAGGATTGATATCCGTGAGGATATTGGTAAGGCGATAGTGCTGCGGGTGATATTCATAAGTAGTTGTAAGGCCATTACCCAACAATACTTCTTTTACCTGCCCACGAAGATTCATATCCTTGATGCGATAATAGTAGCCCTTCCCGGCGGCTGCCTGAATATCTCGCACACCCACCTTATAGCCATAGGGGTTGTATACCGTTTCTACACCGCGCAAGTAGCCCTCGCCCTTACCCAGCTGCTGATTACTGGCGTCGAAGCTATGGCTGACGCGGCCGTATTGGTCGTAGGTGACCTTCTCATAAAAGTCCCCTTCGCCATTAAGCAAGCCGAGCCCGGTAACAGTCTCGCCAAGGCGGCCATAAATATCATAATGCAACAGCTTGAGGTAGCTAACGTCCTCCATATTGGAATTGCAACCAGCCCCAATAGCGACGGAGGCTTGGGCTACGGCCACCAGCTTGCCATCGAACCGGATGGAATTACAGCCGGGATACCGGTCGTAGAACCAGCGGCTAAAGTTCTGCAGGGTGCCCATTTGGCTGTTGGAGTTGAAGCTGGTGTAATCGGCGCGGGTCACCATACGACCAAGGGCATCGTAGGTCATGGCTGTGCCCTGCCCCTTGGCGTCCTTCTGCCAGGCCAGTTCACCAAAGCCGGTGTAGCCATAGGTCCAGGTGCCCTTGTCCGGATCTACCATACGGTTTTTGCGACCGAGATTATCGTATTCAACACTGGTTACTGAAGTTTCACCACCGCCACTGTTGAGTACACGCACATGTCGCAGATTACCATCGGCATAGTACGCATATTTGAGTTTACCGCCGATATTGTCGGTGACCTGGGCCAGCTCGCCGAGCACATTTTTCTGGGTAACCTTGGTTTGCTGAGCACAGTTCGTTGCAGTTTCTGTCAGACCGTTATAAGTGATCGTGCTATCACACTGGCCACTGGGGCTATCCACTTTGGTAGTACGACCGAGAATATCGTAGGAATAAGTGGTCCAGCGCGGAGAACTGCCGCTGCCATAGGGGTCGGAGATCCTTTTAACGCGGGACTGTTCATCGTACTGAGTGTCGACAAATACCGGATTACCATGAAAGTCCTGGGTTTGCTTGCGGATCTCTCGGCCCAGGCGATCGTGGTACATCACGCTTTTGGCCTGTTCGATACCGGTAGTGATCACTTTAAAGTGAGCCGGTATGCCAGCAACTGTAGGACAGTCACCGCTGTCGGCACAGAGTGTACTCAGAATAGTGCTATGGCTGCCTGTCTCATGATACTCAAAGTAGCGGGTTCCAAATTCGGAATAGGCGTAAACGGTGGCCACCTCACTAATATCCAACACTTCGCGCGGCTGGCCAAAGGCATCCATTCCCAGATACTGCTCTACCGTTTGGCCAAGAGCATTGGTTCGACTGATGGGGAAGCGCCCATAGTTATCATAACCAGTGCGGCTGGTACGGCTTTCACCAAGTGCATCGGTAACAATAGTTTTAATGCGATTGCCAAAGCGGTCATGCTCATACCGGGTATGCAACTCTTGTGCGCTACCCTTGGCTACCCATTCATCGGTTAACAGGCCGGTCTGGCTATCGTAATCAAAATGTACCGTGCGTTTGATCTGCGGTGCAGCCAGGCTGGCATACCGCTGGGTAGTGATGCTACTCTCACTCAGGCGCGCCAGGTGCCAGCGGCTGCTGCTAACCTCATTATTGTACTTGTTGCTTGTGGTTTTACTCTGCACCAGGGTGTTAGAGGCATCGTAGTTTTTGACAACCACCGAGCTGGCGTTGCCGAATTTAATATCATTGGCAGCCGTATAGCTGGTAGTGGTGACCACTTTGCCCAGATAGTTACCATTCAGGCTATAGGATTTATCTTGTGCCTGGCTGATATAGGGCATCACTGTTTTGCCAGATACCGGCTCAACCGATTTGAGAGTATTGATAGAGCAACTGATCAATTTCAGGCTGGATTCACTACAGGAAGCTGGGGTTTTGATATTACTGGCATTGGGCTCTATCACCTTGGCGGTTTGTGAAGGCATACCAATATAGGGGTAGTCCTGGCGGTAACGGGTTGTTGTCTTCACCTTGTTTTGAGGGTCATAGGTGGTGACTGACTCAAAGCCCAGAAATCCCCTGCCGCCACTTTGCATACGCGCCCCCGCGTAATGGTAGTGGGCCTCTACAGTATTGCTGTTGTCATTGGCCGCCGGGGCATCGGAGATCACATTTTGCACTACATACATCGGCGAGTATAAATCGAATACCGGCGAGCCGCGCCCGTAGTTGAGCGTAAAGGAGCCCTTCTTACGAGTGTAGACATTAGCGCTGTCGTCATTCAGGCGCGCGTAGCGGATTTCTGTTTTCACCCCGAAGCCATTTTCAACCTCGGTCAATACATCCACCGGTTTATCAGAATGCTTGGGCTTAAGGACACGCACATACTTATCTGTAAGACCTGAACCAATAAAGAAGCCGCGGTTGCGCATATCATCGCAGTGGTTTTCCTTCTCATCCCGGTTCGCGCACTTCTCGACGAGTTCGGGGCGACCATCCCCTGTTAAATCCATTATGTAGTGATTGTGGTCATTCTTATCTACACCAAGTATCAGACCAGTCCTAAACCCGACTCCAAAACCGTCAGACTCGTTGGGGAGTACATATAAGTATTGATACTCATTGTTCAACTTATCGTTGGCATTGGGGTAAAGAATATCAACCAGGCCATCCATATCCCAGTCGTAAAACTGGATATTGTCATCCACGATAGTTGGAAGAAAACCAGCAGAAACAAACTTCACACCATTAAAGTGATAAATTTCCCAGTTACTTGTATTGCTGGTTCTATAGAGTAAATCAGGTAAGCCATCGCCATTGAGATCACTCACCCTGTGTTCAGTGGAGCCTCCACTATTTGATAGCCTGCGTGAATAGACGGCCGAGTGCCCGCCATTACTATCAGACATCAATACCACAAAGTGAGAATCAGTACTTGACGTAATACCGTTCGCACAATCAATAGAAGGTTCAGTACAATGCCAATGAGTTGATACAACCGCGGTTAAGTCCGCAACTCCATCGCCATTAAAATCGGCTACGATATCTTTATCACGTATATTCACACTCGTACGGCCTAAATATAAGCCATTACCTCCCCCAGGGGGGGATGAACTGGGAAGAGATAGACTTCTTGCCACTTCACTATTTTTGAAAGATAGCTTCCCGGAACTGCTACGCTGCAACTCTCTAACTTTAAGCTTAGGTGGTTCACTATCAAAATAGCTGGTGCTACCTCCGGTAAAATATATGTAATCCGGCAAGCCATCTGCATTAAAATCATGCATTTGACCTACTTGACCTTTTTGAAAGGTAATGGCAGTAGGCGTATCTGTTACACTAAATGCCACACCATTCGAATAATTCACCTCCCAATAAGCAGAACTGTCAGAGATTGGCGTATGCAGCAGGTCATCCTTGCCGTCATTATTATAATCCAACAGGTGCCACTCTTTCCGCTCATTGGAACGAATGCGCATCTGCCCCGGTTGAATGGCAAGTGAACCTTGTTCTGTACCTAGCGCAATACGAATATAGCGCTTTCCATTACTGCCATCGTAGCGAATAAATACAAAGTCAGTACGCCCATCACCATTAACATCTCCATATTTACCACCCTCAAAGCCAGAGTGAAAAATGTTAGGGTTGGCAAGACTATTAACCAAGCCAGCACCAGCAGATTTTGCGTAAGTAAACACTGTCGGCTTGCGACAATTACTATTTACACATTCCTCCACCTCTTCGAGCAGCAAACGTCCGGTAGCGCTTTTCTGGTAGCTAAAGTTGTAACGACGCAACTCCACGGAACCTGCACTGGATGTAATGGCTGTAAGTCTACGGGTTGCGGCTATCTTCTGTCCGAAGCGGTAGCCATATCTCTTATCACTGCGGTTCGTATCGTAGTGGAACTGAATCCGATTCAATGCAACAGCGTGGTAACCGTGCGCGGAATAATCGACCGTCTCAATCAAGTGTTCACCGAGGGCGGTGTCTTTCAGGTAGGTGTACTCAATACGGTTGCCAACGCTGTCCTCTTGGGTATTCAAGTACCAGGTGCTTTCCTGTTGCGCATCCTCATTCATACCATAATAAGAGATTGAGCCATCCTTTCGGTACACCTCAAAGCCCTGACCGTTGCCGGTGGAACTAGAGACCAATCGTACGCGCACAAAGCTGTCGATACTGGTGCGGTACTCGCTGCCAAGGCTACCGTACTGACCCAACACTAGCTTCAGACGTTGGCCATCCAGACAGAAGCGATCAAAGGCACTGCCATTGGCGCCGTCTTCTTCAAGCGTTTTGCGACAAGCAGTAATAGCAGACAACCCGTTGATACCCCAGCCGACCCCCAGAGGGCCATTGCTGCCGGAACTACTGTAAGTCACACTGAGAGCCGGGGTACTGCCACCGGATGAAGGGCCCACCTGGAGCGGAATTGTGTAAGTAGCCGCGCCGGACTCACTCACACGGAATTCCCCCGGTAATATGCCAACACGGTCGGAGGCCAATACACCGGGATCAGTGGGGGACGGTACTGTACCCACATGCGGGGGCACAGGGACTGAAGACCTGTCTACAATTACCCAAGAAGAGGATTCAAACCCTCCGGTGGTACTACCTTTAACCGCTGCAACTCGATATTTAAACTTACCGTAACCGCGACCAGTTAAGATTGTACGATGCTCTGTTCCGCTGTAAACCTGGGTCCAGGACCCACCGTTCTTCAACTCCTGAAGAATATAATGATCTGCTCCTTCAACCGGGAACCAATTGACAGATATTCCAACGTCGTCATCACTTATCGCAAACACTTCCAGTGGGGTTCTTACCCGTGTAATACTTTTTATATCCGTATAGCTGCTACAACCAGAATTGCAGGCGCGGGCCCGAAATTGATACGTGTCGGTTAACAGATTAGTAAAATCCTTATAGAGACCTGGGCCAGAGTACTCCATTTGCCAGCTGGTGCTTCCCTCACTTTTTCGCCAAAGTTCATATCTGTCCGGTTTTCCGGAAGCTTCACCCCAGGCCACTCTAAACTTGTCAACCGGGAAGCCCAATTCAATGTCCTCACTAACCTCGGGAAAAGTGCTGATAGCTGGAAAATAAATAGGACCCGGGGGATTAGCGTCCGGTTCGAAAGTAACTTCAACTGTATGGCTGCCGATAGAGTTCTTCCTACTATCCCACGCTTCACAGTTGTCTCCGGGCAAACCGGGATCGGGATCGGGATCGGGCAAACCGGGATCGGGCAAACCAGGATCGGGCAAACCGGGATCGGGCAAACCAGGGCCGGGCAAACCAGGGCCGGGCAAACCGGGACCAAGATTGGAAAAGCTCAACGCGAGTGGGCCAGGCTGGGGTAGACTGAGCAAACAGAACCGCCACCAGCCCTCATACGTGTAGGTTCCTGACGATGAAACAGTGATTGATGCTGAGTTCCCGCTGACCGCAATATCTCTTACAGGAGAACCATTTTTGTATTCAGTAAGAAAATGCGGTTTAGTAATTCCAGTCCAGGTTATAGTAAATTTTCCTGTAGAACTGGAAGATGGGCCCGATACGTTAGCCAAGGCTAGGGAAGATAAACAAAGAAAAAATAATCCTAACAACCAGGCACTGAAAAGTGCACTACAACTCTTGAACACAGCAAAAATATCCTTACTCATACAAACTACAGCTCTCGTTCATTTATGGCGAGAACTAGGCAGACGGGCGAGTATAGTCGAGCATTAATACTTCTACAATTACGATTAATGGCAGGAGCACTTTTAGCAAAAAAACCAACCAGAAGGACAGTTTGGAATATATTGACAGGTTGGATTACAGGAAATATAACCCACTTATTTACCCTTGATGCGAAGAGTTCTGCTTGAAATTCCTGAGGTTGTTTACTGTCCAAACTTATTATTTTAAGTCGAGGGCATACAAAGTAGATTATTTTTTGTTCTGCTCGGCCAGAAAGTCCTGACGAAAGGGCAACGCGGCATCGGTCGCTCCACGGGTCCCTTTGGTCCTTCCCACTGTAAGCTCTAAAAGTCCGTAGTGTTGGCTTTGCGTGATCAATCGAATGAACCAGTCTGCGAGGGATCGAACAGCCTCGCCAGCGATACCCACTATGGCGAGGAGTGTCGACATGAGCGGCTTTCTGCCCAAGAGATCTGGAGATGTGCTTGATTAATATCGGACTTTCAATTCCGGCACTCACCTTGACGTAACCGCGGCAATGTTCACAGACTTCATTGCTGATGCTCAAAACCCGTTCGATTCGCTGCATCCAGGTCATTGTTCCTTGCCATTCCATAGAGCGTTTAGGGAGCCAGTCATCCCTTGGAAATGCCGGCCTGACCTGTTTACTGCCAAGCATAACCGGAGTAATTAAGAATCCTGTGCTTGCTATTGGGTACAAAGATGCCGTGGAATCGGATAAGATTGACACGAGGCTTGGGTGTCCATTGGTTCAGGTAGCGAGCCAGTACAAATCGCAGTTGGAAAAGGTAACTCAGCGCCCAATGGCGAATGCGTACTTCTGAAAAACTTCATTCATCAATAGGGCGCTACTTTCTGCCATCCACCGGGTTCCACAACTGAAGCAAAAACCCCATCGTTTGCAACTCAATGCCACCAAGCATTCATGGTGGCAATCTTCACAGCGCACGCGCAGGAAACCTTACTCTCGACAGCCGTACTGATGGAAGTCTTCAAACTCCTGTTGAATGGTGAACCCTGGGCTTCCAACGCGGTTTTGAATACCGGACAGTGCTGCTCAACGAATGGGCAGAGCAGCAACTGTTCGGGTTGGTGACGTTCGCAGCTCGGCGATTGATTTGCTGTAATACCCCTTGCCAGTGAACGTGTAGTGATATTGATCCGATCAGGCTAGCCAGTTGTTTATCTGAATTCTTATGTTCGTTTTTAATGGGCCAATTAGTATCCTTAGAGAAATTGGTGGTGCCTGAAAATATTTATTTCAAGGGCATTTATTGTATAGAGAATATTTAAATATAAAAAGCCCAAAGCAAGTGGATTTTTATATTACCATTGTGGATCAGGTGTACAACAGACACCGCATTGGCAGCACCCAAAGGGATCACAGCAAACAAGTCTCCACCGCTTATCATCTCTGCATCTTTTTTCACAACAGGGCAGCGCTGTTGTTGAGTCGTTAGAACTGCACTTTTCAAAACTTTTTATCTCCGATTCGCTATTGCCAGGCTGTGTCGTTACGAACAACTCGTAGTAATCTGTATCATCATTATCCCATCGTAAATACGCTTCCTGGCCAGGGGATGTGCCCATAAATTCCGGATAACCCAGTAATTGCCAGGACCCATTAACATACTCCTCTATTTTAAAAGCGACTGGGATATAAAGATCGTTATCCATATATTGTTGCTTTGTGGTTACACGCATCCGCCAAAGTGGATCATCATTCTCATTATAGTTCTCTATAATTTTTGGTTCGCCGTGTTGAGTATTAATATTAAAATTGTAAAAGTCACCATTGCGATTATATATCACAGAAACCTCAGAGACTTTAATAGCTTTTTCGGACGCGAGTACAAACTGCGGGACAAGCAAAATAAATGCCACTATTAAAGTTAAATATTTCATTGTTATTTAATCCTATCTATAAGTTAACGTAATTATTGTGATTTCAGTACAGCATCACTCTACCCCTCCACCTCTGCTGCTACCATACCCTATCCTTTTTAGTATGGTAAGGCTGATTTTGGGGCAATGCTGTACTTGCAGCCTGCACCTTTCTTGCCAATTCAAGCCTCTTACTTCGCTGCTACTGAGCCGCTCTGGGTATTGCAGATGCCTGTGTAGGCGTGATTTACTTTGTACGGCTGCTAATGATCCCGATAATTACCAATAGTCAACAACAAAATAAATAATCGAACACTCTGAATAACAGGGTTTCAATGCGCTACTGTTAAAGCCAATTCTATTTTGTGCTGGATATGGTGACAAGGAATGAAGATGTAAGATCATGCCCACTTAACGATTTAGAGCTGTTATATTCAATATAGTTGTAAGAATCATTTATAAATTGAAAATCCCATCTTAAAAATACGTAATTACGAGTTTTTGGCATATTTACATGCTATAGATTGCCGCGTATTTTTTTGTGCTTTATTTTCTGTCAGGTAAGGCAGTCAACACAATGTGAATTTATTAAATTGAAAGAATTAGATTATTTATCCTCCTCCTGAATTGGTGTGAACACTCGACGGGAGGAGCTGCCTATAACCCAATTTATTAATCATGTAAATGGTACAGATGGAGTGTATTTACACAAATGTATTTTTGTACAGAAACAATAGGATTTATTTAAAAATTCCCATCATGACGATTATTAGTCTGCTTACTGCTGATAGATGAAAGTACATCAGTACCACATATACCCTATTTGCTAGCCGATCGGATGCATATGAATACCTCTCTCCGAGCCGCAATGTGAATACACGCGCTGTAGGCTCGTCATCGGCTTTTAAGTTTTAGACGATCCTGGGAAAGGAGTCTGCTTCCCTTCTGCCTTATCAGGATATCCCATGTTTGAATCTGAACACGGCTTGATGAAATGATCCTACCAGGGGATAGGAATGATAATTCCCTATTTACCCTAAATTTGAACTGCTCTACTCGAACTGCCTGAAGGAAATCTCAACACCTTTTGGCAAATGGGTCCTTCTGGAAAGACTTCATCCACCATCTGGGCGGTACTTTACACCTTTCCTCGGGTACCACAGTTGGGCTCCAGCCCTCAATATGGCGTCACATACCGGAAAGATCTTATGCTAACGGGGGAAGTGTCGTGGAAGGAGTTGACTAAATGCGCAGATCGGCATTAATATGATATCATAAAGATATCACAACTTGGAGCCTCCAATGATCACAGAGAAGAACGCATTTACGGTCAATGGTTACGGAATGGTCGCGGGTTTACTGTTGTCGCAGCTAGTTTCCGCAGGCATGGTGATGAGGGGAATGGCGATGGGGGACCCTGTAGCGATTGTGGGCTGGATCCTTGCATCTTTGATCGTCGCCTTCTGTTGGCACGGGTTGTTTATGGTCGCCCCGAACCAGGGCAAGGTACTGCAACTGTTCGGCAAGTATGTTGGCACCGAGCATGTTACCGGACTGCGCTGGACCAACCCGCTGATTTTCACACGCACTCCCATCTCGTTGCGGGTGCGGAACTTCGAAAGTGGCAAACTCAAGGTCAACGACGCCAACGGCAACCCCATCGAGATTGCGGCAGTAGTGGTATGGAAGGTGGTGGACTCGGCGGAGGCCTATTTCGAGGTGGACGATTACGAGAGTTTCGTCACCATCCAGAGCGAGGCGGCGCTGCGCAACGTGGCCAACGAATACCCCTATGACAACCACAGCGATAAGGTTCTGTCCCTGCGGGGCGATCCCGTCGCTATCGCCGGGAAAATCCGCGAGCAGGTGCAGGAACGCCTGGGCAAAGCGGGCATAGAGGTGATAGAGACACGTATCAGCCACTTGGCCTATGCGCCGGAAATCGCTCAGGCCATGTTGCGTAAGCAGCAGGCTAGCGCCGTGTTGGCGGCTCGCCAGCTGATCGTGCGCGGTGCGGTGGAAATGGTTACCGACGCGATCAGGTCCCTAGCAGAAACCCAGGAGCTTGAACTGGACGAAGAGCGCAAGGCCAATATGGTCAACAACCTGCTGGTTGTTATTTGCGGCGAGCAGCAGGCGCAACCGGTTATCAACAGTGGCAGTCTCTATTGAGCCATGACGAAGAAGAAAGCCTTTCCACTGAGAATCAACGAACAGGTGTTGGCGGCCATGCAGCGCTGGGCCGACGACGACTTGCGCAGCGTGAACGCGCAGATAGAGTATGTACTGCGCGATGCACTGGTGAAATCCGGTCGTGTCAAGTTGGTGCAGAAGGTGGTGACGGAGATTGAAGAAAAGGACGGAGATTCCGAAAACCATTAATAACAACGAGCTGAATAAGGAAAAAGTATGGTGCTCTCATATTTAAAACAAGTAACCAGGGGATCAGTGTTCGGCAGCCTTCTCATATTGGTACCATTTGACTGCTATGCCTCTGTTACCAATGATGACCCTGTACATCAAAATGAGTCGATCACCGAATACTCTGACACTGATGACGCCGACGGCATCTTGGGAAACTGGAGCGGTCATCTTCAAACGCCAGCCGGACCTTTGGCTTTCGTACTTGAAATTGAACAAAAAGATAGACGCTTCCTAGCGCGAGCACAAAGTCCAAGCCAAAGCCCAGAGTACTTTCCAGTGGACACCGTTGAACTCGTGAACGGAAAATTTACCTTTGCTATCGACAACCTGAATATCCGGTTTGAAGGTGGGCTCAGCCGGGATAAAAAGACTATCAGCGGAGATTTTGCCCAAGGCCCCGCGGTAATGAAGTTGAAGCTGGATCGCGAACCCATAGAGAAAAAGCTTTCTGTCAGGCCGCAAACACCGATACCGCCCTTTGATTATCTCGCCGAGGAAGTCAAAGTGCTGAATTCAAAGGCGAATATCACTTTGGCGGGCACCCTAACCAGGCCGATTGGCAGGATCAAGGCGACCGCGGTTATGATCACCGGATCAGGGCCCCAAGACCGGGATGAGACTATTTTACGCCACAGGCCTTTCGCCGTAATTGCCGACCACCTGGCAAAAAATGGATTCGCCGTTCTGAGGTTGGACGACAGAGGGGTTGGCCAGTCCACCGGCAATTTCGAAACCGCAACTTCCGAGGATTTCGCCGGTGATACGAACAGCGCCATTCAGTACCTGAAGGCTCGCAATGACATACCACCGGACACTATCGGATTAATCGGTCACAGTGAAGGTGGAATGATCGCACCGATGGTCGCCGCTCGCAGGGACGATCTTGCCTTCGCCATCCTGTTGGCAGGACCAGGCGTTGATATCGTGGATCTCTACATCGAGCAAAGGTCCAATATTTTTCTATCGATGGGCGTAAAACCGGAGAAAATCAGTGAAATAAAACAACTTGATGCCATCGTATTCGAACAGATCAATCGGCTTTCCGATGACTCTGAAATCTCAGAGGAGACACTTGCACTGATGCGAAAAGTCTCTCGGCTGGTTGGTGTGCAGGAGCGAAATGCAATTGAACTACAGGTTGAGGCATTGGCCAAAACCTATACCACGCCCTGGTTCAGGTATTTCCTAAAATTCGACCCTGAACCTTACATCCGAGAAATAAAAGTACCGGTGCTGGCGATAAACGGTAGCCTGGATGCTCAGGTCACTGCGAAGCAGAATCTCGCTGGAATACAGAATTCACTAGCGGAAGTAAATCACAATGATTACCGGGTTGTGGAGTTGGAAGGATTGAACCATCTTTTACAGACGGCTGAGACCGGCGCAATTTCCGAATACAATCAAATTGAAGAGACGATTGCTCCGCAAGTTCTAAATCTGATCAGCGGTTGGCTCGATGAACGTTTTGGGGAATAACATTGCTCGCAAGTCTGGCCACCCTGATAAATTTCACTGTTAACCAGAGACTGGCCCAGCGCCCAAATTTCTCTTTATGGGACAACGTCTTCCGAGACATTGAAATTGGTATTGTTAGACTGTGAAAATCATCAAATACCCCCCATTCACGACACCTTTTACTGCTTTTTAAAACACCTGAGCCACACACATCATTCGGTGGCAGAACGAATGCTGTCAAAATGGCGCAAGTTCTGCCTCTTGCTGAACACGCACTCAATTTTCTTTAATAGATACTATAAATTGGCCCTTAAGCCTGAAATAGAGGTAGGGCTTCAGGTGGAGCACAATAGACAGTTAAAGGCCCTGGGTACACAGTCTTCTCATTGTTTGGAAGAGAAAATGGACTTTGTGTCTTCACAACCACCTATACCAGAGTAGTTCATAAAGATGCTTTCTCAGATTAAATGAAGATAGCTATTCATTAAACCTGTATCCGGGTTGTTTGAGCCAACCCCCGGATGCTAGTGTACGATGTTCAATCTAGCATTCCCTAGCGTCGCTATCATTTTTTCCACTCAGCTATTAGCCGAATAGGATTACAATCAAATTGCATCAACTACCGCATACTCGATCATGTATTGTCATTTTTTGCTGCATAGATCCAGCAGGTACGACCGGATTCCAATACTGCAGAAATCCGTTGGTACTGATCAGTTTCATAGTTATCTGCCTGGGACAACTCTTTTCTGGTAATCTCAAAAACAGTACCGAGAACCCGGTCTTCTGTATTGCCGGTAAAGCGTAATATTGGATGTACGCTCTTTCCACTTTTTCTTATAACAACTTCATCAATAATGTTTATTTCTTCAACAACATACTTAGGCAGAAAGTCCCTAAATCCGCTCAACTCCCTCCCGAAATTGGCCATCTGTACATTTCGTTGTTGCAAAGTACCATAAGAAAATAAAAATTCCATCCCAATCTCTTTACGCTGGATATAAATACTGTACAGCAATCAAAGAACGACACACAAGACCGCTATTTTTCGGGTTTTATTTGTTGAGCAAAAAAACATTAGAGATTGCCCTTCTCCTGATTAAACCCTGGATGAATTCTGGCCATCTGGTACAGGCCAATATAATGACCGGCTTTGAAGGATGCAAACCTGGATTCCCCTTCAATTTCAAATCCAAATTTCTTGTACAGAGATATTCCATGGGTATTATCTGTGTAAACAGACAGCTCAAGGCGAATAATATTCAGCCACTGATCCGCCAGTTCGATGGCCTCCCTTAAAAGACAACTACCCACCCCCTTTCCGTGGATTTCTGGATGCACAGCCATACCCAAGCTGGCAACATGTTTTGACCTGGGCTTGGTACACAGATCTATTCCAATATAGCCTTGCACCCTGCCCCCGACTTCAGCAACCAGCACAACTGCATTTTCAGTGCGCTCTTGAAACAGTGTGCTGACTTTATCAATACCGAGATAGGGATGTTGAGAGCTTTGCGCTACCACATAAGGGTGATCAAATATTTCCGATATTCTTTTATAGTCCCTGATTTCAGCTGCTCTGACTGCTACTTCCATTACATCTCCAACAGAAATTTAATACCGAAAATATACCTAAACAGTAAGAATCAACTGTTGTGCGGTCACTTTTTCCATGAATTTTGCTTCTTCTGGATTTTGCTAATTGCGTCACCATTAATATAACAGTAATCCTGAGCACCCTGGCTTGACTACGCTTTAAAACACAAGACACCGGATTGAATATTCCTCGTGGAAATAATAACATTCAGGATTTATGCTTCTTAGCATCGTGATATTGCCATAACACATTGATAATTTTCCATTTTTTATTCTTGTCTTTATATAAATGCAGATAATCCATCCATTCATCTACAGTTAATTTTACAGATGCAACCCGTCTGTCGATATCCATAATCTGGATATCCACTCTGGGAGAAGATGGAAATTTATTTCCATTCTTATTATAGGCTTCAGCAACCTTGAGCATAGTGTCAAAATTTGTTTCCATTATAAACTCACTGCCGTCTTTTGCTTGCCAATAAGTTCTTTTTGCTAATTTATTATCCAGGCTTCTTTTCATCATGTCTGGGCGAACCTTGTGCTGAGATTCAATATAGTCAAGCACCGCCCGGTGTATACGCTCTCTGTCATGTGTGGCATTGGCCGATATTGTAAAAGGGAAAACCGCGAGTAAAGCAAAAATCATAACACGGCACATCAGGACTTTCCTCATTAGGTCAGTGAATTTAGGACAACCAAGAGCATAGTACTAGTGGCTGGAGCACTCTGAGCAGGCATTCAGCCTGCAACGTCTATCGCACTCATTAAAGCTTCTTTTCCTGCTCTAGCAATTCAATCATTTCCTTTGCCACAAGTGCCGCTGATGGCAGGAACATGGTAGAGACAATCCGTTGATCAATAACCACCTCATGCTTGTCAGCAATGTTCTCTTTATTAATCACAATGGCACCATTTTTTTGAAGCTGCTCTTCAACAAGAAACGGTAACAGAGTACCCTGTTTTGCCCAGGTTTTCTTCTTTTCCGTAGAATTCGGAAATCCGGCAATACGTTTTTCCTGAACCAGGAACCTGCCGTTAGGTAATTTTACCTTTGCAAAAGCCCCTGCGCCATGCCCACAACTGCCTATCACGCCACCCGCCCGATAAATCTGCGCAATGATATCTAGCAACTCCTTGTTCGCCGCCACATCAAATAAAGTGCCATAACCTCCGCCAATATATAGTGCACTATAGTCCTTCGCATGAATCTGGCCTGGTGTCAGAGAAACGTTGGCTTTATCCAGAAACCCCTCGTACTTAATCGTGTAACTGCTGATACCCAGAGGGTCCATCATAAACGGTATTTTTCCACCCATTGGAGATACAAAATCCACATCATACCCATGGGAGACAAAAATATGATATGGCGGCGCATATTCCCAGAGATTATTTCTTGCATCGTGCTTTTCCGTATCGCCCATATTCTCAATATTAGAAGCAATGATCAGAATTTTTTTAGCCTCATCTGCGCTGACATGACAGACAGCTACAGAGCAGCAAACACTAATCCACAGTAAGGTTTTTTTCAGCATAAGTTAACCATTGAATTTTGCTTGCTACAAAAATGCTATTTATACAGCGAACTTTATCTACACTGCACCCTGATGGGTGTTTTCCGGGAAAACCCCAGGTTACAACTCCCGGACCAATCGGGCCTCATAGGTGTTTTATCCTGCATTTTTTCAATTTGCTTCAACACGATCCACGGATCCACTGCATCAAAAAAGTGGGATGCATACTCATGTTAACCACATCCATATTTTCTGAATGTGTATGAAGTGCTCTCTGAGACCCATTTGCCATTCCTGCACAATCATAGAAGTATATGACTTTGCGTCATGAAAGGTATTCTTATAGGTTGATTGGGCCTCTAATACTATGCCTAATCTCGTTAAAAATACCAAGTCTCCACTTCTTTTGCAAAGCTAAGCCAGTGGATTTCCATTCACCTCAACGTAGTGATAAGCATGCTCCTCAGCCAAAATTGGCATGGAAATCAATACACTGAAAACACCTACAGGAGTGTCAAAACACGGCCTCCACTAGAAATGACACTGCCAGCAAAGGAACTCCTATAAATTGCCTCTTAGCTGGTACCTGTGTACGTACGGATCCAAACCGGCACATATGAAAAGTAAATTCACCAACAGAAGTGTAAAGTTACTCAAGCCATTTTAGCCGCGCATAAAAAGTACAGGTAAACAGGCATCCTAGCACTAGCGAGTCCCGGTTAATTTATTTGTGCAGAATTAAAAAGGCTTTTTCAGTTCAATTCATTCAGCGGCAGATTCTCTGAGACATAGACCTGCACTCGGAAATGGCTCCAGCCGGACGCATCAGAGCGGCCCACCGCATCTGTAGATGGGGTCCACAGGCCGCACTGTATCAATCCCATCATTCAGGTGTTCTGGCAGTACTCATCAGCGCCAGCCCTATTCAAACCCATAAACCAGATCCTACAGCCGCAGCGAATCAGAAATAGAGGCTGTATCCCCAGGTTACTGCTCAATGGGAGATAAGAGGTCTGTATTCATTACAAGGTTTCTTACACCATGCGCATGATTTTCATTGAAAACATTCTCTTCACACCATTTCCCAACGGTCTCTATATTGACCTTGGCAACATTGGGGCGAACGCTCCAGGTTACCTGGAACGGGGAACCCACTTCATTGTAGCCAGGACCCGTTGTAGAACCACTGTACACAATGGGCGTGCCGGTATTATCGGGTATATTTAGGGCCTGGTAAAATGTATTTTTTTGACCAAGTTTGGTCAGCACCATAAAGTTCATCGCACTGCTATCATTGACTAAAACAACGACCTGGGCTTCCACACGCAATTGTGGGTTCTTGATCGAGTCACTCAGGCAGGCACCCAGTGTAGGACCGGGTTTTACCTGGGCCGAGGAATGCACATAGTGCACCTCGATAGTGTCTCCAGACTGGAGACTGCCATGCTTGCCAGGGCATATCTCCCGGCTCACAGTTAAAATCTCGCCCTGGGTTAACTTGCCTGAATAAACGTACCCGGTTTGATACCCGTTTCCGTCACCGTTGCCCGCGTATTTTGCATATTGACCGCCGGCATGCTCGGCAGACTTGTGAAAATGTATGTTGCATAAATGCATTTCGTTGTAGGCAGGCGCCGCGGCAAAAACAATCTGATTATTCCCCAATAGGGAATCGATGTTACGCGGGGACTGGGGACCAAACCCTTTACTCTGGGTATTTTTTTTGAGATTTAGCCGTTGCTCGGTAATTACTGCGTCGTCAACCACATCCGAACGACGGGATTCAGCTGTAACACTGGGCGATAGAACCACTGCTGTCATTGATAATAAGCAGGCTAATTGCTTCATAAGGTCTCCCGGGGTTTATAAAAAGATAGCCAAATTGTCTGGATTACCATCGTGCTCATACTAGCTGCTGAGACGCCTGCCATCCCGGCCGGAGTTCAAGTTCGCAGAGTGCGTTGTATAGGGTGTGTCCAGACGCCATGCACTCCAGCCTCTGTCATCCGCTACAGGTTTTCCGTGCAGCACGGGCCTATCAACAATCGCCAACACTGACATCCACACGCTGTAGCGGGTTAGTTGGCGCCGGGAATTGCCCTGTTTACACAGTCTATCGCTCTAACGGGTGCCTGTGAGAACTCTGCTCCCGCAGTCCTACTCTGCCACAAGCGTTAGCGCGTTTTTTCTTAAATTCAGGGTACCCTCCCCTTCTTTGTCTCTCTCGTTCCACACGGTTCAACGCACTGGCAGAAGACAGGAGCCCAGTTGGGCCTACAGACCATCTCCTTTTCACCAAAATAGGTGCAGACTGCAACTAAAAGCTATCAGGCACTGGATAAATTCTATTCAAAAACCGGTATTTTCGTCCTGTCGTAGCGGGCAATTCATGCCCTGGACCGCTTCGGGTAATACATGCGCCGATAAGGCTATCTGGCTGGCAAAGAATTTTATACACTCCCAGCGCTGAATTACTGCATTAGCGTTTGCACTCCACATAACATACAAGAAACTCAAGGAGAAGAGCACAAATGTCAATCACAACCCTCATCAGTGTGGCTGTATTGGGCCTGAGCATCACGGCACTGCAGGCGTCACCATTACCGCAAGCCCCCGCCTCTCTCTCCGGCAATTCCCAACAGGAACAGATACAGCTTGTTGGAACTGGCGCCTTATCATCTTTTGAATTCGTCAGCGGCTTGACCCGACCGGTTTTTGTAACCCATGATGGCACGAATCCCGACTGGATCTATGTGGTTGAACAGCGTTCCGGGTCCACCGGGCGGATCAAGATCCTCGATCGGGCAAGCGGCGCCTTGGTCTCGACTTTCCTGTCAGTCAGCAACTTAAACACCAGTTCTGAACAGGGCCTGCTCGGCCTCGCATTCGACCCAGATTATGCAAACAACGGCTTTCTCTATATCAACTATACCCAAAACAATCGAACCTTTGTAACTCGCTATCAACGCTCCAGTACCAATCCGCAAACAGCGAACCCCGGTTCTGCGCAGGTTGTATTTTCTATCAGCCAACCCTTTGCCAACCACAATGGTGGCTGGATGGCCTTCGGTCCCGATGGTTACCTGTACATCGGTATGGGTGACGGCGGCTCAGGCGGTGATCCGGATAACCGCGCGCAGAATCTCAATGACCTGTTGGGAAAGATGCTGCGTATCGATGTGAGTTCACTGCCCTATTCTATTCCCGCGAGCAATCCGTTTGGAGACGAAATCTGGAGCTACGGACTGCGCAACCCATGGCGTTCCAGTTTTGACCGCGACACTGGCGATCTCTGGATTGGTGATGTCGGCCAGAACAACTGGGAGGAAATCAATTTTCAACCAGCCTCCAGTAGTGGCGGCAACAACTGGGGTTGGCGCTGCTACGAAGGTAACAATGCGTTTAATACCAGCGGCTGCCCGAATCCCAGCACCTTGGACTTCCCAATATGGGAATACAGTCACGGTGGTTCCCCTTTCCGCTGCTCCCTCACCGGTGGCTATGTCTATCGGGGCACCAGCATACCCTGGCTGGACGGAACCTATTTCTTTGCCGATTACTGTTCCAACCAGATCTGGTCGCTGAAGTATGACGGCAACACGGTATCCGAGTACACTGACCGCACCACAGAATTGGCTCCGAGCAGCGGCAGCATCAGTAGAATTTCAAGCTTTGGTGAAGACTATTTCGGAGAACTGTATATCTGTGACATAAATGGAGATATCTACAAGATCATACAAAATTAGTCCATTAGAGATCGGGATGGTTTAAGATTGACCGCCATTAAGCCATCTCTGTCGGTGTAAAGGGCATGGACGCTGAGAAAATACGCCGCCGTGAGTAAGACCCGCTCCCATTTGGATAAATGATCGGGGCCGGATTTTTCAACAGACTCAGTATTATTACTGCAAGCATAGTTTGATCAAAGGGTGTGACCACCATGTATTTACTGAGATATGCGATATTTTTAACCATTATTTTTGCACCACTCACCCAGGCATCGATGGATTGCCGTTCTTTGGACGCACTTGACTGGATCCTGGGCAGTTGGGTTTCCGAATCCTCCCAGCGAACCTATAAGGAACATTGGAGTAAAGTCAGTGACGATACCTATGAGGGCTACAGTGAAGTCACTCTCAGCAGTGGCAAAAACTCCGGCTATGAGTCGCTCAGACTGGTAAATATGGCTGGAAATATCTTTTACCTTGCCAAAGTCTCAGAAAATACTCTGCCCATCGCCTTTAAATTGGTCTCCTGTTCAAAAGGCCGGCTACACTTCGAGAACATTGATCATGATTTTCCACAATCGATTCAATATTCCTATAATAGTGCAGGAAATCTCTCGGTATTAGTTGCGGGTAGTGGAAATAAAGGATTTAAGCTCAATTTTGACCGCAGTACCCTGATCAAATAAAAAGCCACCAACACAGGAGATCTATTGTTTGAATAGGCATAATGTCACTGTTCTCCTGTTAAAGAAGCAGCCATGGGGAAACGTGAAATTCCTATTGGTGGCTTGGCTGTAAAGCAAGCATTATATGATAATGTCCATAGCGATAAATCCTCTGAAACAGTAACAGAAATCTAAAACAGGCCTCTCCAGCTCTAACCACAAGGAAACTGCCTGGCAGCTCCCGCCCCAAGAAGCAATAGGCCAAAGCAGGGCTTGAGCCCGGGATTGTACCGCGAGCCGGTTTTACTCGGCATCGATAAAATCGGCAAGCTGCTGGCGTTTGCGGTCAACCACCAGGCGGGTCACATCGGGCCTGCTGTAATGGCCGGTGGGATCGAAGTTCTGGCGCTCGCCCCTGACAACTGCGTGGTCCAACTCTGCGGTGATCAGGATTTCCTTATCCACCTGGGGCGCCACCACCCAGGCTCCATCCGGCGCGGCAATACAAGAACCCCCATTTGCCAGAAATGGGTCCGCATTCTCGAGTATTTCCGTCCGCGCCATTGTATCCTCGGGAAAATCTGCAGGGCGCATCAGGCCTGAGACCGAGATCACAAAGCTTCTGCTTTCCTTGGCAACAAATCTGGTGGTGTCTTCTGTATTGTGTAACCCACCGGGCCAAACGGCCACATGCAGGTCTTCCCCTTGAGCATAGAGCGCCGCGCGCGACAGCGGCATCCAGTTTTCGTAACAATTGAGGCCCCCCACAGTAAAGGGGCCCAGAGAGTGCACACGCAACCCATTGCCATCCCCCGGTGCCCAGGCGAGGCGCTCTTCGTAGGTCGGCTGCAGTTTGCGATGCGCAGAACCGATTACCCCCTCCTGGTTGATATAAACCAGGGTACAATAGAGGCTGTGTCCGCTTCTGTTCGCCGCGCGCTCCATAATGCCGAGATACACAGCAATACCATACTGCTTGGCAAGGCTGCAAATTGTCTCCAGATGACCATCCTCAATGACCACACCCTGTGCAAGATACTCCGCGTAGATGGCTTTTTGCTTGGGATCATTGAAGCGGGCACCATTCGTGCGCTCAATCCAAAACGGGTACCCGGGCACCAGTGCCTCTCCAAAGGCAACCAACTGACACCCCTGTCTGCCGGCCAGTTCAACCGCCCCGGCAACTTTATTGAGTGTTTCCCCGCGTTTCAGCCAGACCGGCGCGATCTGGGCAAGGGCGACCTTGATTTTATCCACAGCAGAAATTGTCTGCGTCTTATCCGCAACTGAAAAAATTTCCATAGAGGTCTACCCAGGTTGCAACAGACATAGCACAAAGATGAAAGGCGGAAAAACAACCGAACTGTGATGCTTATCTTCACCATCACTAAATTTCGGCTTTCCAACACAATAACCTGACCGAGTTCATCAGGGGCGTGATTCCCGGTTAGAGAGGACAGTGTTGATCCACAAGGTTAACATCGTCGCACCTGCCAAAACAGCCACGACCCTGGTAACAGCTTCTCCGCGGGGTTTTTCCCTGCCGCATCATAACCTTGTCAGAATGCCATTTCCACTGACTGCCAGCAAAAGGGTGCGCCGGATATAGTAACCGCGGCACTGCAGGGAAACGCCATCACAGGCTCTTCGCAAAAAATATACTGTGGATCAGAGAGCAACAAAGAGAAGTCCAGTAGACAAAACAGACATAAACCACAAGCACGCAGGGCAACAGGCGCTGTTAGATCTGGACCCTTGAGTGGATGGTCCGCGGGAGGCGGGTTACCACACCCGAGCAGGTTGTTTTCTCCTTCGGCTGTAGAATCTGTTGTTTCGGCGAGAGGAGAGAAAATTGGTCGGGGATAGAGGATTCGAACCTCCGACCTTACCGTCCCGAACGGTACGCGCTACCAGGCTGCGCTAATCCCCGATAAAGGTGGCGCGGATGGTAGCGGTAAGCCTGGCCCTTGTAAAGAGGATTGTACCGCCCTGCGCGCACCGATGCGTAATACCGGTATTACCTACTGCTTGTAAAGGGATTTTAGATGCGCTCAGCGCGTTTTTCTGCACCACATCGGGGACTGCCCCCGCCTCTAATGCAAAGGCCCCGCCTTTGGCGGGTTTTTGATGATTGAGGCTTGTTCGCGCTGTGGGGCCTTGTAAAACGCTTTGCAGGCATGTCCCCGATCTCTTCTGCATTTCACTGACCATGGGCCTTAATTGCCCTGGCCGCCTTGCAGCCTGATGCTGCAACAGCCGCGCGCCTTGGTCAGTTGAAGGGCAACAGGGAAATTGATCTCCCGATCGACACTCGACTCCCCCTCACTATCCCAGTGTGCTTCGCAGCTACTGCTCACCATATCACCATTCAGCATCTGCAAGAGCGTTTCAGCTCAGGGCTCTAAGCCCCCGCACGGCAAAATCGACACATCCTGGCCGCAATCAGGCATTCGGATGATAAATTGGGTTCCGCTACTGCCGGAATGCTCAATCTCCAGTTGCCAGTTCAGGCGCTCGCAGATGAGTTGCACAATAAGCAGGCCAAAACTGCTCTCCTGCAGTCCGCCGGGCGCTTTGTGGGGAACCTGTGAAAACTGGCTGACCACACTTTGCGGCAGGCCACTGCCAAAATCGTCAATATGAATGGACTTCCTGCCCAGTTGTACTTGCACCCTCGCAGAAGTATGCATCAGGGCATTTTTAATCAGGTTGCGCAACAACATGCGCACCAGGGCGGGGTTTGAATACACAAGCAGCTCCGCACTGCCGTAAATCACCTCAGTGCGGCCCTTGAAATTGCCACAGCTATTGCCAAGATCGGCAACAATTTCGATTGTCAGCTTTACCATGTCGAACGCGATAAAATCCTCTTTGGCGGTTTTCCCCCGTGCCAGTTGCAGCAGCATTTCAGTATCTTCCTGCATGGTGCGGGTTGCATTGCGAATCCTCTGCAGAGTTCTTTGATCGTTTTGCGAGACATCACGGCGCTGCTCCAGAATCTCTAGTGCGCCACTGATAATGGCCAATGGGGTGCGCAATTCATGGCTGGCCAGTTTGACAAAGGATTTTTCCCGCTGGATATGGGACTCCAGCGCGGACAGAAACCGGTTAAAGGATTCAGCGATCTCTACAAACTCACTGTCGCGATAATCTCTGGTAAGGCGCTCCATGGCAATACCGGGTTGGATTTTCTGGATATCCCGGGAGAGTCTTTTGAGCGGTCTGGTCAGTAATTTCGCACTGCCCTTTGCCACCATAAAGCCCGCCGCCAGCATAATCATGGCGATTGACACGAGCAGGATTTTTACCAGAACTTCCCGTCGTTCCAGGATGGTGAAATCCCGGGCCAGGAACAGCTTTCCAGACGGGTTGTCTATTTTCTCAATAATAATCAGCAGCGTTTTGTTCCCCACAGTGACTTCCGCGGAAAACGGCGCAGGTCTATTGCGGAAAAATTCCGGCAGGCGGGTTTCATCCGCTCCGCTTGGCAGAAAAACTGCTTCCAGGTTTCCCGTCCTCCAGCGTTTGAACTGTCCGTTATCGATATGGGTTTTAAAAAACTCCGCATCCGCATTTAACTCAAAATTCAATGCATTGTATTCAATATCCTCCACAAAGAGATCCACAGTGATCAGGGAAATCACTATTGTGACCGCAATCATTAAAAACAACGTCTTGTAAAGACGACTGGAGAGTGTGCTTTTTTTCATTGCCGGTCTTTGTTGTGGTTCACGGCTTCCAGCCTGTAGCCACGCCCGTGTACTGTTTTGATAAGATTGATTCCAAAGGCTGTCTGAAGGGTTTTTCGCAAGGTATAGATATGCGTGCGCAGGCTGTGGCCTTCGATCTCCCTGGAATCCGCGCCCCAGATCGCCTCGTGCAGGGCACCGTGACTGAGAAAATTTGGATAGGCGCGAATCAACAGCTCAAAGATCCGGGCGGGAGTCCCCACCAATTCCACTTTTTTGTCGTGCAATCGGACTATGAGCGTTCCCGGATCAAATGACAGGCTGCCCGCCTGCAAATCCGTTTTTTTCAGTGTGTGGCGTCTGTGTAAAGCCTCAATGCGCAACTGCAGCTCCTTCAATTCAAAGGGTTTTACCAGGTAATCATCAGCTCCGCAGGAAAAACCCTTCTCCTTGTCGGCCAGGGAGCCGAGGGCAGTTGTTAAAATAACCGGGGTGTCGCATCTAAGGTCCGAGCGAATCCGCCGGCAGATTTCAAAGCCGTTGACGCCCGGCAGCATCAGATCAAGAACGATCACATCGTAGGACTGGGTGGCCAACAGGTGCAGGGCCGTCAGGCCATCGGGAGAAAAGTCGAGGCTGTAGCGTGCCTCCCCCAGAAATTCGAACAGGTTCTCCGCCAGATCTATTTGATCTTCCACAATCAGCAGGCGCAGTTTCCTGCGCGCCGATGAAGGCTCAATGGAATTCGGCACGGTTCGATGACTCACGATGGGAAATCGGGCTTTTTACAGACAGCAGTCTGAACCTGAGATTTTGCATCTCCGTGCTGCCGGCCTCAAGAAGGGGAGCTAGTTCGCTGTCTTTCAGTCGCTTTGCAGGAATAGCAACAAAATACTCCCGGTAGGCATTCTCCTCTCGCATGCTTTCCAATTGCTTTAAGTGTATGGATCGGGCCCTGCCGCGTGAGTAGAAACGGGCAGAAAACGGTGCTTTTCCAAGATATAATAAAGGACTGCTATCAGCTTCACTACGTTGATTATAGTAGTCCACCAAGTTTTTTTCACTCTTCACTGAATACAGACCACTGTTGCAGACCAGTGTAATAACAAGCAAAAGCAGGGGGCACACTGCCACTGAGGACGCATAGAGAAACTTAACCGTGCCCGGCCTGCCGATCCTTGAAACCTGGCGCCCTATCAGCACAGCACAAAAGGGCAGGGATGGCAGAACATAGGTCCAGAGTGTATTGCTGGCCAATGTAAAAAACAGCAAAGGCCCAATGGCACAGAAGAGTAAAAAAACTGCGTTTTTATCTTGCCAGAAGCTGTTGAGACAACGGGCCCTGCTCCTTGTGATACAGATTCCCAGGGCCACTAGTGCCAGAATGCCCCAGGGAAAACTGGCCCAAAGCCAGAATACCCAAATCATGCCCTTAGGCTGCGAGTGTGCACGGCCGTAGAGATCACCGGACCAGCCTGGATCAATAAAGCGCAAGATATGTTCACCAACAATGAAATAGTCGAGAAATCCCGGGGTCTTGAGTTCCGCTGACAGATACCATGGCAGGGTAAGCACTAGGGTTACCAGGCTGCCCCAAAACCATGGCAATTGGGCCAGCGCTTTCAATCTGTACAACCCAAACAGTATCCCCAGGACAATCGGTATGCCAACAAGGATGGTTGCCAGAGGCCCTTTGGCAAGGAAGCCGATAGCCAGGCCCAGGAAAAACAGCCAACCCCAACAGGCCCTGCCCCCCTGTACAGTCCGGAAAAAGCTTAGCAGTGACAGGGTGATACCCAGCGCAAGAAATGCATCGGTCATCACGGCGCCGGCACTGGTATAAGGCAGCGCCATACTGGCAAAAATCAACACGGACCAGCGCGATGTCGTAGCGTCCCGGTACCCACGGGCAAGTCGCCAGGTAAGGAAACCGGTCAAAATCGTTGCCATCAGGGCGGGAAGACGAAAATAAAATTCGTTGAGGCCAAACACCTTTGCTGAGGCGGCTTGTGCCCAGAACGACAGCGGGGGTTTGCCCCAAAAGGGCACACCCGCTTCAAACCAGGGAGTAATCCAGTCACCGGTTTCCGCCATCAGTCGGGCAACTTCGGCATACCTTGCCTCAGTTGTATCCACAAAGGGAAACAGGGCCATACTGACCAGGCGACTTATCAGGATAGCGCCCAGCGCCAGTGCCCAGTACCTATATTGCCTTGGCATGCTGCAGGGTTCCCTTGCGTTTGATTTCCAGATACGTGTAGCCAGGCTGGCTCTCGAAGATTTCCTCAGTCAGGTACACCGGTCTCTGCTTTGCTTCCAGATATGCTTTGCCGACATATTCCCCAACAAGGCCGATGCTGAAAAGCTGGATGCCGCCGAGGAAAGTGATAATGGCTATAAGGGAGGGGTAACCGGCGGTGGCATCGCCGATAAATACGGTTTTGGCCACAACCCAAATGCCAAACAGCGCACCAGTGAGGGCCGAGATAAGCCCCACGCCCACGGCCCATCTCAAAGGGGAAACCGAAAAGGATGTCAAACCTTCCAAGGCGAGCCCGAACAACCCACAATAGCTCCATTTGGTCTTCCCGGCTGCCCGCGGTGCCCGGTCGTAGCGGATCACTTTTGTCGGCATGCCCACCCAGGCAAACAGGCCCTTCATGTACCGGTTGCGCTCCTTAAGGGTTAAGAGTGCATCCACCGAGCGACGGCTCATCAAGCGATAATCCCCGGTATCCACGGGGATTTCTGTCTGGCTTATGCGGTTAAGCAAGCGGTAAAACAGATGTGCACTCATGCGCTTGAACGGGCTTTCCCCTGCCCGGGATCGACGCTGCATCAGCACCACATCGGTGCCGGACAGCCAGGTATTGACCATGATTGGGATATATTCGGGAGGGTCCTGCAGGTCGGCATCCATGATCACAACCGCATCCCCGCCGGCATGTTCAAGGCCGGCTGTGATCGCGGCCTCCTTGCCAAAGTTGCGGCTGAGTTTAATCAGCTTCTGACCCGGGTATTTGTCCAGAGCCTGCCTGAGATATTCCGCACTGGTATCGGTACTGCCATCGTCAATAAAAATCAACTCCGTCCTCAAAGGTAGAGTTTTCAGGATGGGTATCACCCGCTCAAGAAAAATTGGCAGCATCGCGCTTTCGTTGAAGACCGGTACAATGATCGAAAGCAACACATCCTCAAGATGGTTTGTTACCGCGTTAAGAGTTTTTTTCATGGAATACCAATCTTTTATAAACAACAAAATTCAAGCCGGCTACCAGTGCGGTAGTGACCACCTGTGCTGTAATGATGGGAAAATGGACAACCCGGGTTAGCAGGAAAAAGAAAGACACATTGGCACTCCATGCAAGAACACAGGAGGCGAGGTAGCGAAAAAATGTCCGGGCATATATGTCGGCATCCGGAAACGCCAACCGGTGCTGAAGCCAATAATTAGCTACCGCACCGAAGGCAGAACCGACCAGGGTGGCAATAACAGGCCGATCAGTCAGCCCGACAAACAGTGCCATGACCGCCCAGTGCACTGTGGTAGCCAGACCTCCGGCCGCAAGGAATCCAATAAAGGGCGCTCGAAAACGGCTGAGCGGGAAATAAGCGTGCATAGGGCTCCGGGTCTTGATACTTAGGGCGCTGGCCCATTGGCCACGATGGCTATAGGCCCGTATTCTATGAATTCGTGTGTCAGCCTGTTGTGCGGTTTTTGTCAAGAAGGTGTCAAATCATCGACGCTTGTTTATTCTGCAACGTGGGTGTCTATGGAAGCTCGCACCAAGGGTATCTGGCTTTAGCGGGAAGATATGACTTTGGCCTTTGTGCCTGGCCTGTTAGAACACAGTACTCGCAGGCACTTTCAAAATGCGAAGACAGGCTTGAGTGTAAAACCGGTAGGTTGGTAAACCCATGCAATTCAAGTGCACCGCGCTGACTGCAGTTTGACTCAAACCACCAAAAGTGCAGCACATCCACCCACTGACCCGAACATTTCCTCAGTGATCAATCAAGGGGGACTGGAATATCCAGTGGATCAGCGGGAGAGAGTTACCAGCACCGCGCTGGTTCAATCAGGTGTGTCCCCCTCCCGCGACAGCACAACCCGGTAATTTGCCTTACCGGATTTCAGGTGCTGAAATGCCGCTTCAATCTGGTGCATGGGGTAAACCTCCACCCGGGGTCTGATGCGGTGGCGGGCGCAGAAGTCCAGCATGGTCTCCATGGTCGCGGGGCTGCCCACCGGTGAAGCGGACATGGTGCGCTGGCCGAGGATCATGGGCAGCAGCGTGCATTGAATGGGGTCTACGACAACACCCACAAAGTGCAGACGCCCCTTTGGTTTTAACGCCTGGATGTATAAATCCCAATCCAAATTGACATTGACGGTCGATAGAATGAAATCAAAATGCGAGTCGGCCGCTTCAATCTCCGCCGGGTCAAGGGAGTTGAGGGTGTTGTGCGCACCCAGGGCCAGTGCATCCCGGCGCTTGTACACGCTGGATGTAAAAGCGGTCACTTCACAGCCCCAGGCATTCAAAAACATCACCGCCAGGTGCCCGAGCCCGCCGATGCCAATCACCGCCACCCTATCGGTTGGTTTGATATCAAACTGCAGCAGCGGATTGAAGATGGTAATGCCCCCGCACAACAGTGGACCGGCAGAGACGAGGTCAACCCCGTCCGGAATCGCCACCAGGCTGTTCACATCCGCGCGCACTTTGTCCGCAAAACCCCCGTTGGTAAGCACGGTGAATCTGGCCTCCCTGCAGAGGTTGCGATCCCCCATCCGGCAGAGGTGACATATCTCACAATACCCCGAATTCCAGCCCAGCCCCACAATTGCCCCCGGCGCAAAGCGCTTCACCTGCCTGCCTGTGGCCGCAACCCGCCCGATCACTTCGTGCCCGGCGATCATCGGGTACTGGGACAGCCCCCATTCGTTCTCAATCATGCTGAGGTCACTGTGGCAAATGCCACAGTAGAGGACATCCAGTTCCACCTCAGTCGCCCCCAGCGCACCCACCCGAACCCGGTAGGGTTGAAACGGCCCGCCGGCTTGCAGAACCGCATAGGCATTGATGCCGGTCGTGTTAGACATAATGGCTCCCAGTGCTGTTGCCAGAGCGCTGTCCGGTGTTTGCCGCAATTCAATGTGCCATTGGAGGAAGCCCATCGGGCAATCGGCCGCGCGCCCCTAAAAAAAGGGCCGGTGTTTATCCCGGCCCGAACCAAGTCCTGTGAGGTTGTCGTATACCAGAGGACCTGCGGGAGAAGCTGGTCACTCCCCGGCGGGAGAAATCAATTCAACACGCGATAGCCGCGGCCACGCAGACAGTTCTTGATAATCTGATTGGCTTCAGCGCCGGCACTGCCCGCGCCGGAGAGGCCGCCCACCAAAGCACCGGCACCGGCACCGGCAGCGGCCGAACGGCTGCTGTCACCGACAATGGCACCCAGCGCACCCCCAACCACAGCGCCCCCGGCAGCACCGGCCAGGCCGCGGCGACCCTGGTCGCTGTAAGTGGAGTAGGCAATACCCTTGCACTCGGCAAGGTCAGCCTGGTACTGATTGATGTTGACACCCCAGGTGTCGATCACGATGCCCCCGGCACCGGGTACCTGCTCCGGTTGGGCGGCACAAGCCGCGATCAGTACCATGCAGAATCCAGTGGTGGCAGCAAAACCCGTTTTCATCGGATACCCCTTAGAGCGACAGCCAATAGCGGAGATGTCACGCTTTTCTTCTTTAGGTGTAGCTGTTGGTTGAAGTTGACGCCAGTATCCCAGGGAAGAAAAACACGGAAAAAATGACCAATTGGCCGGGCTTGGGAGGAGACACGCCGGTGAGGGGTTGTTCCCACACACTGGCCAAAGCCAGCGGGCAGGTCAGGGACTGTACTGGTAGTAAATTCTTAAACGCTGGGTTTGCGCCTTGGGGTCGAGAATATTCACCACGCCGTCAAACCACAGGAGATTGCGGCTGGCCCCATCGTAAACAAGGTCGAGATTCCCCGCGAACAGGCGCAACAGCGGTTGCGCAACATCCACGCGGATACACACCGCTTGCGGCCGGGCATTAAAACAGGCCACCTTGCGCGCGCGCAGCCGGATCGCGCGGCCGTGGAGGGGTGAGGCGAAATTGAAGGTCAGGGTGTCGCCGCGCACCAATTCAGCCCAGTGCTCGCGCACATAGACATCAAAGCCTGCATCCACCACATCGATACCGGCAAGATCGCAGCGCGCTGTTCTCCAGTCCGCATGTGCAGATTTTCGGTAGCGCATCAGCCACTGACCCCGCTCCTGGCGCACCTCGCGGATTTCCCCATGGCGAAAGTCCCTCTGCACCACTTCCGGCACCGCCGTGCCGCCGCGGGGGCTGCCCGAGTGGTCCAGCAGGGTTTTCTCGGCAAAGCGCTGCCCATCGGCAGTAAAATACAGGACCTTGATTTGGTTCTGTGCCGAAGGCAGGTAATACTCGCAGTATTCCAGCGACTGGCTGTCGGGGTCGAACGCCAGGCCCCAGGCTGTGGACGGCCCCTGGTATCCGCAGCCTGCGGCTGTCACCGCCAGGGCGGTGAGCAGTTCAAGCATGTTTCCTCTCCTTCAGGTATTGGCTGCGGGCAATGCGGGCAAACCCCGGCAGCATCAGGGCCCACAGCAGCGAGAGTACCAGCAGGGACTGCCAGAGGGGCTGCTGTAATGTCACAGTGCCATTGAGGAAGGCACCGGTATAGTAGCTGAAGGGTCCGAAAATCCCGCCCAGTAACGCCGCTAGCCACAGATTGCGTTGTAGAAAAACCAGGCTGTAGCGGAGCGTCATGGCAAAATTCAACCACAGGCATATCAGCCATAGCGGAGGCCAGGGGTGTCCACTTTGATTCTGTAACAACCCCAGGTGAAAAAGGATCGAATCCACTCCCACACCAAACAGGAAGACGCCGGCCAGCCACAGGGGCTCCCTGCGCAAATTGGCCACAAACACCAGGTGCAGGAACAGATTAATCAGGGTAAAGGGCACAACGATCCAGGGCCTGGCCACAATCACGCAGAGGGGCCAGGCAATATCGAACAACAGGGCATTGGCGACAAATCGCCACATGTCAAAAGCCGCCGAGAAACCGCGGCTTGGCGAAGACAAATTGTGCGGTACTGATTACTCTCTGCATGAAGCCACCCTGGCAATAGCACAAATAGAATTCCCACAGTCGGATAAAGCGCTCATCGAATCCCAGTGCCCGCACTGCGTCTGCCCGGGCCAAAAAGGCCCGGTGCCAGGCACCCAGGGTGCGCGCATAGTGTGCGGTAATATCTTCCAGGCCCACCATTTGCAGATCCGTGGCTGTGGCAATATGGTGGGCGATCACCTGATTTGATGGCAGGCAGCCGCCGGGGAAAATATAGCGCTGGATAAAGTCAACTTCTTTGCGGTAATACTGATAGCGTTGATCCTGGATAGTAATGGACTGCATGAGCATCAGCCCATCCTCCTTCAGGAGCCGGCTGCAGGTGGAGAAAAACTGCCGGTGGAATTCGTGCCCCACGGCCTCCACCATCTCAATGGAAACCAGTTTGTCATAGCGCCCGTGCAAATCGCGATAGTCCTGCAACAGCAGGGTAACGCGGTCCTGCAGCCCCTCCCTGCTCACCCACTCCTGCGCATACGCGTACTGCTCGCGGGAGATGGTTGTGGTGGTTACCCTGCAGCCGTAATGTTTTGCAGCATAGATAGCCATGGCACCCCAGCCAGTGCCGATTTCCAGCAGGTGATCGCTTACCTTTAACTGCAGCTTGCGGCAGACAAGTGCCATTTTATGGACGGAAGCTTCGTGGAGTGTGGCGGATTGCGAGGGAAATACCGCCGAGGAATACAGCATGCTGGGATCGAGAAACAACCGGAAAAAGTCATTGCCCAGATCATAGTGTGCGGCGATATTGCGACGCGAGCCGCTGCGGTTATTGGCATTGAGACGGTGCAGCCAGCGCAGTAGCTTGCGCGGCAAGTAGCTCCAGCGGCTGTCCATATTCTCGATCAACGCCATGTTGTCAACCATCAGGCGAATCACATCCACCAGGCTCTCTGAGCGCCAGGCACCCTGCATATAGGCCTCCCCGGAACCGATGGTACCGTTTGCCAGCACCTGCATATAGACACTGCTGTCCTCTATGCGGATATGCGCGCACAGGTGCGCCTGCTCCCGGGGTTCGCCAAAGCTGTAGCAGCGCCCGGCCTCTTCCAGTGCCAAGTGCCCCCGCTGGATCAGGCGCAGCTTGTTCAGCACCAGCTTGCGGGCAAACTGTATCAGCCGGGACCTGCTGGCCCGCGCCATTGGGGCCTGCGAAGTCCGCCCCGTGTCCTGCAAGGCTCTCATCACTACTTCTCTCCTGTACGAGCTCCGCGACCACCACGGGGATGTGCAAACACCGGGGTGCGCTTGAGCCACAACTTGAATGCTTGCCAGTAGATGGCAGTGATTACTTTTACGGTCATGAGCGGGTACTGGATCAGAACCCCGTTGAGGACGCCGGGACTCGGATCCTGCCTGCGCAAACTCAAGGTGGCATCAAACAGGGGACACTCGCCCTCCCCCGCCGCATTGGAGTCGACATTCTGCAGATAGGCAGTAAGCCGCTTTCCAGGGGTGGTACTTCGCCAGCGATAGCGCTGTGCCATGGGCATAAACGGGGAGACATGGAATGTCTTGGCAAACGCAGCCCGCTGCACCCGGGCACCCGAACGGCAGTCCAGCACATAGCTGTGGCGCTCCTGCCAGGGGGTGTTGTGGACTTCCAGCAATAACCAGTGCACCGCCTGGCCCCGCGCATCGAAACAGTAATAGATACTGATGGGGTTCATGTTATAGCCAAAGTAGCGCCAGTTGGCCAGCAGGCGCACGGGGCCCTGTGGACGCTCCCCGCAGGCTTCCCAAACCCGGCGCCGCACCGCTTCGTCCAGGCTGAGGGACGGATCACCGAAAAAATCCTCCCGGCAAAAGCGCGCCGGCGCCCAGGGTTTCCTGGACCACCAGGGAGACAGCGCACACAGGCTGTCCAGCTCCGCCAGGTCTGCGTACACCATAAACACCTTGTAGCGGAACCGGTGTGCACGGGGAGCGAATCTTCGATGCTGTACCCACCCGGTGTAGATGGCGCTCTCCATCAATCCAACCCCCTCACCAGCGCACGCCCAACTGTTCGGCAACGCGCAGGGCGCTGTTCACCCCGTCTTCATGAAACCCATCGGCCCAGTAGGCCCCGCAAAACCAGGTGCGATTCACCCCGTTAATGTGCGCCCACTGTGCCTGCGCCCGGCTGCCGGCCACGGAAAATTGCGGATGGGCATATTCGAACCGGGCAAGCACTTTGTCCGGCTCGATACGCGCTCCCGCATTCAGGCTGACACAGTAAGTTTTGCAGGTTTTCAGCCCCTGCAGAATATTCATGTTATAGGTGAGCACCGGCAACTGGTCCCGCTCTGCGCACAAGCGATAATTCCAACTGGACCAACTGCGCCGGTGTTTTGGCAGTAAGCAGGTATCGGTGTGCAGAACCACCTGATTGCAGGCATAGGGAATGGCGCCGAGGATCTGCCGCTCGGAATCGTTGGCATCCCCCAGGCACCTCAGGGCCTGATCCGAATGACAGGCAAATACCACCCCGTCAAAAGACACCTTTTCCCCGGCGCCGGTGACCAAATCCACCCTTCCGGGCCGGCGCAGTACGGAGTTTACCGGCGTGGAAAGGCGTATACGGTCGGCAAAAGGCGCACTCAAGGGGCCGATATATTCCCGCGATCCCCCCTTGACCACGCGCCACTGGGGGCGCCGGAACACATTGAGCAGGCCGTGATTAAAAAAGAAACGCACAAAGAAACTGACCGAGAACTCCAGCATCTGCGCCACGCTGGCAGACCAGATAGCCGACCCCATCGGCACCAGGTAGCGATTGGCAAATTCCGCCGAATAGCCGTTGGCTGGCAGATATTCCCCCAGAGTCAGTCCCTCGTGCAGGCGCCCCTGGCGCCAGTCCCGCAGGGCCCCATGGTTGAAGCGTACAATGTCCCACAGCATGCGCCAGTGGCCGGCACTGAGCAGGTTGGCACGCTGGGAGAACAGCGCATTCAGATTGTTGCCCGCATACTCGAATCCCTCCCGCTCACAGCGCACACTAAACCCCATGGACGTGGGCTGGGATTGAATACCCAGTGTCTCCAGCAGGCGGATAAAGTTCGGGTAGGTCCAGTCGTTGTATACAATGAAACCGGTATCGATCGCCAGCGCGCGATCCCCCTCCTGCACCATCACGGTGGCGGTGTGCCCACCCAGGCGCTCGCGGGCCTCGAACACAGTGATCTCATGTTTGCGGCTCAGCAGATAGGCCGCCGTAAGCCCGGCAATACCGCTGCCGACAATGGCGATACGCATCAGTGCTTCCTTAACGTGCGAATTCTTGTCAATTTCGGCACACAGAGATGGAACCAAAGTGCCTTGCAGCTCCCCAGAAACCGCAAAGGCCAGCTCAGGCGCCGGGGAAAATCGATGGTGTTGCGCCCTTTGCACAGCCCCAGTTCGATACGCTCCGCGGCCTGTTCGGCGCTCATTAAAAAAGGCATTGCGAAATCATTGCGCGCAGTGAGTGGAGTGCGCACAAATCCGGGACGAATCAGCACCACTTTCAAGGCAGTGCGGCAGAGGTCTGCACGCACTGCACCGAGGAAGTAATCCAGCGCGGCCTTGGAGCTGCCATAGGCCTCTGCACGGGGGAAAGGCACTACCGAAGACAGGCTGCCCAACGCGGCAAAGACCGGTGCGGGACTGGCACCCAGCAGTGGCAAGGCGCTGCGCAGGGTATTGACCACGCCGAAGAAGTTGGCATCGAAGACCCGCCGGTAGCTAAGCCCATCGAGCTGCAAATCATCATCGTACTCACAGGTACCGGCACAGGCGACCACCATATCCAGATGACCGGTCAATGCCTCCAAACGCTCGGGGACAGCCGCCATGGCATCGTCATCGGCCACATCGCAATCGAGTACACGGATACGCTCGGGGCAGAGCTTTTGCAACTCGGCCAGGGCCTCGTAACGCCGCCCGGAGGCAATGACGATATTGTCATGGCGGGCAAGCCGCAGCGATAGGGCGCGACCGATACCGGAACTGGCACCGGTCACCCACAGTGTCTTGTTGCGAATCTGCTTCACCACTCAACACCCTCCCAGTCGCGTCTTGACAAAGCGCACCAACGAGCCCAAAAGCGGTATCTGTTCATAGGCCATGGCACCCAGGTCAAAAAAATCCTCGTGATAAAACACCTTATCGGAATATCGCAGCAGACTGCAGCCACGCAAGCGCAGCGGGCGCCCCCCGCGCAGGGACTGATGGGCGTAGTGCATATACCAGGGCAGGCAGGCGCTGTCTCGGTCGATCGAGGCCTTGTCAAACTGAAAACGGCACTGGGTAAGCCCCCGGCTCATATCCGAAAAGTGCGCTTGCAGGGCCGGGAGGCCTTCAACACGGCGCAGCGGATCACAAAAAACCACATCCTCACTGTAGATCTCGGCCAGATCCGCCGGATCCTTGACCAGGAAATCCGTGTAGTAACTCTGCACTTCCTTTATCAGCGATTGCCCGCTCATGGTTGCTTCCATTTTATTCCGCCTTGCACACTCTGGTGAGATACGTCCCTACAGGGAGTATGGATCATCACACGACAATCGATCCCGATCACTTTTCAGACACGCGCACCAATAAAAAACTGCCCCGGCTGGATCCATTCGCATCGGTGATACGTAGTAAGGATCGACAACACCGAAAAGAACGTTAAGATGGCGCAGAGATACAAACTCAACCGATCTGAAACTGCCGTGAGAGATCCCCAGGACCGCGAAAATGACTGGTCTTCCCTCCTTACGCTTGTGGGCACAAAGCGCGACCGGCAGGCGTTTGAGCGCGTATTTCAGCATTTTGCCCCCCTGATCAAGGGGTTTCACCACAGCCGTACCACGGCGCATCTCAATACCGAAGCGGGCGACGAGCTGGTGCAGGAAGTGATGCTCAAGGTCTGGCACAAAGCCCCCCGCTTCGATGCCAACAGAGCCTCTGCCAGCACCTGGATCTACACCATCATGCGCAACTGCCGTATCGATATGCTGCGCCGCAGCCAGCGCCACAGGAACCGCGACGACGATATCGATGTGGCCGATATCTGGGATGAAACCCTGGAGAGCCAGCCACTGCTCTCTTTACAACACAAGCGCAACGAGCGGGACATTGCCGAAGGCCTGAAAGCCCTGCCGGCGGAACAGGGCCATATTCTAGAAAAAGCCTATATGGAGGGCAAATCCCACAGTGAGATTTCCGCGGAGTTGAAACTGCCCCTGGGCACGGTCAAATCCCGCGTGCGCCTGGCAATGAAAAAACTCCAGGGCAGATTGAGCAGGTAGGTACGCTATGATTCACCATCACCCAGATCAAAATCTGCTGCTGGAGTATGCCTCAGGGAGCCTGCCGCTAGGCCCCAGCCTGGTGATCGCAGCCCATGTGCAATTGTGTGCAGAGTGTCGCCGCCAGTACCATGCACTGAACAGCCTCGGCGGTTCGATACTCAGGCAAAGCCCCGCGCAGCCTTTGCAGGCTGGCGCCTTTGAACGGGTAATGGCGCGCATTGAGCGGGCGCCCGACGGGATACCCGGCAATTGTGAAACCCCGCCGCCTTCCCCGCCCGACGCAGCCCTCGCCGATGTCCCCCCGGTTCTGGGCAGGCTGCTGGCCCAAAACCCCCCGCTGCGCTGGGAAAAAGTGACCCGCTCCCTGCAAATATGCCGGCTCAGGACTGGGCAGAAACACTACGAAGTAGCCTTCCATCGCTTGTGCAGTGGCGGCGAGATGGCCGAACACGATCATCGCGGCAACGAACTCGCGCTTGTGCTAAACGGCAGTTTCTCCGACCAGTTTGGCGTCTACAAGCGGGGGGATTTTATTCTGCGTCAGCCGGGCCAGGTGCACAAACCCATAGCCACCCAGGACCAGGCCTGTGTGTGCCTCTCCGCAGTGAGCGCGCCGGTGGCTGTCACAGGAATCAGTGGCTGGTTGCTCAATCCGCTGATCCCCTTCCGGCCCGGGTGACACGCCTGCACGTGCCGGGTCAGAGCGACACTGCCGAAACCCGACCGCTGTCTTCACCGGCGAACCCCTCAAGCAGGTGGGCCCAGCGCGCCTTTACCCGGGCAAAGTGCTGTTCGCGCACGTGACCATATCCCCGTACCTGCAGCGGGATCTCCAGCAGTTCCTGCGCTGCGGCCACCGTGTCGGGGCAGAGCCGGGCTGCCACCCTATCCACCGCCTGTGCCACCTGGCGCGACCAGGCGCGCTCGGCGCGGCGCTCGCGGGTGTAGCCGAACATGTCCAGAAAAGTCCCGCGCAGCACCTTGCCCCGCGCAAGCAGCGGCATCAACCTGCCCATCCAGGGGCCAAACTGCATTTTGCGCACGCGGCCATTGACATCGCCCCGCGCCAGTAGCGGCGGCGCCATATGAAATCTGAGGGTGAAGTTGCCACTAAAAGTCTCGCGCAGCTGGCGAGCGAATGCTTCCCCACTGTAGAGACGCGCCACCTCGTACTCATCCTTGTAGGCCATGGCCTTGAACAGACTGTTGGCAGCCGTGCGCGTGAGGGTGGTGCCAGCGCTCGGCAGGGCCTGCTCCGCCCGGCGAAGACACTCAATACGCCGGGTGAACTGGCGGGCATAGGCCGCATTCTGGTACTCGCCCAGTTCCTTTGCCAGGCGGGCTATCAGTTGCTGCACAGACTCCTGGGGGTCGGCCAGTTGCACCGGTTGCGCCGGCACCGCCAGCTGTTTGACCAACTTAGGGTCCACCGCCAGCAGGCGCCCTGCGCGAAAGGCGCGCAGGTTGTTTTCCACCGCAACACCGTTCAACTGGATGGCGCGCTCCAAAGCCGCCTCGCCGATGGGCAGCAGGCCCTGCTGGCAGGCGAAACCCATGATCATCAGGTTGCTGGCCAGGGTATCGCCGAACAGGGCCTGCGCGGTTTGATTGGCATCGAAAGCGTAGTATTGGGCACATAGGGCCTCGATACTCTGCCGTGTTTCCTGCGCCGGGAAGGCCAGGTCGTTATCGCGCACAAAGGCCGCCACCGGCACTTCGGCAGTATTCACCAGTGCGCGCATTTTGCCTGCCGCAAACTTGGCGCGCTGCCCGGCGGCAGTCACCATATCACAGCCCAGCAACAGCTCTGCGGCACCGTCGCGGATACGCGCAGTGGTAATATCCTGCGGTCGCGCAGCCACTTTTACATGGGCCACCACTGCACCGTTTTTCTGCGACAGACCGGTGAAATAGAGCGTGGTACTACCCTTGTCTTCCAGATGCGCCGCCATGCCCAGAAGCGCCGCCACAGTGAGCACACCGCTGCCGCCGATACCGGCAACCAGGATACCCAGGGGCCGGTCCAGTGCAGCGACAGGCACAGCGGGCAAGGTGGCAATGGCCGCATCCAGGGATTCCGCCAGGCGCTCCAGCGGTGGTTTTTTCAATGTACCGCCCTCGACAGTGACAAAGCTCGGGCAAAAACCATCGGCACAGCGCAGGTCCTTGTTACAGCTGGACTGGTTGATCTGGCGCTTGCGCCCGTAGGGGGTTTCCAGGGGCTCCACGGCGATGCAGCTGGACTGCACACTGCAGTCCCCGCAGCCCTCACACACCCGCTGGTTGATCAATAGCCGTTGCGCCGGGTCGGCCAGTTGCTGTTTCCTGCGGCGGCGGCGCTTTTCCGCCGCGCACACCTGCTCGTAGATAATTGCGGTCACACCGGAGATCTCGCGCAGGCGGCGCTGCACGCTATCCAATGCCGAGCGGGGCAGGATCTGCACCTGCGCCGGCAGCTCACTGCGGTGCTTGTGCCAGTGCTCCGGGTGCTCGCTGAGCAGCACTACTGTGCCCACCCCTTCGGCCAGCAACTGCGCCGACAGGCTGGGCGCGCTCACTTCGCCATCGGCGGGCTGGCCACCGGTCATGGCCACGGCATCGTTGAGCAGGATCTTGTAGGTGATATTCACGCCGCTGGCCACTGCCTGGCGGATAGCCAGCAGGCCGGAGTGATTGTAGGTGCCGTCGCCCATATTCTGGAAAATATGCCCGGTGCGGGTGAAGCGGTGCAGCCCCACCCATTGCGCACCCTCGCCGCCCATATGGGCGTAGGTGTCGGTGCGCAGGCCCTTGCCCAGCGCCATAATATGGCAGCCGATGCCGGCGCTGCCGAGGCTGCCTTCGGGCAGCCGGGTGGAGGTATTGTGGGGGCAGCCAGCGCAGAAGATCGGCTCCCGCACCAACAGGCCCGGGGCCTGTTCCGGCACATTGCCACCGAGCTTTTGCGCCAGTGGAATCAGTTTCGCTGCCAGTTCGGTATCCGCGAGCCAGCGCGCAATGGCCTTGGCTACCTGATCTGGTCCAAAGCCCCAGGCTGCCGGCAACAGGTCCTCTCCGTTCAGGTCTCTCTTGCCAACCACCTTCGGGCGGCGGGTGTCATCCCAGTCGTACAACTGCGCCTTCAATTGGTCCTCCACCAGCGGGCGCTTCTCCTCCACCACCAGCAGCCGCTCCATATCCTCGGCAAATGCGCCTATGCCCCTGGGTTCCAGTGGCCAGGACATGGCCACCTTGTAAATGGAGATGCCGGCCTCGCGCAGGTCGGACTCATCCAGGTTGAGCAACTGCAGGGCCTCGAGCAAATCGCCGTGGGCCTTGCCCACGGTCACAATGCCAAAGCGCTTGCGCCGGGCTTCACAGGTGACCTTGTCCAGGCGGTTGGCATAGGCGAACGCCTGCGCCGCCGGCAGCCGCTCTTCCAGCAGCCGGCGTTCGTATTCCAGGCGCTGCGCCGGCCAGTTGAGGGTGGGATCGTAATTGAGGCCGTGGGCCGGAAGGGGGAAGTCAGCGGGCAGCGCAAACTGCGGTAACTCGGGCACAACCAGGGAGGCCCCGGCCTCTACCGTCTCGGTGACCGTCTTAAAACCCACCCACAGGCCGGAGAAGCGCGACAGGGCGATACCGGCGAGACCGAGGCTCAGGTACTCTTCAATAGTGGCGGGAAACAGCAGCGGCATCATTACCGACTCGAAAATCTGGTCGGTGTTGTGGGAAAACATGGAGGATTCCGCAGTGTGGTCATCACCGCACAGGGCCAGGACCCCACCGCACTTCGAGGTGCCCTGAATATTGGCCTGGCGGAACACATCTGCGCTGCGGTCCACCCCGTGGCCCTTGCCATACCAGATCGCAAAGACCCCGTCGCGGGTGGCCTGCTGGCGATAGTGGTCGAGCAGTTGGGTACCCCAGATATTGGTGGCCCCCAAATCTTCGTTGATGCCCGGCTCAAAGTGGATATCCCGCCCGGCAAGCAGCTTTTTGTGGCGCCACAGCGCCTGATCATAGCCGCCCAGTGGCGATCCGCGATAGCCGGAGATAAAGCCGGCGGTGTTGAGGCCCGCCTGTTCATCCAACCGTTTTTGCATCAGGGGCAGGCGAACCAGGGCGTCGATACCCGTTAAAAAGACCCGGCCGGATTCACGGGTGAATGCGGCTTTGAGGGAATACGCTGTATCAAAGCCCAGCTCCTGATCGCCTTCAACCATTGCCATGGGTACCACCTATTGATTCGTTTTTGCTCTTCTCGCTCGCCGGCAGCGGCCGGCGGACGCCGCCAGTGCCTGCAACACCGATTCAGGCCTGTGTGAATAGCGGTTAAAATTACCATCGCCCGACCAGGCAGGTCATACCAAAATAAACCCAGCTAAGGCATAATACGGCCATAAATCGCTAAAGGGTGCCCGCTGGTGGCAACAAATCACCCAGATTGCGGGGTTTTGAGGGATATAACATTTAAGAGCCCTCACTGCAGCACGCTGCCGGAAGGCAGGGCCCGGGCTCACCTGGCAGAGGTACCAAAAGCGCGGAAAGGTGCCGGTGGAACCTGGGTAAAACCCAGGCAGGGCACAAACAGAGACCCTTTTAACAGCGATGCCCCGACAGGGGGGGATAATCCGGCATGCACCTACAGCCTGCCCAACGGCACATCGCCTGCTGGCACTGGCGAGTTTGATCGAACGGATGCAGCAAAAACGCCGGTGGGGATTCAGAACCTTGACATACGGGAAAAAACCATGGCCTATTTACTGGATGCCATCGATAAAAAGATCCTGGAAATTCTGCAACGGGACGCCACCATTGCAAATATTGAACTGGCAGAGAAGGTTTGCCTCTCGCCCTCCCCCTGCTCGCGGCGGGTAAAAAATCTGCACGAGCAGGGCTTTATCAAACGCGCTGTCACTCTGCTTGAACCGGAGAAAGTGGGCCTGCCGGTGAGCGTATTTATTCAGGTCACCCTGAATCACCAGGTGAAAAAGGAGCTGCAGGATTTCGAATCCGTAATCGGTCAATGGCCGGAAGTCATGGAGTGCTACCTGATGACCGGCGATTTCGACTACCTGCTGCGTGTTGTGGTACCCAACCTGCAGGCCTACCAGGAGTTCCTCGATCAAAAACTCACCGAGTTGCCGGGCATTGACCATATCAAGAGCAGTTTCTCCCTCAAGCAGGTGCGCTATCACACCGAACTGCCGCTGGACCAGTTGCTGGAGAATCGGGGGCAGTGACAGAGAGCCAAGCGAGCCCTGTATGTTGATCCGGCAAGCGGACAACGCCGTACCCGCGGCACAGCGATGACAGGGGCGAACATCCAGGAGAGCCTGCAACTGGTGGGCAGCGGGCCTCTCTGCAAACCCTTTTGCCAACAAAAAAATCGGGAGTGACCGGTAATGGAAGAATACAAACCCTGGGGCTTAAAAAGAAACACCTTTTTAATGCTGCTGCATTTGAGTCAATTGGCCTGGATCATTATCCCCGGCGCAGGATTTGTACTACCCGTTATTATGTGGGCGACAACCAGGGACCACTGTACAGAAGTCGACAGGCACGGAAAAATGATTTTCAACTGGATGCTGAGCCTGTTTCTCTACTCTATTGCCTGCACCATTTTAATATTGATCGGTATAGGCCTGTTGGGACTGCTGGTACTGGCCCTGCTCAATATTGTGTTTATCCTTATCGGCGCAGTCAGAGCCAGCGACGGGATATTTTGGCGCTATCCCCTCAGCATTGGCTTTTTTCACTCCGGTAACCCGGCGGCTTGACATTTCAGAGCCGGTTTGCGACTTGTATCGCTGCTTGGTTTTCAACGCCTTCCCCAGCCGGTGCAGTGACGCCACCTCCCTGTGCCGCCTTGATGCCACAACCTACTGGTTAACCGGATCAATAGTGGTGCCCGCCAGCGGGGCCTGCGGTTCTATTTTCCCCTAACTTTCCAGTAGGCCCAGCCCGTTGCCTTAATAATAGGATGCAATGTCATCCACGATCGGACCAAGGGCCCGATAGGCGTTGGAAATGTCCACACCATTTCTGCGCTCGCCGCACGGCAGGCCGCCACACTCATTCCAGTCCGGGTCGGAGAACCAGTCATACTGGGTGACATTGGCACCGTACCGCCAGGGATACGCCATGATCGTGGAGAACCGGTTGTCAACACCGTGTCCCAGACCGTAGGAGTAAACTCCGCCTGTGGTATCCCCCTGCTTGGTGGAATGTGTCAGCCCCATATTGTGGCCAAGCTCATGCACGAAAGTGTTGTAACCGCAGTCGACCCCGGTAACGCTGTAGGCGCGATCACGGGCACTCGTATACATTCTGCCGTTCGCACCCTGGCCAACCCAGGCGATACCACAAGTGATATAGGTGCTGCCGCCAATCACCTGCTCCTCCGCCTTGCCCAGCATAACCACCATGTCGGCATTTTCCGATGCGCGCCAGTTATTGACGGTTCTGTGGAAGGTAATCAAGTCCAGGGTGTCTTCATTCACCCGCAAATCCGAACTGGTGGCACGCCAGGAATCCACCAGACGAAGCTGGATATCCACACCATTTCTTCGGTAAGAGTTATTCGCATAACTGATATAGTTGTCGATTTTTGCAGAGATATCACCGGTATGCTGCGCCGCAGGCGCAGTGTACATAATAGCAATGTCAACCGTGTCTGCCGTTGCGACACTGGAAACAGTCAAGGCCGCAATAGCCACTGCCAGGCTTTTTTTGAAATCCATTATAAACTCCCATTATTATTACTCGTGCATACCCTAATCCCCACAACCGACAGGGCACTGCCGGTTGTCGGTCAGTATATGTGCGATACACTTTTTCATACCCTGACTCGATAAAACGCGCATCCATCCCGTTTAATCGCCTGTGAAGATAAACTTCCGGTATCCGCAGGATTTACACCGATCCCTCCCTTGCCCGATGATCAATCCGAAGCCAATCACCCCGGACCAATTCTTGCCCTAGTCAAAATCATTCAGAGGTAAGTCCTGTTCCCCAAACGATTTCTCACGGGGCGCTTCCGATGACAGATCCTGATCATGTTTCTCTACGTGATTTTGAATCAGTGCACCGTTGGGGGCGATCCACGCATAGCCACCCTGGGCTTCCAGCGTGTAAGAGCCCGAAGGCAAATTCAGTTGTGCGTACACGGTATCCTTCCCGAGGGTAAAGGTAGCCCCATGCAGGCGGGTCAAACCGGGAAAGTTCATTTGCAGGCTTTTATTGCCACTGGCATGTTCCTCAATATCCCCCACCTGGGCGTCATAGCTGCCTCCCACCCCCGGCAAAGTGATATCCAGGTAATCCCCGATCGCCAGGTTCCTCAAGGTTGCCACATCAATTTCCAGGTAGGTTTCCCCATTCAGATCAACCGGTAAGCGGCCGGATTCCTGCAGCACTTGCCGTGCCAGCTCCGATTCTGTCCATAAATTCTTTTCGACATCTTCGACACTTTCTACAGGTTCGTCACTAACGGAAGTTGGTGTCGTTTTTTCTGCAGAATTGTTTTCAGGCAATGTCTTATCCAAAGGGGCCACGGGCGCGCGTTGCTGCGCAGTGGGCCCGTGGGTATCGGATTGACTTTTCACCCAGAAGAAGTAACCCCCAGCCAGGAGGAGGGCAACGAGAGGAATTATTTTTTTCACAATCTTTTTCTCGTAAAAATAACGCAAAATACTGCTTAAAGAACCAGCCAGTGGCCTGTACCAAAAACACTGCCGTGTCAAGACTGAACCCACCGCAGCAGCAGATACTTAACTGAGACGCTTAATGGTAATTTTCACGCAAAAAAAATTTAGGGAATGCTTCACAGAAGCTTCACAAAGCTGAAAAACCGGTGAACTTCCCTGTGGTTTTGTGGGCTGCGGCACAGGGTGGGAGGAGCGCAATAGTCTTCGGGAAAACCGCCCGCACACTGCCGGCGGCTCTTTTTGTGCTGTATTAAGCCGGCAGTGGGCTGGATGGGAAATCGGGTAATGCACTCACAGCGCCGAGGCCGTGCGGCGATAGCGGGAGTGCATAAGAGATTCAAAAAAGCTACTGCCAAAACCAATGAACACTATGCCCAGAAGCAACAACCACACCAGCGCGTGGGGGTTGTTCTGGGAACTGGGCTTTTCAACCTGTTCCAGCTTCTGGCCGCTGACTTCTGAAGTTGCAGCCGTACTGGCAGAGACAGGGTCGGGTGCCTGTCCGTTCAACAGGGGAGTCAGGCCAAAGCCGAGCGCCTGGGTATTGACATACTCGGTGAATGTTTCATTGTCCGTCGCAATATCATGCCGGTTCGCCAGCTCCGTATAGGTCTCCAGCATTTTTTTCAGGGTTTGCGCATCTGCGGGCCAGTAGCCCTTGCGCACCGCCTCCAGCATCCGCTCCAGCATCTGCGCCAGGGCTTCGGCATTGTGCGTTTCAAAAAACGCGCGCATCTCCATCTGGTATTTGTCATCCACATAGACTTCAAACATCTCCTGCCACTGGTCATCGCGGATGGTTTCCGGGGTCATCACCTCCCAGCCCCACATATTATTCACACGATCGAGAATGGCCGTGGCACCGGCGTAGCCAGACGCCTGCATAGCTTCAATCCAACGGGGGTGAAAGTAACGGCTGCGCATTTCCTGATTGATAAACGCCGCCAGTGTCTGGGTTTTCACCGAGTCCTTGCGGCGCAAGTTGGCAACGTACATCTCCGGTGTTTGTCCGTCCAGATTGCGCACCGCAAGCCCCATACCGCCGAAGTACTGAAAGGGATCGTCATTGGTCATCATCGCGTAGAGATTGGTGGAGCGCGAGAAAATCACCCCTTCGGTGCCGGACAATACCTTGCCATACAGCGCGATATTGCGCTGGTCCTCACCCCATCGGGATTCATCCCTGCCGTAGGCAAAGCCCATACGGCGCAGATACAGGTCTGCCAGCTTGTCATCCGTCTCCCAGCTATCGGAAGCCAGGCTGGCGCCATTCAGTCCAGTGCCGTAATTGCCACTCTCATTGGAGAAGATCCGCACTGAGGAAAGATAGCGGGCGTCTTCCTCGGAACTGCCCTCCTCCAGTAACTGTTGCTGCAAGGCCTGGCTGTGGCGGTAGACAAAGTTATTGTCCTCCTTCATCTGTGCCACCTTATCGATCGCCTCTGCCAGCCACAACATCACATTGGGGAAGGCATCCCGGTACAGACCCGTTGCAGAGATCACGACATCGATTCGCGGGCGCTTCAGCTCTGAGTAGGGAATCACCTCGGTCCCGGCCACATTGCCCTGCTGGTTCCATTGTGGCCTGAGACCCAGTGCATGCAGTATCTGCGCTTCCAGTGCCCCCTGATGGCGCATGGTTTCCAGTGACCAGAGGGAAAAGGCCAGCTTGTTCGGGAATCGGCCGTGCTTTTCGCGATAATCGGCAATGGTCTGCTCCATCAGGTGCACACCGGCTGCGTAAGCTTCCCTGGAAGGCACCTTGGCCGGGTTGAACCCGATCAGGTTGCGCCCTGTGGGTACGGCCTGCGGATTGCGAATGGGGTCCCCCCCATGGCTCACCGGAATATACTTGCCGTCGAGTGCAGACATCAGGTTTGGCAGCTCGGCGATATGGGCGAAATTGTCCGCGTACATCCGGCCCTGCTGCAGATGGTTTTGCAGCTCTTCGGACAATTCAGGCAGCTTGCGCCCGGCCAGATAGGCATCCAGTAGCTGGTAGCCCGGCTGGGCTTGCAGCGCCATGACATTGCGTGCATCAAGCACCTGCTCCTGCGGCAGGCTCAACTGCTGCTCCACTTCGTATTGCCCGGCAGCTGCAATGAAATCCTCACCCAGCATTTGCAGCATGGTGCTGGTAAGATGCTCAGGCTTGGGCAACTGGCCAAAACGGTGGATGCCGAGGGGCTGGCTCATTTCTGCCAACTGACCCAGGTGATCCTGCAGGCGACTGAGCTGGCTATCAAAATCCGCCCGCAAATTTTCAGCGCTGATTTCCAGGTCCTTGAGCATATTCAGCTTTTCCGCCAGAGCGACAATGCGCTCCCGGGTATTCAGCCGGGTCTGCCCTTCCTCCAAAATCAGGTAGTTGCCAATCAGCTCGGAAAGCTCTGCCACTTCTGCATAGAGGCCCGCTTTGGCAAAGCCCGGTGTCAGGTGGCTGATCATGGTGGCGCGGCCACGGCGTTTGGCCTGCATGGCCTCGCCCACATTGTCGATAATATAGGGATAGAACACCGGGATATTACCCAGGGCCAGATTGGGTGCATCGTAGACGGACAACCCGCGCTCCTTGCCGGTGAGCCACTCCTGGGACCCGTGGGTACCCAGGTGGATATAGGCATCGGCCCCGAACGTCTCGCGCGCATAGAGATAAACCGCCAGGTAGGCGTGGTTCACCGGGGTTTTCATATCGTGATACAGGGATGAATGATCCTTGGCATTCTCCGCCCGCACGCCCTGGGGCAGGACAATCAGGTTGCCCAGCGTCATGCGCGGAATCACAAACGCCCGCTCACCCTTGTGCTCTGCCAGCATGGCACTGTCTTCCGGCTTGCCCCAGCGCGTCACAATGGGATCGCGCACCGCGGATGGCAGAGTATTGAACCAGTCGACATAGGTGGAAAGTGGCATCCAGTCTGCCAGGCCCTTGTCAATCAGCGCGGCACTGTCTTCGCGGCGATAATAAGGGCGCAGCAACTGGCCAGCCCAGTCGATCAGGGTATTGGAATCCCGCTGGTCTATTTGATAGCCGCGCTCCGCCATGGCCCTGGCGATTGATTCTATGGATGAGGGTACATCGAGAAAGGCCGCACCAATATTCTTTTCCCCCGGGGGATAATTCCAGATAAAGGTGGCGACTTTTTTCCGGGCATTCGGTTTATATCCCAGTGAGGCCTGGCTCCAGGCGCGCTCCACCAACGCATTGAGTGGGTCTGCCATCACCACCTTATTGCCACCTTCGCTGGCGGCGATGATGACCGGGTCAATACTGCCGGTATCCTCGGGCATCACCAGAAAGAAGGGCGTTAATGACGGGGACACACCACTGTTATCGGCGAGGTAATCCGCTTCGCTACCCTCTGTGTAATTCAAAGCGTGAATAACCGGCACCCCCAGTTTCTCGAACTCTGCGCGGCGCTTACTCACATAATGCAGGGAGCGATAGTTGATCATCAGGTCGATACGGGTTTGCCCCGCTTCATCCTGCAACAGGTCCGGGTAAGCAAGTGGCAAGTCCTCACCCTCAAAGAAAAACCCAAAGGCTCTTGCCCCTTTTCCCTCCAGGCCACTCAGAAGGGCATCGACTACCTGCTGCTGTTCGTAATCCACCACCGAGCGGTGAATAGCCAGGGCAATGACCGGTTGCTCACCGGAGGCCTGCAACCACTTAAAGAAATTCTCTTCATTATCGGTCACCAGCTGTGGCAGGCGTGGATGATAGAACCCCACTTTCGGCACTGTGATGGGATCCGCCACAGCAAGCTCGGAGAGAGCGAAGACCTCAGCGGAAAGAAACTGCAACAAGTGCCGGTAATTCTGACGCCCGGCATTGTTGAAGTATGCAGCGATGGCCTTGTGCTGCCTGGCGGACAGTCCCTGATTCATGGATTCGTTATCCGCATCCCCGAGGGAAATCACCGGCACTTTGGGATATTGAGCCAGCATTGGCTGGAATTTTCCAAACATAAACTGCGACAGCGGCGGATTGATACCATCGAGCATCACCAGGCTTGAGGAGGCCCAGGCCTGTGCTATTTGTTCTTCACTCTTCCCCTTGCTGTTAAAAATCTCCAGGGTAAACGGCTGGTCCGCGGCCAGATCAGTTAACAGGTCTCCCTTGGCTTTGGCAGTGTGACTGGACATCATCAGCAATACACTGGGTGTATCGCCGGCCTCTACCGTCAAAGCACAAAGAGCGATCAGAGCCATACCTGCCAGGCGCAGACTATAGTTCTTCAGCATGGCTATTTACCCCCTGCAGCTTTGTTGAGTGAAGGCGCTTCCTTTTCTTCCGGTACATACACCAGGCTGCCATCGGCCATCTGGTAGGCAACCCCCGCACGAGTGCCCTCGCCTGAACCAATTTCACCGCTGGACTTGTACTGCCGGATCTCCCGGCCATCTTTTACGATCACTTCCATATTGGGTTCGCCGGCATTCTTGATTACCGTGACCTTTTCACTGGAAAAAACATTGAGAGGGTTTTGCGCGATGGCGATCAGGAGTGCAGCGATGATCACCAGGAAGACATCAATCAGGTTGACCGCACTCAGAATTGGATTGAGTTCTTCATCTTCATCCAGAAAGCGCATCAGGCCAACTCCTTCAACTTGCGGATATTGATCAGCTCAGCGGCAAACCAGCGCTTTTTCACCGAGGCGGGCCAGAAGGTGAGTGTGGCAATCACCAGCCCCCAGATCACCGCGGCAAAGGCAATGATCAGGTTTTCGCTGATGCCCTGGATATTGCCATCGGCCAGGGCACGCAGCGCCGGTCCCATGGGGATCATGGTGGCAATCAATCCCAGCATGGGGGCGATGCGGGTGGCCATACGCAGCGTTTCCAGTTTCTTCAATGCGAACACCTCCAGTTCGTCCTCACAGGCCGTGGGGTGACGCACAAAGTAGTTATGCACCTGGTACCCAGGCAGCCACTCGGCCCGCCCCTGTCTCAGTGCCAGCCGATAGGCAACGGTGTTGCGGCGGCGCAGCAGCCACAGGGCAACAAAGCGCCCCGCGGCGTAGAGGGCATAGACAAACATGGCCAGGATCATGAGCAGCACCGGGGTCATCAGCACATCGGCCACATTCGCCATCAGGTTTTCAATCGTCGCAATAATCACCGCAAGCCTCCCCAGCCCGGCTGTTGTCGTTGTGTAGCAAAGGCCGCGAAAAGTACCCGAACAATTCGGTAGGGTCAAATTTAATCTAATTAAAATTGATTATCATTTAGCTTTACATTTGTTGTCCACTCCCTATAATCCGCTTCCGGTAACCCGGCAACCAAAAAGGTCGCGGGGTTGCTGCGGCACAGGGAGCTGCCGCTGCCGGCTTGCCGCCGGCACGGGCCCCGAAACACCAGTGATTCCTCGCAGTTGCGCAGAGTTCGGGAGCGGCCCCCAACAGGTCACGGAAGGCCTGTTGGGGACCGGGCTGACACCGGGCCAACGCGGTGGACACTGTGCCGGCGCACCACCCTGGCAAGCGCAAAAACAACGCAAGGACAACACCATGCAACTTCGCCCACTCGCAGCGGCCTTTCTGGGCCTGGCTTCCTCCTCCAACCTCTTTGCAGAGACTGCGCCCGCTCCCTCCGCCGATGACCTGGAGCTGATTGTTGTCAGCGGCCGCGCGGAAAAACCGCTGAAAGACGTTACCGGCAGTATTTCCGTGGTAACCAGTGATGAAATCGAACAGCTGCAGCTCAACGATATGAACCAGCTGTTTCAATACGAGCCGGGCGTCGACGTCACCGGAGTGGTGGGCGGTGCGCAGAATATCCTGGTGCGCGGTATGGGCGGAGACCGCGTGCTGATTATCAAGGACGGTATGCGGGTCAATGAGGGCTATGGCGCAAATGGCCTGAACGATATTGTGGGCCGCGGCTTTATTGAGGTGGACACCCTGAAACAGGTGGAAGTGGCCAAGGGCGCCGCATCCTCCCTGTATGGCTCCGATGCCCTGGCGGGCATTGTGGTCTTTGTCACCAAGGACGCCAGCGACTACCTGGAGGATGGGGCGCAGTTCGGCGGCACCCTGAAAACCGGTTACACCGGCATTACCCACCAGACACATCTCTCCCCCACCCTGGCCCATCGCGCGGGCAATTTTGAACAGCTGCTGCAGATGGCTTACCGCGACGGCGAGGAACAGCAAAATTACCATGAGACCCGGATCCCCTTCCAGATTGAATCCGAAAGTCTGCTGTACAAGGCCAGGTACAATCTGGGCGGCGAGGATTTTATCGGCTTCAGTATCGACCACTGGCAGCAGGAAACCGAGGGTGGGCGTGCCAATGGTCTGTTGAGTAACTTCCGTCACTTAGCCAGTTTCGGCTACAACATCGTTGAGGAACACACTGTCTCCAACAGGGAAACCCGCGCGTATCAGCTGCGCTATCACAGTGCAACCCCCACTGGCGTCTACGACCAGTTGAACATCAGCCTGTACCGCAACGAGTCAGAGCAGGAAGACGAGCAGTATGCACGCCTGGATATCAATGCGCCCCAATTCGGCGTATTCGAAATCCGCGACATGTGGGAAACCGGTCTCTACCGCCAGGATACCCTCGGCCTGCTGTCCAATGCCAGCATCACCCTCAACGACACCCATACCCTGGGCTACGGCCTGGACCTGGAGCGCACCGAGAGCCGCCGCACCGTTCACCAGTACCGGGAAGTGGAAACGACTACCACCCGGGATTTGACCACGGATAAATTCCCGCAAAACGAGGTAAGCCGTGCCGGCCTGTTCCTGAACGACGAGATGACCCTTGCCGCCGACCGGCTTACGATCACGCCGGGACTCCGGTACGACTGGTACGACATGGATCCCGGTGGTGCCCTGAAATCGGACGGCACCCCCTACACCACCATTGAGGAAAGTAACCTCTCCCTCAACCTCGGCGCCCTGTACAGAATCAATACGCACCTGTCCGCCTTTGCCCAGTACGGCCAGGGGTTCAGGGTGCCGGCTTACGATCTGGCCTATATCGAGCATGAGCAGCGCTTCTCGGACTACATTTACCAGATACTGCCCGCCGATGACCTGGCACCGGAAACCAGCGATACCTTCGAACTGGGCTTGCGCGGGCACTGGGGCTCCCTGACCTTCAGCAGCGCTGCTTTCTATACAAAGTACGACGATTTCCTGCAGGCCGCCCTGGTCCACAGTGAGCGGATATTCGACGACGCAGGCAATTTCTCCCACGACCTGGATCAGTACCAGTACCAGAACATCGAGTCCGTCACTATCAAGGGGGTGGAACTCGCTGCCAGCTGGTCCCTGTCTGCGGCCATCGAGTTGTTTGCCAACGCCAGCTACCAGCACGGCAAGGACGACGCTACCGGCGATTACCTCACCAGTATCAGCCCGCTCTCCGGGGTGGTCGGGGCCAGCTACAGCGGCACCAGGCTCTCCAGCCAATTGCTGCTGCGCTGGGCAAACCGCATGCACCTGGTCAATGACAACGAGACGGAAACCGCCGGCTTTGGCACCGTGGACTGGGTGATGGGCTACCAGCTGTTGGATCAATTGTCTGTGAATCTGGCGGTCAACAACCTGTTCGACAAATACTATGTGCCCTATTTGAATGTGGCGGGCCGCGACGCGGTCAGCGATCTGTCGGTCAATGCCGCGCCGGGGCGCACCTTCTCCGCATCGCTCCGGTACACTTTTTAATTACCCCTCCCACGTTTTATTCAGTCTCTTTCGGCCGCCCCCATGCGGCCTTTTTTATTTGTTGGTCAGCAAGTTTTCAAAGCCCTCCTGTGGGAGCCGGCGAGCCCGGAAAAACCCGCGCGCCCCTGTGCCGAGGACAGAGGCGGCACACAGCCCATGAAACAGATACAATACGCACAAAAAGACCAACAGAAAGGCAAATCACCATGCAGATTCTCCGCACACTGGCAGCCGCACTGGTGGCCGCCGCTTCCATGGGTGCCCAGGCCACCACGCTGATACACAACGTTTCCGGGTACCAGACAACGGACAGGGCCCTGGTCCGCTTCAACGCCCTGGCCTTTGACCGCGGCAAGGTGCTGGCAAGCGGTGATTTTCAGCAGCTCAACCGGCAGTATCCCCAGGCACAGAAAATCGATGCGGGGGGCAAAACCCTGTTGCCCGGGCTCATCGACGCCCACGGGCATATGCTGGGGCTCGGTCAGTTGAACCGGATGCTGGATTTGCGCGACCAATCGCTCGACAGCGCCCGGGTATCCATCAAGCAGTATGCCAAACAGCTGGCACCCGGCGAGTGGCTGCTCGGGCGCGGCTGGAACCAGGTCACCTGGCCCGGCAAACAATTTCCCACCCGCACACAACTGGATACCCTGGACATCGACCATCCCATCTGGCTGCGACGCGTCGACGGCCATGCGGGCTGGGCCAACTCCAAGACCCTGCGCCTCGCCGGTATCGACCGGCATACCGCGGCTCCGGAGGGCGGGGAAATCCTGCGCGATGCCAGCGGCGAACCCACCGGCATACTGATCGACAATGCCATGGGCCTGTTGCAGCGGGTGATCCCCAAACCCACCCTGGCCCAGGATAAAAAATCCCTGCAGGATGCATTTGCGCAGGCGCTGGCTGTGGGACTGACCAGCGTGCACGATGCCGGCATTAACGAGCAGACCCTGCAGGCCTACCGGGAACTCGCGCGGGAAAACGCGATCCCCCTGCGGATGTACCCCATGCTCTCGGTTAACAGCCACAACTACGCCAAACTTCTGCGTGCCGGGCATATCGGCAGTCCCTCCGAGCGGCTCTATATGCGCAGTATCAAACTATCCGCCGATGGCGCCCTCGGCAGCCGCGGTGCCGCGCTGCTGGAACCCTACCACGACCGCCCGCAGGAGAAAGGGCTGCTGCTCTACCCGGAAGCAGAGATGCTATCGCTGCTAAAACTTGCCAGCGATAACCAGTTTCAGATCAATGTGCACGCCATTGGCGACCGCGCCAACCATATCGTGCTGAACCACCTGGAAACCCTGCACAAGGCCAGCAGCCAGAAAGACCACCGCCACCGCGTAGAGCATGCCCAGGTCCTCCAGGTGAAGGATATCCCCCGTTTCCAGCGCCTCAACCTGATCGCCTCCATGCAGCCCACCCACGCCACCAGCGATAAAAATATGGCCGGCGCGCGCCTCGGCGAGGCGCGCCTGACCGGGGCCTATGCCTGGCAGACCCTGCTGAAGCAGGGCACCCCCATTGCCGCCGGTTCGGACTTTCCGGTGGAGCCGGCCAATCCGCTCTTCGGCCTGCACGCCGCGGTCACCCGCCGCGACCGCCAGGGCGCACCCGAGCGGGGCTGGCGCGCGGCGGAGGCCATGAGCCTCGAACAGGCCCTGCGCGCCTTCACCCTGGACGCCGCCTATGCGAGCCACCAGGAAATGGTGATCGGCAACCTCACGCCGGGGAAATTTGCCGACTTTATCCTTCTGGATCGGGATATTTTTGCCATAGACCCACAGGCAATCTGGCGCGCGCAGGTGCTGGAAACCTGGGTGGAAGGGGAAAAGGTGTACACCAGGGACCACTGAGTGCGCGGCCTGCATTAGGGTACGGTGGGCACAGACCCGCCGTAAGGCAGCAGTGCCGAAAATGGGACGGGGAAATTCAGTGCAGGGATCAAATCATCCGGTAAAAAATAATTTGCGGCCGAATTCATTTCGACCGCTCCCTCTTTAAGCTGACTGGCTCTACTCCCGCTGTCACCTCGCTGAAATCATTCAGACCAGTGGTCACCCGCTGTGGGCGTATTTCCGGGTTAGTCCAGTCTCCATTACGGCCCGCTTTTTATTGGGCTTTGCTCCGCAAAGCACGCCTCGGCAGTTGAATAATAGTCTCGCCACATCCCTATTCCCAATTTCATCAACCCGCTGGTATCGGGCGGCCGTGAACCCTCCTCTGCCCGGCTCGTATTTTGTACTCCAACAGGCCCTGGATTGAGCACAATTTGTTGCTGCAACGGCCCCACCCTACACTGGCTGCGACATTGTTCGGCCCTATCCGCCGACACCATAACCCTCAATCAACTTATGCCAGAGGTGTCTATGCGACGCAAAGTGATCAAACATCTCAGCCTGGCCGCGGTATTGGCTGCGGGCCTCGGGGGCCAGGGCTGTGCCAATGTGAGCGATACGGACCGCCGTATCGGTACCGGGGTCGGCATCGGTGCCGTAACGGGCGCGCTGATCAGCGGCGGGCGCCCCGGAGGTACCGCTGCAGGTGCTGTGATCGGCGCCGGCGCCGGCTACCTGTACGACCGCGAGAGAAAGCGCAGGGATTACTACCGCTATCGCGGCCGTTACTACCGCTATTAGGTTGAAATGGCCGGGGGCCGGCAGGTGCGCCGGGCCCCGCTGGGCAGGCGACCGCATCGCGGACCCTGAACCCGGTAGAGCCGGGCCTCAGGTGCGCGGCAGGGTAACGCCCCGCTGGCCCTGGTACTTGCCGCCGCGGTCTGCGTAGGAAACGTCACACACTTCGTCGGACTCGAAGAACAACATCTGCGCCACACCCTCGTTGGCGTAGATCTTGGCCGGCAGGTTGGTGGTGTTGGAAAATTCCAGGGTGACATGCCCCTCCCACTCCGGCTCCAGCGGGGTCACATTGACAATGATACCGCAGCGGGCGTAGGTGGACTTGCCCAGGCAGATGGTGAGCACCGAGCGCGGGATACGGAAATATTCCACCGTGCGTGCCAGTGCGAAAGAGTTTGGCGGGATCACGCAGTGATCCCCCTCCACATCCACAAAACTGTTTTCGTCAAAGGTCTTCGGGTCCACCGTGGCGGAGTGCACATTGGTAAAGATCTTGAACTCCCCCGCACAGCGCACATCGTAGCCGTAACTGGAGGTTCCGTAGGAGATCAGCCGCTCGCCCGCCTTTCCCTGGCGCACCTGCCCCCCCTCAAAAGGCGCGATCATGCCGTACTGCTCGGCCATCCGGCGAATCCACTTGTCGGACTTGATACTCACTGCACCCCCTTAGATAGAAGCATCCGCAATCGGTAAAGGAGGCGGAATCATAGCGGGTTTGCTCTGGGCAAAAAAGTGGTGATCCACCCTGCCGGCACTTGCGGCCAATCGACGATTATTGTATAAATTCACAGTATTACTGTATAAATTCACAGTACTACTGTATAAAAACACAACCCACCTCCTGCATTGGGACGGGGGCCGGGATTGAGGAGGGAAACTTGGACAGCGCAATCACTCTACAGCAGGGCTGCAACCTGAACAGCCAGCCGGCATACCGAGCCATGGACGGGGATAGCCCTCTGACAACTAATGTGCGCGAACGCACCGCTGTCCCGACCGGCTACGCCAGCCTGGATGCCCTGCTCCCGCAGTGCGGCTGGCCCCTCGGTACTAGCACCGAACTGCTGCCGGGGGAAGCCGGGATTGGTGAATTCTCCCTGCTGCTGCCCACCCTCGCCCGGCTGACCCGACGCGGTGAACAGGTACTGCTGGTCAACCCGCCCTGGACCCCTTTTGCCCCCGCCCTTGCCCGCAGCGGCATTGCGCTGGACAAACTGTGGCTGGTGCACCCCCGCGGGCCGCAAGACACCCGCTGGGCGATCGAGCAATCCCTCTGCTCCGGCAGTTGCGCGGCCCTGGTCAGCTGGCAGGGCCACCACACCTTCACGGTCAAACACCTGCAGCGCCTGCAACTGGCCGCCCGCAGTGGAAACTGCCTGCACTTTCATTTCCGCCCCCACACTGAATCGCTCAGCCCCTCCCCTGCCGGGCTGCGCCTGCAACTGCACAGCGACGGCGAGCGGCTGGTCCTGGAACAGCTGCAACAACCCGGTGCTGCCAGTGGCCAGCGCCTGTATTTGGCCCGCGCCGCCCACCCGGCGGGGCCGGCCCAGTCGTTGCACTGAGCTGGCAACAACGCGGGCGCTGTCATGCTCTGGCTCTGTATTCAATTGCCCACACTGCCCCTGGAAGCCCGCAATCCCATCCCCACAAAGGGGGAACAGAGCGGGGCTCTGGCGGTGGGCGAACAGCAGCGGATTGTTGCCCGCATCCACCCCGCCGCTGAGGGCGTTGTGGCCGTGGGGCTCAGTAGCGCCACCATCTGCGCGCGCACTAGCAGTCTTCCGCTGCTGCAACGGGACCGGGCACAGGAGCAGCAGCAGTTGGCGCAACTGGCCCAGTGGGGCTGCCGCCCGGCCTGCCTGCTGCTGGATTTAAGTGGCTGCCTGAAAACCTGTGGCGGACTCAGGGTCCTGCTGGATCAAGTGCAACAGGCACTGGAACAGATGAACCTCAACGGGCTCATGGGCCTCGGCCACAACCCCAGTGCCGCACGCCTGCTCAGCCAGTTGCCATCGCATCGGCGGTGGCTGACACACACCCATAGCGCGCCCAGCCCGCAACAGCGGCAACAGTGGATCGATAGCGCCCCGAGTAAACTCCTCGACTGCGACCATCGCACCATTACCCAACTCCATGCCTGTGGTATCCGGCGGGTGCATCAGTTACGCACCATGCCCCTGTCCGAGCTGAATTCCCGCTTTGGCCGCTCCTTTGTGGAGTATCTCACCCGTCTAAACGGCAGCCGGCATTATTCGGCCTACGGCGATCACCCCTCTGCCCGGTGCCATAGTGTGCTGGGTCTTCGCACACCGCTGGAAAACCGCGAGCAATTGCCGTTTCCTGCCAGCCGCCTGCTCAGAGCAGTGTGCGAGTCACTGCAGCGCCACCCGTGCTTTCCCCGCGCTCCGCTGGCACCCCAGCGCCTGTTGACATTAACCAGGCTGCAACTGACAAAGGCAGCGCCCGCCCACCCGGTGCGCACACTGCGCCTGGTGTGCAGCCAGCCAGAGCCCCTGGCACGGGAAACAGAAGCACTGCTTGATAAAGGCGGCCAGGCGCTGCTGGACAAACTCAAAGCCCGCCTGGGTCACCAGGCCCTGTCCACGATTGCCTTGAAGGACGGCGACCTGCCCGAGCGGGCCTGGCAGCGCGCCGGCATACCGCCCCTGCCTGGCAGTTGCGCGCAAAAGCGCCCCCCACCTCCGCCTTGTCATCCCCCCGCCCCAACTGGCTGCTGCCCCGTCCCAGCCCATTAGTGCACCGCGGCCACAAGCTGTTTTACCGCGGAGAGTTGCACCTGCTGCAGGGCCCCGAGCGGATCGATGGTAACTGGTGGCAACACGGCCATCACGGGCGGAATTACTATATGGCGAAAGGCGAAAACGGCGGGCTCTACTGGGTCTTTCAGGATCTGACTTCCAAGGCGTGGTTTTTACAGGGGATTTTTTCTTGATTTTGTGTTTTTTAAAGACTTATTCCTATATTCGCTGTAGCACTTTGGCATGCGTGCTCAATCTTAAAAGAGGAACACTTTTGACATCACTTCGCTTTTCTACACTCACCCAATAACTCTCCCTACAAATTCGCTACCTTTGCCAGATCTCAATTGAAAACAAAATATTTAAAATTGTATAAACACAATCAAGAGCGTGCATCTTGGGCTAATCAGTCCTTCTCACGAGTTTAATTTATCTAGACCACTGCTAAACAAGTAGAACTTGATAAATAAGATTTGCCAGAAAAATATTGGCGGAAAAGTTATCTGTTCATTTACAGAATAGCCTTCCTTGTAGCAACTAACGTTTTTCCTCTCCCATTTTCAAGAAATCTTGATTCTAAAAAGTGATAAGATAGCATAGCCCCACCTATACCTATAACGGCCCCCACCAACAATAAAACAGGCCAAGTCGCATTAAATTCCTGAGCGATACGAATTGCTGGATAATGCCACAAATAAATACCGTAAGAAATCCTCCCAAAATAAATCAAGAAGCGATTCAAAAGCCATCCTGGAGGCAGAAAAATAATAGTCAGGGCTGAGGATATCTCTACAATCATCACACCCCAATCCTGAAAAAAAGGATCTTTACTATAATAGTGGAAACAACAAAGCCCAAGCAAAATCAATGGCAGCCAAGAGGTTGCCAATGGTTTAATTTTCCAATGTGCAAGGGCGCACCCCAACAACAAAGCTGAAAGACGAGTATCAAAACTATAATAGGTAACTACCCAGTCATTTTGGACCCACCTCCATGCAGAAAAAAAAACATAGGCAAATATAATATGCCACAATTTTGGCTTTAAGTATAAAAACAATAACGGCCATATTAAATAAAATTGCTCTTCAACTGATAGGCTCCAGGTATGCTTTAGATAGTCTGGAATATCTCCATAAGCTGCCGCATAGTCGGAAAGATAAAAAAAAGCAATGGCAGCATCCCGCAAATGGGGATAGTTCGGTCTTATAGAATAAAAGACCAATAGATAAACCATTAGCATTAGTGAAAGAGCAGGCATTAGACGTCTTGCCCTTTTTTTATAGAATTCAAGAAGTTTTGGTTCACGCTGAAGACTCCGCGTTACCAAATATCCAGAGAGAACAAAAAAAATATCAACCCCGACAAACCCACCAGAAAATCCAGGAACACCCGCATGGAAAAGTACAACCATTGCAATTGCTATGGCTCTTAATCCATCCAAATGTGGAAAATAAGATTTAAGCTTGACTGGCTCATTCATTGTTAATACTGGTTATAATAGTTAGCCAGTGTCTTATACAGAAATTTATTCATACCATCATTTGCAGGACCATTTGGCGCTCCATTCCCCAGCCGAACTGTCACTCCTCCAAACTCATCAATTACCACAGAACCCGCCATCCCGAACAAATGACCTGATTGTATATAAACAGAAAAGGATTGATCATCGAGTCGATATTCAAATAAACCGTACCCAAAGCAATTCTCTAGGAGCCCAACATCGCAATTTTTAACAGGAAATCCGGAAAGCAAATTCAAAGGCTTTCTTGATAGCATAATATTCACTTTATCGGCAAGCGCAGATGCATTCCCGCTTAGTCCCGCCGATGAAGATAAGGCATGAAAATCGAAACTACTTGTATACTCTCTACCAAAAAAATTACTATTGCGAAAATCGTACTCCACTTCATCAGGGAAGTATTCATTCTCTACAAACTTAACGCGCTTACTTTTGAGCGCATATCTAGTTGATATTAAGTCTTTAAATTCTTGTCCCGATACTTGCTCTACTACAATACCAAGAAAACAGTATCCCAGGTTAGAGTATACAAAGCGTTCACCAGGATAAAAATCTAACGTAAGACTTGCTAATCTTTCGGGCTGATATGGACACCATGGTTTTCTCCAAGGTGTGAACATTGGATCGCCACTTCTCTCTCGGTCAAAACCGGCCGAGTGCGTAAGAAGTTGTTCCACCTTAATTTGCTCTACACGTCGATCTTGAACCTCATTCAAAGCAGGGAGAAATTTAATTAAATCATCATCCAATTTTAAAAGTTCATCATTAATGAATTCTAGCGCGGTATCTGCGACAAATAACTTAGACATACTTGCAAAACGGAAGCGCGTATTTTTATCAATTTTTGAAGAGAATATTACTGGCCCTAACCAGCCACTTTCACAATGATGCAATTCGCCTTCGGGTGAAACATATGCCAGCTGATTGGCAAGGGCCCACCCTTCAAAAATTGCATACTCCAAAGCTTCATACATCCAGCCTGGCGCAACTTCAGAGCACTGAATAGTAAAATAAGCTGCTGCAGACTCTATGGGATAAAAAGCCCTCTTGACCTCCAATCTATATGTAACCCAAAAAAAAGTTGGCAGGCCCATAAAAAATAAAATTAAAGTATAAATTACGATCCTTTTTAGCACTTTTGCTCCATTTTTACCCAAGAAAAAGGGCACCAAAGGTGCCCTTCTTGTATGCAGTATTAAATACTATCTGTACTGCAAACTTTGGCTTTTATCACTTAACCTGACTTTTCATCACAGCTTGAAGGTCGATATTCATCATCAACATCAGTAGCGCAGCTCCAAACTCCTTTATTGGTACGAGTCCAGATTAGCTCTTTGCCACTTAGAGCGGTTGCAGCTTGCTGGCCAAATTTTGCTGTAATAGTGGTATCAGCTGTGGAACTAAATGCAATTACTAATCCTGTTGTGTTGGCTCGGGTTGAACCAGAGCCGCTACCACCACCAGTACCGAGCAACAGATTACTCTCGGTCCAACCAAGCGCACAATTGGCCTCAGTGGTAATCCCCTCCAGTAAACAGGTTTCAATCGCTGTTTTCAAAGCTGCTGTCTCCTGCATAACACGGCTAACCTGGGACTTAGCCACATAATTTTGGTATTGCGGAATGGCCACCGCAGCAAGAATGCCGATAATCGCTACGACAATCATTAATTCAATAAGAGTAAAACCCTGTTGCTTTTTCATTGTAACCGTCTCCATACACTTGTCTTGTAAGGTGAATCCCGTGAGGAAGTCGTAAAACAATATACAAGGATTGTGCCAATTCTGACAAGCAAAAGCCTAGGGCCTTTGGCATAAATGGGATCTGTATCACTTATCCTGTCTGCGGCCGTTTCTCGGTAAGCAAGAGCTGACCAGAATCAGCCGTCAGTGACAAAATTTGTCAATATTTAACGAATTGATTTTATATTTTTATCTGACGGCCAATACAGCTTGGTTTGGCTGATAGGGGTTCTTTCGTTATATTTGGCCCTGACCCTTGGCCTTTTTACCCAGAAGTAGTGGGGTAAAATAGCACTCCTCTTTGTCAAGGGTTCGGTAACTTTTTGCGGCGGTGTATTCCATGACAGCTCCCCCCCTCAGCGGCCTGGCCAAACGCCTGGTGGCAGACCAGATTCTCGACGCAACCACGGCTGCTGCTGCCACCCAGGCGGCGCGGCGGGAAAACCAGACCTTTGCCCAGCACGCGGTGGAGGCCAAACTGGTCAAGGCCCGCGAGCTTGCCGGGATTGCCGCCCAAGCCTTTGGCACCCCCTTGTTTGAGCTTGGCAGTTACAACTTCGAGCTGATCCCCAGGGAAGTCGTCGATGAAAAACTGATCGCCAAACATTTTGCCCTGCCCCTTTACCAGCGGGGCAACCGCCTGTTTGTGGCCGTGGCAGACCCCACCAACCTGGCGGGGCTGGATGAAATCAATTTCAACACCGGCCTCAGTACCGACGCGGTGCTGGTGGAGGCGGACAAGCTGGCGAAAGCCATCGAGAGTTACCTGTCCCATAACAGCGATATGGGTGCGGGCCTGGAGGGCATGGACGACGAAGCGCTGGACGCCCTGGAGGTGGGCAGCGACGAGCCGGCACAAGATGACGAAGAACCCGGCGGTGACGAGGCCCCTGTTGTACGCTTTGTGAACAAGGTGCTTCTGGATGCGATACGCAGCGGCGCCTCGGATATTCACTTCGAGCCCTACGAAAAAACCTACCGGGTCCGCTTCCGCACCGATGGCGTACTGCACGAAGTGGCCAAACCCCCCATCCAGTTGGCACCCCGCCTCTCCGCGCGCCTGAAGGTGATGTCGAAAATGGATATCTCCGAACGGCGCGTACCCCAAGATGGGCGCATCAAGATGAAGCTGTCAAAAACCAAGGCCATCGATTTCCGCGTCAACAGCCTGCCCACCCTGTGGGGGGAAAAGATCGTGCTGCGGATTCTGGACCCCTCTTCCGCCCAGTTGGGTATCGATGCACTGGGCTATGAAGAGGAGCAAAAACAACTGTATATGGACGCCCTGGCCCAGCCCCAGGGCATGATCCTGGTGACCGGCCCCACCGGTTCCGGCAAAACCGTGTCCCTCTACACCGGGCTCAATATTCTCAACACCCCGGAACGCAATATCTCCACCGCGGAAGACCCGGTGGAAATCAACCTGGAGGGGGTCAACCAGGTGAATGTCTCCGCCAAGGTGGGACTGGACTTTGCCGAGGCCCTGCGCTCCTTCCTGCGCCAGGACCCGGACATCGTGATGGTAGGGGAGATCCGCGACCTGGAGACCGCCGAGATTGCCATCAAGGCCGCACAGACCGGGCACCTGGTGTTGTCCACCCTGCACACCAACTCGGCCCCGGAAACCCTCACGCGCTTGATGAATATGGGTGTGCCCACCTTTAATATCGCCACCTCGGTGAGTGTGATTATCGCCCAGCGATTGGCACGGCGGCTGTGCAATGAGTGCAAAAAACCCGTCACACTGCCACATGAGGTACTGTCGGCAGAGGGCTTTGCCGCAGTGACCCTCCCCAAAAACACCTGGACGCTGTTCCAGCCGGTGGGTTGCGAGCACTGCTCCAAAGGCTACAAGGGACGCGTGGGGGTGTATGAAGTGGTTCGCATTACCGATGGCATCTCCAGAATTATAATGGAGGGCGGCAACTCGATTCAGATTGCCGACCAGGCCCGCGAGGAGGGCTTCAACAACCTGAGGACCTCGGCTTTGCGCAAAGTGGTCATGGGCATTACCAGCCTGGAGGAGGCCAACCGGGTGACCAAGGATTAAATGTCCCCCTATTGTATCTTCTGCCCCAAAGAGAGCTGGATAAGTTACAGTATAAAACTGGATGCCCTGGCCACTCACGCCAAGCCAGCAACTGCACAAGTGTGCCGGAATTTTGATTGCCACAGTGAAATAACAAGCAGGAATAGCATTTATGGCCAACGCCACAGCGGTCGCCTACCTCTATAAAGGCGTGGATAGCAAAGGGGCCAAGGTCCAGGGGGAGATCAGCGGCACCAGCGCGGCGCTGGTCAAGGCGCAATTGCGCAAGCAGGGCATTATCGCCAACCGCGTGCAGAAGAAACCGAAACCACTGTTCGGCGGCGGCAAGAAAAAAGTCAAGCCCGCGGATATCGCCCTGTTTACCCGCCAGATGGCTACCATGATGAAAGCAGGGGTGCCGTTGGTCCAGAGCTTTGAGATCGTCGCCGATGGCCTGGATAACCAAGGCTTGAAAGAACTGATCTACAAGATTCGAGACGATGTGGCCTCGGGCACCGCCTTTGCCGATGCACTCCGTAAACACCCTCTTCATTTTGATAACCTATTTTGCAATCTTGTCGCTTCTGGTGAACAATCCGGTGCTCTGGAGACAATGCTGGATCGTATTGCCACCTATAAAGAAAAAACTGAGTCTTTGAAAGCAAAAATCAAAAAGGCAATGACCTACCCCATTGCTGTTATTGTGATAGCAATTATTGTCACTTCAATTCTATTAATCAAAGTAGTCCCACAATTTGCCGAAACCTTTTCTGGTTTTGGAGCCGACCTTCCCGCCTTTACTCTTTTAGTCGTAAGCATATCCGAGTGGATGCAAGCAAACTGGTTCTTTGCTTTACTTGTGACAGTTGGTCTTATAGGTGGATTAATTGAAGCCAAAAAACGCAACAAACGCATCGCAGAAGCTTTTGACAGGCTTGTGCTCAAGCTGCCCATATTAGGCAATATCACATATAACTCTATTGCCGCTCGGTTTGCCCGTACCATGTCAACCACCTTTGCCGCCGGTGTCCCTCTAATTGATGCGCTTAAGTCCGTTGCTGGAGCAACGGGAAATTCTATTTATGAGGAAGCAACGCTCAAAATCAGGGATTCTGTTGCCACTGGTATCCCCCTCAACGCTGCCATGCGCGAGTCTGGCCTTTACCCAGTTATGTTAGTTCAGATGACAGCGATTGGTGAAGAGTCTGGTGCTCTAGACGAAATGCTTTCTAAAGCCGCTGACTTTTATGAAGAAGCCGTAGACAATTTGATTGACAACCTCACCACCCTCCTTGAACCTATGATCATGGCAGTTCTTGGAGTGCTGGTCGGTGGTCTGATGGTTGCCATGTACCTTCCAATTTTCAATCTTGGAAATGTAATTTAAGGATAGATAGGTAACACACCTTGGTAAATAATATAGCACTGCTCATAAGCAGCGCTTTTCTTCTCGGCCTGTTGATCGGCAGTTTTCTCAATGTGGTGATTCTCCGCCTGCCCGAGATGATGGAACGGGACTACAAGCGGGAGTGTTTTCGCTACTTTGATATCCAGTTGGATGCTGCGGAGCAGAAAGCCCTCGCCGCTCCATTCAATCTGATGCAGCCCCGTTCCCGCTGTCCCCACTGCCGAGCGGAAATCAAACCCTGGCAAAACGTCCCGGTGATCAGCTATCTGCTTCTGCGCGGCCGCTGCGCCGCCTGCGGTGCTGGCATTTCCGTCCGCTATCCCCTGGTGGAGCTGGTCACCGGGGTCCTGACTGCGGTTGTGGTCTGGCAGCTGGGCTTTACCTGGCAGGCCCTGGCGGGCTGTGGGTTGACCTGGGCCCTGGTGGCCCTGACCGCTATCGACTTCGACAAGCAACTGCTGCCTGACAGTATTACCCTGCCGTTGCTGTGGGCCGGGCTGCTGATCAACCTCCAGAGCCTGTTTGTGCCCCTGGAAGATGCGGTGATCGGGGCCGCGGCGGGCTACGGCGCCCTGTGGCTGGTGTTTCACGGCTTCAGGCTGGTCACCGGCAAGGAGGGCATGGGCGCCGGGGACTTCAAGATCTTGGCCGCCATCGGGGCCTGGTTTGGCTGGCAGGTGCTGCCCATGGTGATCCTGCTCTCGGCAGCGGTGGGCGCTGTAGTCGGGATCACCTGGAGCCTGGTGGCGGGGCGCGACCGCAACCTGCCCATGGCCTTTGGCCCCTACCTGGCCGGCGCCGGCTGGATTGCCATGCTGTGGGGGGAGCGGATACTGCACTGGTACCTGAACTTTGCCGGCCTCGACCACTGATGCCCCTGTGCCCTTGGGCAGACCCGACAACTTGCCGTACACTGGGCTCCGGGTTTCACCAGGGGAGACAATACCTTGTTTAGGGTTGGCCTGACCGGTGGTATCGGCAGTGGCAAGTCGGCCGCTGCCGGGTGCTTCCGCGCATTGGGTATTCCTGTTGTGGATGCGGACTGGGCCGCACGGGTGGTGGTGCAGCCGGGCCAACCGGCCCTGGAGGAGATCGCCCGGCACTTTGGTGGCGCCATACTGCTTGAAAACGGCGCCCTGGACCGGGCCGCACTGCGTACCCGGGTATTTGACGATCCCGCCGAGCGGGCCTGGCTGGAGCAGTTGCTGCATCCGTTGATCCGGGAGGAAATCAGCACCGCACTCAATCGGAGCCCGGGGCCCTACGCCATTCTGGAATCCCCCCTGCTGATAGAGTCGGGCCAGGATCAGCTGGTAGACCGGATCTGTGTGATCGACCTGCCCGAATCCCTGCAGATTGCCCGCGCCTGCGCCAGGGACAGTTGTTCCGGGGCACATGTCAGCAAGGTCATGGCAGCGCAGCTGAGCCGGGAGCAGCGCCTGGCACAAGCCGACGATGTACTGGACAATGCAGCCGGTTTGGCGGCATTGCAGGCCCAGGTGGAAACTCTGCACAACCGCTATCTGCAATTGGCCGCTGCCACACCCTAACTACCGGGGCGCACATTCAGATGACCAGCCCACCAATTACCGGTATCCTAGTCTCCATGAACAAACGCAAAGCCGCCCCCACCTGTAACTGCCCCACCTGCAAGACACCCATCGCGTGGAGTGACCGGTTTCCTTTCAGGCCGTTTTGCAGCGAGCGCTGCAAGTTGATCGACCTGGGCGAATGGGCCAGTGAAGGGCACAGGATAGCGGGCGAACCGGTCTGCGGCGAGGTGCCGGGGGCCGGACCAGGCCCGGACCAACCCAGGCACTAGCCAAGTACAAGCTGGTTCACAAGCGGCTGGATTACCGTCCCCGGGCGCTGTGTGCCGTACCTGGTCGCGCCCTTTTGAGCGCAGTGATTATTCCCCGATTGGCATCGGGAAAGTGGTACTGGTCCAGTGCCCGCAATGCCACCCAGGCAATCTCCTGGCCCTCCCGGCCCTCAGCCTGGCCGGAAAACGCCGTGACCTGCCAGGTATCCAGCAACACGGTTTTTTCCCGGTAGGCATGGCGGATGGCCACCAGCGGCTCCAGTGTGCGCACTGCGATGGCCACTTCCTCGCGCAGTTCGCGGCAAAGGGCCTGCTGGACACTTTCCCCCGCTTCCACCTTGCCTCCGGGAAATTCCCAGCACCCTCCCATATGCTGGTGCCGGAGGCGGCGGGCGATCAGGATTTTGCCGTCGCTGCGCACCACCACCCCAACGGCAACATGCACGGTTTCCTCCACGGTGACTCCTCAGGACCGGTATTCGGCATTGATGGTGACATACCCGTGGGAGAAGTCACAGGTCCAGATATGCTCACTGCAGTGGCCGCGGCCCAGTGCAATATGGATGGTAAAGGCCGCTTTGGCGAACACCGCCGCGCCCTGGGCCTCCCGGTAGCCAGGGCGCGGCTGCCAGCCTCCACCACCGCTACCTCGTCCAGGGAGATATGCACCCGCCGGGTATCCAATCCGCCCCGTATGCCATTGCCAATGGCCATCACCAGCCGCCCCCAGTTCGGGTCCGAGGCGTAGAGGGCGGTTTTGACCAGCGGCGAGCGGCCCACGGCAAAGGCTACCGCCAGGGCCTCCTCGGGGCTTTTCGCCTCCGTCACCTGCACGGTGACAAACTTGCTGGCCCCCTCTCCGTCTTGCACGATCGCCTGGGCGAGGGCGATATGGACCTCTGTGATGGCCTGGCGCAGGGCGCGATAACCCGCATCCCCGGGTGTTATATCCGGCCCGCCCGCCGCACCCGTGGCAATCAGGACACAGGCATCGTTGGTGGAGGTATCCCCGTCCACACAGATGCGATTGAAGGAAGCCCCCACCGCCTCTTTCGCCAGAGTATCCAGCAAGGACTGGGCAATGGCGGCATCGGTGGCGACATAGGCGAGCATGGTGGCCATATTCGGCTGGATCATACCGGCACCCTTGGCGATGCCGGTAACGGTAAGCTGCTCACCGTTGATCTCCAGGGTGCGGCTGGCAGTTTTGGCGCGAGTGTCGGTGGTGAGGATTGCCTGTGCGGCGCAATCCCAGCCCCGCTGGCACAACTGCGCGGCGGCTGGGGGAATAGCGTCCAGCAGTTTCTGCAGCGGCAGGTGCTCGCCGATGACGCCGGTGCTAAAAGGCAGAACCTGTTCCGGGCGCACGGCCAGGGTCTCGGCCACGGCGGCACAGCAGGCCCGTGCATCCTTGAGCCCGCGCGCCCCGGTGGCGGCATTGGCGCTGCCGGCATTCACCAGCAGGGCGCGAATCCGCCCCCGGCGGAGGTGTTCCCTGGCCACCACCACCGGCGCTGCAGCAAAGGGATTTTGTGTAAACACAGCAGAGACAGCGGCGCCTTTGTCAATTTCGACCAGCAACAGGTCATCGCGCTGCCAGTCTTGGAGACTGGCGGGGACGCTGGCAAGGCGTACCCCCTTCACGGGGGGCAGTGGTGATTGGGCCATGGCGGTCACACTCGCGGGCTGCCCCGGCGCAGGGCTTGCAGGGCCTGGTCGGGGCATAAAAAGCAACATTATCAAAGTGATCCGGGCGTCTGACAAGCCCTTTCCGATTTTTTCTGCGGTATACAGGTTTCATTCCGCAGATTATGCTTTCCTGATTGCCAAAAAACCCCCCTGCAATTGGCAGGGGGTTTTCACTGGCTTGCCAGATGCTCTCATCCACGGGACTAAGAGCTTTGGGTGGGGGAAGCCAGCCTACCGTGGCACTGCTTGAATTTTTTGCCGGAGCCACAGGGGCAGGGGTCGTTGCGGCCCACTTTGGGCCCGCGACGGGCAGGAGCGGCTTGTTGCTGCGGCGCGCTCTCCCCCAGTGCCGAGGCCTGGGCGTGGCGCAACTCCAACTGTTGCCTGCGCTGCTCCTCCAGGCGGCGCTGCTCCATCTCCTCCATCTGTTCGCGGGTCATGGGCTCCACATGGGCGAGGATGCGCACCACTTCATGCTTGAGATTTTCCAGCATACTCTGGAACAGGTGGAAAGACTCGCGTTTGAACTCCTGCTTGGGGTTCTTGTTGGCGTAGGCGCGCAAGCCGATGCCCGCTCGCAGGTGATCCATACTGGAGAGATGCTCCTTCCAGAGCTGGTCCAGCACCTGCAGCATAATCTGCCGCTCTATGGTGGGCATCAGGTTGGCATCGCCGGAGGATTCGCCGATCCGCACCACTTTGCCCACATAGGCCTCCTGGGCCGCACTGATGATCTTTTCGCGCAGACTTTCTTCATGCAGGGTGCGGTCCGCATCGAGCCATTGCTGCACCGGCAGTTCAATACCCAGTTCTCCGGCCAGCTGCTGCTCCAGCGCAGGGATATCCCACTGCTCCTCCACACTCTGGGGCGGCACCGAGGCGGAAATCATTCCGTTCACCACATCCGAGCGAATGGCAGTGATGGTATCGCTGATGCTGTCCGCTTCCAGCAGTTCATTGCGCTGGCCGTAGATCACCTGGCGCTGGTCATTGGCCACATCATCGTATTCCAGCAGCTGCTTGCGGATATCGAAATTGCGACCCTCAACGCGACGCTGGGCCTTTTCGATGGCATTGGATACCATGCGGTGCTCAATAGCTTCACCGCGCTCCATACCCAGCATCTGCATAAAGTGCTTGACCCGGTCTGAGGCGAAGATACGCATCAGGTTGTCTTCCAGGGATAGGTAGAAACGAGTGACACCGGGATCGCCCTGGCGTCCGGCGCGACCGCGCAGCTGATTGTCGATGCGGCGGGACTCGTGGCGCTCGGTGCCGACAATATGCAGGCCCCCCGCTTCAATGACCTGATCGTGGCGCTTCTGCCAGTCTTCCTTCACCGCAGCAATCTCGGCCTCGCTGAGTTCACGGCTTCGCTCCTGGCCGAGCGCTGCCACCTCGGCTTCCCAGTTGCCGCCGAGCACGATATCGGTCCCGCGGCCGGCCATATTGGTGGCGATAGTGACGGTTCCGGGGCGGCCCGCCTGGGCGATAATTTGCGCTTCGCGTTCATGATATTTTGCGTTTAGCACCTGGTGCTTGATACCTGCTCTCTGCAACCGGCGCGACATCTCCTCGGAAGTTTCGATGGAAGCGGTACCCACCAGGATCGGCGCCTGCTTTTCGCGGCAGTGCTTGATATCCTCGATGATGGCTTCCATCTTCTCCTCTTTGCTCAGGTACACCAGGTCATTGCGGTCTTCGCGCAAAACCGCCACGTTGGTGGGAATCACCACCACGTCCAGCGCGTAAATCTGCTGGAATTCGAATGCTTCGGTATCCGCGGTACCCGTCATGCCGGCCAGTTTGGGGTAAAAGCGAAACAGGTTCTGAAACGTGGTGGAGGCGAGTGTCTGGCTCTCGCTCTGGATCTGTACCCTCTCTTTCGCCTCCAGGGCCTGGTGCAGGCCTTCGGAAAGGCGGCGCCCCGGCATGGTGCGGCCGGTGTGCTCGTCAATCAGAACAACCTGGCCATTCTGTACGATGTAGTCCACATCCCGGCTGAACAGCACATGGGCGCGCAGCGCGGCGTGAACATGGTGCAGCAGCCCCAGGTTGCCGGGGGCATAGAGGGATTCATCCTCCTTCATCAGGCCGGAACGGGAAAGCAGCTCTTCAATCAGCAGGTGCCCCTGTTCGGTCAACTCCACCTGGCGGGTTTTCTCGTCCACGGTGTAGTGGCCCTCGCCGCCCTCCTCGGCACGAGACAACTGTGGCACCAGCTTGTTCATGGCGGTATACAGGTGGGAGGAATCCTCGGCGGCACCGGAAATGATCAGCGGTGTGCGCGCCTCGTCGATCAGGATGGAGTCCACCTCGTCCACGATGGCAAAATTCTGTGGGCGCTGGGTGCGGTCCTCCTTGCGCAGCACCATATTGTCGCGCAGGTAATCGAAGCCGAACTCGTTGTTGGTGCCGTAGGTGACATCTGCCTGGTAGGCGGCTTTTTTCTCGTCGGGTTGCTGCTGGGAAACAATCACCCCCACACTCAGGCCGAGAAACTCATATACGGGGCGCATCCAGTTGGCATCCCGCGAGGCAAGGTAGTCGTTCACCGTGACAATATGCACCCCCTTGCCCTCCAGGGCATTCAGGTAGGCGGGCAGGGTTGCCACCAGGGTCTTGCCCTCACCGGTGCGCATCTCTGCAATGCGTCCCTCGTGCAGGGTCATGCCACCGATCAGCTGCACATCAAAATGGCGCAGGCCCAATGTGCGGCGGCTGGCTTCACGCACCGCAGCGAAGGCCTCCGGCAGGAGCTGGTCGAGCGTTTCCCCGTCCGCAAGGCGCTGTTGGAATTGTGCCGTTTTGGCGCGCAGCGCCGAGTCGTCCAGCTTCTGGAACGCCCCCTCCAGCGCGTTGATTTTGTCCACGACCCGCCGCATGCGCTTCAGCTCGCGATCATTTTTAGAACCAAAGACCGATTTAATCAGTTTGCCAATCATTGTCTTGAAACCACTTATCTTATGTGCACTGTCAGTGCGAATGCTGGGCAGTGTGCTGCACCGACGCTCCTTTATGCGAGGGGTGCAAGTAAACAGGAAGGCGCTGATGCTGGCAACTCCGATGCCGGTTGCCAGCGCTTGCGCGTATGGGAAGCGTAGTTGCTATCTGCCGGTGCGACGGATATAGCTGGCCGGGTCGACGGCGCGATTGTTCTTGAAGATTTCGAAGTGTACATGGGGGCCGGTAGAGCGCCCGCTGGAACCCATCTGGGCAATGACCTGCCCTTTTCTCACCACGTCCCCAAGGCCAACCTTGAGGGCGCTGTTGTGGCCGTAGCGGGTTGAATAGCCATTGCCGTGATTGATTTCCACCAACTGGCCATAGCCGTGCCGTTCATCGGCCCAGGTCACCACACCGGCGGCGACGGAGACCACATCGGAGCCCATTTTGCCGGCAAAATCCACTCCCTTGTGCCAGGTGCGGCGCCCGGTGAAGGGGTCCGTGCGATAACCGTAGCGGGAAGACATCCACCCCTTGGTAATCGGGCGCCCGGCAATAAACTGCTCGTCCTCGAGCTTGAGGTTCGCCATCAGGGACTCGAGCATCTCGAGCTGCATCTGCCGGTCATCAATCTGCTGCGACAGATCATCGATTACATCGAGGAATCCGGGGGACTGGTAGGGCAGTTCGGAGGCACCGGCTACCTGGGGGTCTTCCGGACCGCCGAGCGCCGGAGGGGTGCCGAACTGAAATTCCCCCTCATCCAGGTTGGCGGCGGCGGTGAGGCGCTCACCCAGCGCATCGAGACGGGTGAGGCGCGCCTGCAACTCCGCCAGTTTTACCGTCAGCGCCACCAGCTGCTCCCGCGCCGCCCGGTCGGCCGCCCCGATTTCCTCCTGCTGCTTGCGCAGGGCCCGCTCCCACGCCTTGGCAGTGCGCGCATCGAACAGGTCGGTCTCCACCACCGACAGATTTGTGCCAAGCAAAAAGGCACCCACCGGGAGACCGAGCAAGCACAGCCCCAGCAGCGCTTTACTCAAGCCACCAAAATTGAAGCTGCGGGTTGCGCCGCGTTCGTTGACGAGAATGATTTTCATAGCAAGCGGGGGAAAGTCGACATTCTATAGTTTTGATTATCCCTGCCAGGAATCCCGGCACTGCGGCGCACAGCGCGCCAATCACCGGTTGTGCAGCTGCCGCCAAAAGAGAAGCGGCTCTATCATGCCCGCTTCCCGCCGGGGGATCAAACTGCCAGTATCGGCTTTACGTAGGAGATGGGCGCTTCCTGCTCGCTCTCGAAAGTTACCATTTCCCAGGCATCTTTCTGCGCCATCAGGTGGCGCAGTGATTTGTTGTTGAGCGCATGGCCGGATTTAAAGGCCTTAAACTCACCGATCAGGCTGGTGCCAAGCAGGTACAAATCACCAATGGCGTCCAGAATCTTGTGTTTCACAAATTCGTCTTCATACCGCAATCCACCTTCATTCAGAATACGGTACTGGTCGATCACAATAGCGTTGTCGACGGAACCGCCCTGCACCAAACCCTTGGAACGCAAGTATTCGATTTCATGCATAAAACCGAAAGTGCGCGCACGACTCACCTCCTTGACGAAGGAGGTACTGGAAAAGTCCACCGAGGAGGTCAGGTTGCGCCCCTGGAATACCGGGTGATCAAAGTCGATGGTGAAGGTCACCTTGAAGCCGTCGAACGGGACAAAGCTGGCAGTTTTGTCGCCTTCTTCTACTGTAACCGGCTTTTTGATGCGCAGGAATGTTTTCGGTGCAGACTGCTCCTGGATGCCGGCGGACTGGATCAAAAACACAAACGGACCGGCGCTGCCGTCCATAATGGGGACTTCCTGGGCGGACAGCTCGACAATGGCATTGTCGATCCCCAGCCCCGCCATTGCCGAGAGCAGGTGCTCTACAGTCGCAATGCGTACACCGTCTTTCACCAGAGTTGTGGACAGCAGGGTGTCGCCCACATTTTCCGCCAGGGCCTCAATCTCCACCACCGGGTCCAGGTCCGTTCTGCGGAACACGATGCCGCTGTCTACGGGGGCGGGCTTGAGGGTGAGAACCACTTTTTTGCCAGAGTGAAGACCTACACCAGTGGCGCGAATAGCATTCTTAAGCGTGCGCTGTTTGATCATGAAACTGTGTTTTCCCCGTCGGTGGGCCAAGCGGCAAGCAGCCGATGCTAGCACAATTGCGACGCCAATACCAATTCAGGGCAGGCGGTCATCTCAACACGCCGCTACCACTCTTTGAGGATAGATCAAGCAAGGATTGGAGCGCCACATCATTTGGCAATAAGACAACATTCTATGTGCTTGAGTGCCGCAGGCGCTGTAAAAAATTGTTAATTATTCATCGACAGCGTGGATTGCCAGGGAAATATGGCACGGGGCGGCTAAGTCGTTGGGTTATAAAAGCCCAGCCGGGCTGAAGAGGGGAGGCCGGTTCAGTTTTCGATCTTGATCCAGGATCTGTCTCAAGATACACAATGCCCTCCCGGACCCGTTCTGGATCCGGGAAAGTCCCACCACAGAGGCGGCACCCGACTCGGGGGCCGGATGGACATGAGCAGTGAAGCCCCTGCGGTGCCGACACTCAGTCGGCCTGGCGGCGCAGGAAGGCCGGAATATCCAGGTATTCCATATCGGTATCCGCCGGGCTTGGCGCCGGTGCCGGGCGTCTGGGGCGCTCGGCGTCCAGGCGCGGGCGGGGATCTGTACTCTCCCGCGGGGACAGACCGGCGGCGCTGTGGGGTTCGCGCATCTCGCGGGCCGGCTCGCGGGCCTCCCCGCGGCGGCCGTTGTCCACCACTTTGGCCGGGCGCGAGGACGGAGTGCCCTCCCCCAGACCCGCTGCGACAACCGTTACCCGCATCTCATCGCCGAGTTTGTCGTCTACCGCAGTGCCAATCACCACGGTGGCTTCGTCAGAGGCGATCTCCTGCACAATCTCTCCAACTTCCGAGTACTCCCCCAGGGTCAGCTCCTGGCAGCCGGACTCTTCACTGCCGGTGATGATGTTGACCAGAATACCGCGGGCACCGGACAGGTTTACATTGTCCAGCAACGGGCTGCGCACGGCTTTTTCCGCGGCTTCACGCGCGCGGCTTTCGCCGATAGCGGAACCGGAACCCATCATGGCCATGCCCATTTCGGACATCACGGTGCGCACATCGGCAAAGTCCACATTCATAATGCCCGGGCGGATCATCAGGTCGGCAATGCCCTGCACGGCGCCGAGCAATACGTTGTCGGCCTCCTTGTAGGCGGACTTCATGGTGATCTTGCTGCCCAGCACCTCCAGCAGGCGGTCGTTGGGAATAGTGATCAGCGAGTCGACCTTGTCGCGCAGTTCGAGGATACCCTCCTCGGCCACCACGGTGCGCTTGCGCCCCTCGATCTTGAACGGGCGGGTGACAACCGCTACGGCGAGAATGCCGAGTTCTTTAGCGACCTCGGCAACCACCGGAGCACCGCCGGTTCCGGTACCGCCACCCATGCCCGCGGTGATAAATACCATATCCGCACCGCTTAATACCTCGGCAATCCGGTCGCGATCCTCCAGAGCCGACTGGCGGCCAATATCGGGATTGGCACCGGCACCCAAACCGCGGGTGATGGAACTGCCCAATTGCAAAATGGTTTGCGCCTGGATATCTTTCAGGGCCTGGGCGTCGGTGTTTGCGCAGATAAAATCCACACCTTCCACATTGCTGGCAATCATCTGCTTCACGGCATTGCCGCCGCCGCCGCCGACACCAATTACCTTGATGACAGGTTTGTCCTGTACACTATCAACTAGTTCGAACATTGCTGTTCCCCTTTCTTGCTCATGTCGAATTCTACTGCCGCGCCGAAAAAAATCTCTCCCGGGGCGGCTAATTCTGGTTGCACGCTATTACATATTGCCGCGAAACCAGTGCTTCACTTTGTCCCACCACTGGTTTTCGTTGTGCGCGGGCGGCATTTTGCCTTCTGCGGCCTCTTCCTGCTGCATCGCGTACATCAATAATCCAACCCCGGTGGAGTAGATTGGATTGTTCACAATATCGGTGAGCCCGGAAATTCCCTGGGGGACGGCAAGCCGCACCGGCATATGGAAAATCTCCTCGGCCAGTTCAACGGCACCCTCCATCTTCGGAGAGCCACCGGTCAACACCACACCCGCCGCGCACAGGTCCTCAAAACCACTGCGGCGCAGTTCGGCCTGCACCAGAGTGAACAATTCGTCGTAACGGGGCTCTATCACTTCCGCCAGGGCTTGCCGGGACAAATCCCTGGGCGCCCTGTCGCCCACACTCGGCACCTTGATGGTCTCGCCCTCCCGGGCAAGTTTGGCCAGCGCGCAGGCATATTTGATTTTCAGCTCCTCTGCATGCGGTGTCGGTGTGCGCAGTGCCATGGCGATATCGTTGGTCACCTGGTCCCCGGCGATGGGTATCACCCCGGTGTGACGAATCGCGCCGCCGGTAAATACGGCGATATCGGTTGTGCCTCCGCCGATATCCACCATGCACACCCCCAACTCTTTCTCATCCTCGGTCAGCACTGCATAACTGGAAGCCAGTTGCTCCAGAATGACATCCTCAACCTCAAGTCCACAGCGGCGGATACATTTTTCAATATTCTGCGCAGCATTGACCGCACCGCTGACCAGGTGCACTTTCGCCTCCAGGCGTACCCCGGACATGCCCAGAGGTTCTTTCACTCCCTCCTGGTTATCGATCAGATACTCCTGGGGGAGCGTGTGCAGAATCTTCTGGTCCGCCGGAATAGCGACCGCCCGCGCCGCATCTATCACCCGGTCGAGATCCTGTTGGGTCACCTCCCGGTCCTTGATGGCGACAATACCGTGGGAGTTCAGGCTGCGAATATGGCTGCCCGCGATGCCGGCATATACGGAGTGAATTTCACAACCCGCCATCAGTTCCGCCTCTTCCACCGCGCGCTGGATGGATTGCACGGTGGATTCGATATTCACCACCACACCCTTTTTCATTCCAGTAGAGCGATGGGAACCGATACCGACAATATTGAGTTCGCCATCAGCGGAAACCTCGCCCACAATGGCGACCACCTTGGAAGTGCCGATATCCAGTCCCACCATCATGCGCTGATCGGATACTTGTGTCATATTGCTACCAACCTCGCAGGGCAGTGTGCCCGGCCTCGCCAATAAAAACCCGCAGGAATACCACCTTCACTGTTAAACCACATTTTCAACTGCAGCCCTCGCCGCCTCCCTGTTTACTTCTGTCCATTCTTCCACTGAACCGCTACTGCATTGCCATAGCGGGTATCCACCCCGGCCACCTTGTGTAAATGCGGCGCGAGCAATCCGCGGCTCAGGAGGAGAAAGCGGTTGACCCGTTCCAGCAGCGCGTCATGCCCCAGTTTTAATTCAATTCCCGATACCAATTCCAGACGCCAGCCACTCAGGTCGTCAAATGACAACCGTTTGACTTCCATATCCCGGGAAGTCAGTATTCCCGCCAGGGCTTGGTACTGCGTCATAATCTGTCCCACCAGCAACTCATCCCCGGCGAGTTCGGGCAGTGCTTTCACATGCATGTGTGCCGGTCTTGGCAATAATGCCCCGCTCGCAACCAGCAACCGGTCACCTCCCCATACCGCGAGGGGCTGTGCTTCCGCAATCTCTACCAGAACCCCTCTCGGCCAGCGTCGACGGACTGACGCCGAGGTGACCCAGGGATTGGCCAACAGCGCCGATTGCATCGCGCGGATATCCACGGAAAAAAAACCGGCCTGCAAATAAGGCAGCAGTATTTCCTTTAACTGCACCTCGTGCACTGCGTTAAAAACCCCGCGGACCTCTACCTGCTCCAGTGCATCCATTTTCCCCAGTGGCACCACCTGAAGTCTCTGCCTCAACCAGTGGCCGCCATAAAGCAGCCCGCAAGCCAGACTCACAGCGAGTATCAAAGTCACGCCAAAGCGCCAGACAATACCGCGTGCGGTAGTTTTCTGAGCGGCTATGGGTCGGGCTCCGCGTACAGGTCTGCCCAATTTTTTCGTGGGCTGCTTTCCTGTGCGCTTCACCACTCAGACCCCGGCAGTTTTCTCGCCCAGGCGCCACTGTGCCAACTTCTGAGACAAAGCGCCCACATTGCCCGCGCCCTGGGTCAGAACCACATCGCCCGGTTCGAGAAGATCCGCCAATACCGGCGGCACCTGGTCGATTGTCTCGGCAAAAATCGGATCGACCTGGCCGCGGTTGCGCAGGCTGCGCGCTAGTGTGCGCCCATCGGCACCGGCTATAGGCGCTTCGCCCGCGCTGTATACATCCAGCAAAACTAATTTGTCCACGCCGGACAGGACCTGAACGAAATCTTCAAACAGATCCCGGGTGCGGGTATAGCGGTGCGGTTGGTAAATCATCACGAGGCGCCTGTCCGGCCAGCCATCGCGCACCGTCTTGATGGTTGCGGCCACCTCCCGAGGATGGTGGCCATAGTCATCCACCAGCATGACTTTTGCCGCGCTGCTGTCGTCACTTATGGAAAAATGTCCAAAAATCTGAAAGCGCCGGCCCACGCCCTGAAAACCTTCCAGGCCCCTGCGAATGGCCTCGTCACTGATCCCTTCGTCCGCAGCCACAGCAATCGCGGCTGTGGCATTGAGCACGTTGTGAATGCCCGGCGTGTTCACCGATACCCGCAGCAGATCCCCTCCGGGGCGCTGCACGGTAAAGTGACTGCACAACGGCTCCTGATTGACCTCGACGATGCGGAAGTCATTCCCCTCAGCAAATCCATAGGTCAGTACCGGGCGGGAAAATTTCGGGATCACCTCCTGGACATTGGCGTCATCACCGCAGACCACCGCCAATCCGTAAAATGGCAGGTTGTGCACGAAGTCAATAAAGATCTGCTTGACCCGCTCGAAATCCCCCCCATAGGTCTCCATATGATCGGCATCGATGTTGGTAATTACCGTCACCATCGGCTGCAGGTGTATAAATGATGCATCGCTCTCATCGGCCTCGGCGATCAGGTAGCGACTCTCCCCGAGTGCCGCATTGGCACCAGCCGCATTAACCAGGCCCCCGATCACAAAGGTAGGGTCCTTTTTATCCGCAGCAAAAATAGCTGCAATCAGGCTGGTAGTGGTGGTTTTGCCGTGCGTGCCCGCCACGGCAATACCGTAGCGGTAGCGCATCAATTCCGCGAGCATTTCCGCACGGCGCACTACCGGGATCCGCTTTTCTAGGGCCGCAGCCAATTCCGGGTTATCGGCTTGGATCGCCGATGAATTCACCACAACATCCACATCCCGGATATTGTCCTCGCTGTGCCCGATCGCCACCCTGACACCCAGCTTGCGCAATCGCTCGGTCAGCGGGGACTCGCGCAGGTCGGAGCCGGAAACCTCGTATCCCTGATTTTGCAATACCTCCGCGATGCCGCTCATACCGGCACCGCCCACACCGATAAAGTGAATACGGCGGATACGGCGCATCGCCGGTACAGCGTAACCTTGATCTGCGTTTGCCCACTCAGAAGAAAGGCTCTCAACTTTCACCCACTGTTCTCCTTTATCCCGCCAGCGCCTCTCCACAGGCGGCTACCACCTGCTGCGTTGCATCGACTTTCGCTACTCTCCGCGCGGCCTGCGCCATCTCCAGCAGTTTTTGCGGATCCGACAATAATGTCCGCAGAAGCTCCGACAGCTTTTGCGCATCCATCTCGCGCTGCTGAATCACAATCGCCCCCCCCGCATCCTGCAACCACTGCCCATTGCGCGTCTGGTGGTCGTCTATCGCAAAAGGAAAAGGCACCATAATCGCACCGATACCGGCCGCGGCAATTTCCGACACCGTGAGCGCTCCCGCACGGCACAAGATCAAGTCGGCAGCGCTGTATGCCTCGGCCATATCGCCAATAAACGGCACAACCTCTGCCGCTACACCGGCTGCCCGGTAGGCCTCCCGAGCCAACGCCAGGTGGCGCTCACCCGCTTGGTGCACCACCTTTGGGCGCAGTGACGGCGGCAGCAAGGCAACGGCTTCTGGCACCATTGCGTTAATGGCAGCCGCTCCGAGACTGCCACCAAGCACCAGCAGACGGAGCGGCGACTCGGTGCCAATACGCAATTGCGGCGCCGGCAACTGGACAATTTCACGACGCACCGGGTTGCCCACTTGCCGGGCCCGCGGCAAACCGCTGGGAAACGCCTCGAGCACCCGGTTGGCAATACGGGAAAGCAGCTTATTGGTGGTGCCTGCCACGGCATTTTGCTCGTGAATAATCAGCGGCCTACCGCTGAGGCGCGCCGCTACACCGCCGGGCCCGGTAACAAATCCTCCGAATCCGAGCACAGCATCGGGCTGTACCTTTCCGATCACCGCACGCGCCTGACGCACAGCGCGCGCAATCTGCACAGGCGCCTTCAGCAGGGCCAGCCTGCCTTTGCCGCGCACCCCTTCTACTGCAATACAGTGCAGCGGGATGTTGGCCGGTGGCACCAACCGCGCTTCAATGCCATGCCGGGTGCCCAGCCATTCAACTCTGGCCCCCTGCTCCCGCAGGGCCTGGGCCACCGCCAGTGCCGGGAAGACATGTCCCCCGGTGCCGCCCGCCATCAGTAACAAGCGTTTACCCGAAAAGGCGCTTCTTTCCCGGGACATCAAACCGCCCTCCTACTGTGTCCCCGGCTCCCGGTCCGGCGCCAGGAAAATACCGGCAGTTGCTGCAAAAGCCCCTGGCCCTCGGCCTTCGGGCGCAGCTCGCCGCTGATACGTACTGCCAATCCCAACAGCGCGCAACACACTATCAGACTACTGCCACCGGAACTGACAAACGGCAGCGTCAACCCCTTGGTGGGCAACAGGCCCGAAGCCACCCCCATATTCACAAATGCCTGCCCCGCCAACAGAAATGCCATACCAAAAGCCAGCAGAGCGGCAAAAAAGTTCTGCCGCACCAGCGCCTTGCACACCAGTTGCAACAGTGCACAGGTCAGCACCACAAAAAGGCCGATTACAGCCAATCCTCCCAACATACCCCACTCCTCGGCGAGGATGGCAAAAATAAAATCCGTATGCGCCTCGGGCAAATAAAACAGTTTCTGCACACTGTTACCCAGGCCAACCCCAAACCATTCACCGCGACCAAAAGCGATCAGCGACTGGGTGAGCTGGTAGCCACTGGCAAATTGATCTCCCCAGGGATCCAGAAATGTCAGCAACCGCTGTAAACGATAGGGGCTCATCAGGGCCATTAAGGCCAGACCGCTGGCTGCCGCCAACACCAGTAAAAAGGTGTGCGGCAAGCGCGCACCGCCGAGAAAAACCATTGCCAGTACCGTGCCGGATAACACCACAACCGAGCCGAAATCCGGCTGCATGAGCAGTAACAGCGCAAAGATCCCGAGCACCGTCACCGGTACCATAAAACTGCTCCAGTGGTGCAGCTGCCTGTTGCGGCGAGTCAAAAAACTGGCGAAGAAAACCAGCATACAGAACTTGGCCACTTCTGCCGGTTGAATGGTGATACCACCAAACACCAGCCAGCGCCGGCTGCCATTCACCTCTCGGCCGATACCCGGTACCAGAACCGCAATCAGTAGCAGACAGGCAAACAACAACAGCGGCCAGGACAGGCGCGACCAGATCGCCAGGGGAATCTGGCTCACAACCAGTGCCACCATGCCTCCAATCGCCAGAAAAGCCAGGTGCCGCTTGAGAAAGTACCAGGGGTCTGCGTATACATCCGAGGCAAAGGCAATAGAGGAGGAAGCCACCATCACCACACCGATACTGACCAGTGCCAGCACACTAAACAGTAAAAGCCCATCGAAGAAATCGCGCTTTTGAGGGGACGAAAACAACGCGTTCACTCCGCACCTCCAGCGCTTTCACAGAGCGACGCTACCACCTGGCGGAAATCCTCGCCGCGGGCTTCAAAATTGCGGTACATGTCGAAGCTGGCACAGGCCGGGGACAGGAGTACATAGTCGCCTCTGTGCGCCAGGGATCGAGCCAGTGCCACGGCCTCGGTCATGCTGGCCGCACGGCGGATGACACACTTACCCGCAAAAACCTGCGCGACCCTGTCACCGTCTGTGCCAATGGACACCATCGCGCGCAATGCGCTAACGCTGTTGCTCAGCGCGGAAAAATCTGCCCCTTTGCCATCGCCGCCAGCAATCAGCACTATCTTGCTGGTGGCTGTTGCCAATCCATCCAGCGCCGCCTGCGTTGCGCCGACATTGGTGCCTTTGGAGTCGTTTACATAGACAACGCCATCCAGGTCAGCGGTCCGCTCACAGCGATGGGGCAGGCCCCTGAATGTGCGCAGCACCGACAGCATGGCCTCCATGGGCAGACCGATGGCATTGCCCATCGCCAAAGCGGCCAGCGCGTTGGCAACATTGTGCCTGCCAACCATTGCCAGCGCATCAACCGGTAACAGGATTTTGGCACCCTGTGCCAGCCAGTTCTGGCCACCGACAGTGCGCATTCCGAACTGATTCAGGTCGGGCGGGTCCAGACCAAAACTCCACTCGCATCTACCCTGAGACAAAGGCGCCCGGGTCAGCGAGTCGGCGCGGTTGATGACAAACTGCTGCGCATGGCGGTAAACCCGCTGTTTGGCCCGGTGGTATTCCACCATGCTGGGGTAGCGGTCCATATGGTCCGCACTCAGATTCAACACAGTGGCCACTGTGGGCGCCAGCGAATAGGTGGTTTCCAGTTGAAAGCTCGACAGCTCCAGCACAAACAATTGCGGTATTGGTCCCTGTAACAGATCGAGCACCGGAACACCGATATTGCCACCGACCCGGACTGTTTTGCCGGACGCTTCCGCCATCCTGCCAAGCAGGGTGGTCACCGTGCTTTTGCCATTTGAGCCAGTGACCGCTGCCAGCTTTACCGAGGTTTTTTCTCTGGAGAGCGCTCGTGCAAACAGCTCGATATCCCCGATCACCGGGATACCATCGCTCATGGCGCGCTGCAATACGGGCTCGGCCAGCGCAATGCCGGGGCTGGCAATAATTTCGCTGGCCGCCAGCACCGTATCGGGGTTCAGTGATCCTGTTTCCACGGGGACCTGCGGAAACTCCCGGCGAAAGCCCTCGAGTCCCGGCGGATGGTCGCGGCTGTCGGCTGCCACGGGGGCATAACCCATGCGCAGCAGGTAGCGCACCACCGATTTTCCGGTAGCGCCCAGTCCGATTACCAGTGTCCGCTGCGAAGTCGCGATCAGACTCATTGTGTCAATTACCGAAGTTTCAGCGTCGCCAGTCCAGCCAACACCAGGATGACGGTGATAATCCAGAAACGGACAATCACCCGCGGTTCCGGCCAGCCTTTCAGTTCAAAATGGTGGTGCAGTGGCGCCATGCGAAAAATACGTCTGCCGGTCAGTTTGAACGACGCCACCTGCAGGATCACGGATACCGTCTCCATGACGAACACTCCACCCATGATGAACAACACGATTTCATGGCGGGTGATTACCGCGACTATTCCCAGTGCCGCGCCAAGGGCCAGTGCACCCACATCCCCCATAAACACCTGCGCCGGATAGGTGTTAAACCACAAAAACCCGAGCCCCGCGCCACACAGGGCCGCACAGATGACCGCCAGTTCCCCGGCACCGGCAATCGCCGGTATATGCAGATAATTGGCGAACTCTACATGCCCGGATAAATAGGCGATAACACCCAGGGCGCCCCCCACCATCACTGTGGGCATAATGGCCAGGCCATCGAGGCCATCGGTGAGGTTCACGGCATTGCTGGAGCCCACCACCACAAAATATGTCAGCAAAACAAAACTGACCGGACCCAGATTGATGGCAACATCTTTGAAAAAAGGTACAAAAAACTGTGTCTCAGCAGGACTTACTGCACTGAAATACAAATAGGTCGCCGCGCCCAGGCCGGCGATGGACTGCCAGAAATACTTCCAGCGGGCAATCAGACCGCGGGGATTTTTGTGCACAACTTTTTTGTAGTCATCCACAAATCCGACTGCCCCAAAAATAAAAATCACCAGTAACGTAACCCAGACATAGCGGTTACCCAGGTCCGACCACAGCAGTGCCGAGGAAAAAATCGAGGCGAGGATCAGTGTGCCGCCCATGGTAGGCGTACCGGATTTGCTCAGGTGACTCTGCGGGCCGTCATCGCGAACGGCCTGCCCTACCTGCAATTGGTTCAACCAGTTGATCATACGCGGCCCCACAACCAGGGAAATTCCCAGAGCAGTCAGCGCCGCCAGAATTGCACGCACAGTCAGGTAATTGAAGACCGCAAAGGTGCTTACATATTTTTGTAATACTTCTGCCAGCCAAAGCAGCATTACTTCTCTCCCCTGCTGTTGCCGAGCAGTGCCTGGGCCACCAGTTCCATTCGGGCACTGCGTGAACCCTTGACCAATACGGTGGTATGCCTGTCCAGTTCGCGGGACACCGCCGCTATCAACGGCGCTCTCTCCCGGTAATTGTGCAGGGCTTCACGATGGCCCGCGCCAAAGGCCATACTGGCGGCAGTGCCCAGCGGCCCCAGAGTAAATAGAGCATCGAGGCCGCGTTTGCGCGCCAGGGCACCGACACTGCGATGCAGCGCTTCCGCGTCAGGCCCCAGTTCAGCCATATCGCCGAGAACCAGGATTTTCCTGCCGGGTCGCTGCGCCAGCAATTCAATGGCCGCACCCACAGAACCCGGATTTGCGTTGTAGCTATCGTCGATTACCGTTGCACCAAGGATGCCCCGGCGCGCCTGCAGGCGCCCGGCCACACCGCCGAGACCGGCGAGGCCGCGGGCAATGTCCACCGCCGGAATACCGCTGGCAAACGCGCAACCGGCGGCAATTAAAGCATTGTGCACATTGTGCTCGCCCAATAACTGCAACACCACCGGGTGGGAGACCCCCTCAATCACCAGATCAAAAGCGGCACAGCCACTTTCATTCAGAGCGATATGCTCCGCATGGATGGCACAGGAGTTAGCGAGACCCACCTCCAGGGTGCGGACACCTTCGGGCATCCGCCCGCGCCAGTAATTCGCGTAGCCATCATCGGCATTGATCACCGCGGTAGCTCCGACATCCAGGCAGGTATAAATCTGCCCTTTCGCTTTTGCGATGGCATCCACCGAGCCAAACCCTTCCACATGCGCGGGCATCACATTGTTGATCGCCGTTACTTGGGGTTTGCCGATACTGCAGAGATAACCAATATCGTCCGGACCGTTGGCACCCATCTCCAGAATCAAAACATCGTGCTGCTCTGAAAGCGCAAAAAGGGTCATCGGCAAACCGAGCTGATTATTTAAATTCCCCCTGGTGACACAGGGCGTATGGTGCAGGGAGAAAATTGCCGACAGCATCTCCTTGACGGTGGTCTTGCCACAAGAACCGGTCACGGCGATCACCGGCCCCTCAAATTGCTCGCGGCACAACAATCCGATTTGTCCGAGTGCTACCGTGGTATCTTGCACGCGCCACTGAGGCAGGCTGCAAGCGGGTACTTCGCGCTCCACCACCAGCCCCAAAACCTGATCATCCAGCGCACCGACAAAATCGTGCGCATCAAAATTGTCACCCACCAGGGCAACAAACAGAGCCTGGGAATCCAGTTTGCGAGTATCGGTACAAATGCGGGAAAACTCGGTGGAGCCATTGATCAACGCACCGCCAAAGCGACTCTGTAACTGCTGAAGAGATAACGCGCGAATCACCAGGGCTCTCCCTGCATACCACTCCCGGCGCTCGCACCCGAGCGCCGCTTCAGTGCCGCTGCCACCTGTTCATGATCACAGAAGTGACTTCTTTCACTGCCCACAATCTGATAATCCTCGTGGCCCTTACCGGCGATAATGACGATATCACCCGGTTGCGCCGCTGCGACTGCACGGGCAATCGCAGCGGCCCGATCAATCTCCACCTCGATCGTGCTGGCCGCACCCTCGAGGATATCGCCAATAATTTGTTGTGGCTTTTCACTGCGTGGATTGTCACTGGTCACAATGGCGCGATCGGCCATCTCCGAGGCGATTCTTCCCATGGAAGCGCGTTTGCCCCGGTCCCGGTCACCGCCGCAGCCGAACACACACCAGAGATTGCCGCGACAATAGGGACGTGCGGCTGCCAGCGCCGCGCGCAGGGCATCGGGGGTATGGGCGTAATCCACCAGGACGCCGACATCATCGGCGCCCGCAACACGAACCCGCTCCATACGGCCCGGTACCGCTTGGATGGAGGGAAAGGCCGCGAGAATCGCCTCAAAGGGCATGCCCGCAGACGCCACAGCGGCTACCACTGCCAGTGCGTTGTAGATATTGAAGTCACCGATCAACGGGGCCTGCAGTTTGCCGCACCCCCAGGGCGTATTGAGTTCAACGGAAAATCCCTTCTCATGACGGCGCAGGTCAGTGACGTGCAGGTCTCCCGCCTGCAGTCCGTAAGTCAGTATCTGCAGGCCGCGCACCTTACAGCGCTCGGCCAGCTGTGCACCGAAAGGATCATCCAGATTGATAATGCCGCGCTTGAGTTTGGGCAGCCCGAACAGCTTTTCCTTGGCCATGCCGTAGGCGGCCATATTGCCGTGATAGTCCAGGTGATCCCGCGACAGATTGGTAAAAATCGCCGTGTCAAACACCAGGCCATGTACACGCCCCTGGGACAGGGAGTGAGAGGAAACTTCCATCGCCGCGGCGGACACACCGCGGTCGCGGTAGTCAGCAAAATCCGCCTGCAGACGCACGGGGTCCGGTGTCGTAAGCCCGGTTTCCTGCAGTTCGATAACCCGGTTGTGCCAGATGCCACTGCCGATGGTGCCGATCAGCGCAGCGCTGCCAAAGTGATGCGCCAGCAGCTGGGAAATCAGATAGGCACAGGTGGTTTTACCATTGGTACCGGTCACGCCCACCAGGTGCATTTGTCCACTGGGGTTGCCGTGAAAACGCGCGGCAATTTCACCGGCGCGCTTGGCCAGCCCGGGCACGCCGACCACCTGAATATCACCGCGGTTGATACACTCCAGCCTGTCACTGTCGGCCAGTACCGCAGCGGCACCGGCGGCGATCGCCGCATCGATATATTCTCGCCCGTCCACAACAGAACCGCGCAGCGCCATAAAGACATCGCCGGCTTTTACCCGACGGCTGTCCAGAGCAACACCTGTCACGGGCACATCGGGGATTCCCGCGTATCCGGGCACCAGTTCCCGCAGAGAAATGCCGTGTTGTTTGCGCTGATTCACGATTTTGTACCTCTCTCGCTTAACTGCGCGGTTAACTGGCGTTCTGCCGGCTCCACCCGCTCAGGGGGTACCTGCAGCAGGTGCATGGCCCCGGTCATCACCGAGCCGAAAACCGGCGCCGCCACTTCCCCACCGTAATACTTGGCCTGGCTCGGATCATCAATCACCACAACCGCCGCCAAGCGCGGGGTATCCGCAGGAATAAACCCCGCAAAGACCGATCGATAGCGGTTGTCCGCATAGCCACGGCTGCCTACCTTGTGTACCGTGCCGGTCTTGCCCGCCACACGGTAGCCCTCCACTGCGGCCAGCTGCCCTGTACCGCGGGAGCCAATAACGGTTTCCAGCATGGCGGACACCTGCTGTGCGAGAGGTGCTGCAATCACCCGCTCTGGCTCCGCGGTGGTGGTATCTGTAGATAAAACCAGTGAAACCGGGCGCTTGATCCCGGCATTGGCCAGCACGCTATACGCCTGGGCCAGTTGCACCCCATTTACGGTTAAACCGTAGCCGAAGGCGAAATTGGCCCGCTCGATCGGGTGCCAACGGTTGCGACTGGGCAGGATGCCCGGAGTCTCACCGGGGAAACCACTGCCAACCGCCGCCCCCAGTCCCAGTCGATAAAAGAGTTCCCGCAAACCGTTTGGTTCCAGATCCAGGGCGATTTTTGTGATACCCACCTGGCTCGACTTGGTGATAACGCCGGTCAGATCCAGCTTTCCATAGTTAATGGGGTCCACCAGGGTTTTCCCCGGTACACGGATATAACCGGGATTGGTATCGATCTGGGTTTGGGGTGTATAGCGACCGCTCTCAAGCGCAGCCAGCACGGTCAGGGGTTTCACTGTGGAGCCGGGTTCAAACTGGTCGATCAGGGCGCGATTGCGCATCGCTGTCGCTTTTACTCCTTTGCGATTGTTGGGATTAAACGAGGGCTGATTGGCCATCGCCAGAACATCACCGCTTTGGGTATCCAGAATCACCATAAAGCCGGAGGAGGCACCGTTCTCGGCCACAGCGCGCTTCAACTCCCGGTAGGCCAGGTACTGCAGGCGCATATCGATAGACAGACGCAAATCGCGCCCCGGTCGCGCTTCGCGCTGGATCGACAGATCCTGCACTGTGCGTCCCTTCAGGTCCTTAACCACCTGCTGCGCACCGGAATGGCCGGAGAGCCAGTCGTCGTAAGCGAGTTCCAGTCCCTCCTGGCCGCGATCGTCAATATCGGTAAAGCCTACAAGCTGAGCCACCATCTCCCCGGCTGGGTAGAAACGCCGGTACTCCTTTCTGCTGAAAACCCCGGCGACATCCAGTGCCAACACCCGCTCGGCCTGCTCCGGCGCCAGGTGGCGACGCAGGTACATAAACTCTCTGTCGCGGTACCTCTGCAGCCGCGCGGTCAGCTTGGCAGGCTTCAGTTCCAGCGCATGAGCCAGTCGCTGTAATGCCCCCTCCCCGGCCTTGCGCAACAGCTTGGGGTTGGCCCAGAGACTGCGTACCGGTGTGCTGACCGCCAGCAGCTCGCCGTTTCGGTCGACAATGGAGCCCCGATAGGCGGCGATCTCTTCAGTGCGGATGGTGCGCGCTCGCCCCTGATCCTGCAGGAACTGATAACCACGCTCGGCAGCGGGCAATACCTGGAGGCGGGCCAAATGCAGGATCAGTGCCAGGGCCAGCAGACACAGCAGGGCCGCCACCAGCACAAAGCGCCAGCGGGCAATGCCCGGTTGGATCTGTTTTTTCTTGACTACACCCATGGCTTTCCAATTGGCGTTACGTTTTCACTTCGAGACCAACACTCCCCCTGAGGGCCGTTGGTTCACCGCCCCCAAACACCGCGCAAATACGCAAGGATTTACGATTATTCGCCGGCGTTGCAGACCTTAAATGCACAAAGCCACGGAAAACTATTACTGGTTCGCGCTCGCCACACCGGCCTTTATCAGATTACTCACTCGGCACCAGCACCTGTTCAGCAGGGGCAGGCACATGCATTCCCAACTTTTCTCTCGCCACCTTTTCCACGCGACCGTAAGCAGACCAGGCCCCCTTCTCCAGCAGAAGACGCTCCTGCTCATAGCGCAACTCATCGCGGGTTTTTTGCGCCTTGCCCAATTCTGCCGTGAGTTCTCTGCCCATTTGGGTGGAATAAACCACGGCGAGAGCCGATACCAGCGTCGCCAGCCACAAGAATCCCGTACCGATCAACGCCTTGCGGTACATCCATTCAGTCTCCGCCCAGCTTTTCCGCAGTGCGCATCACCGCACTGCGCGAGCGCTGATTGTCTTCTGCTTCAAAGGCAGTCGCCTTTAGCGCCTTGCCCACAGAGCGCAAGGATCTTGCAATCTGGTTGTGCATCACCGGAAGCCCGCGGGGCAGCAGCGGCCCCCGTTCCTGTGCGCGGATAAACCGTTTCACCAAGCGGTCCTCCAGGGAGTGGAAACTGATAATCACCAGCCTTCCGCCCGGTGCCAACAGTGCCAGCGACTTCTCCAATGCACTCTGCAGGTCATCCAGCTCTCCATTGATATGGATGCGAATGGCCTGGAAAACCCGGGTGGCCGGGTGTTTGCCTTTTTCCCAGGCGGGGTTGGCGGCCTTGACCACCTGAGCCAGATCGAGTGTGCGCACGAAAGGTCGCTCTGCCCGGCGGCGCACTATGGCGGTGGCCATGCGCCGGGCAAAGCGCTCCTCCCCGTATTCCCTGAACACCCGGGCCATCTCGGCCTCGGCCTCGGTGTTCACCCAGTGGGCCGCGCTGATACCGCGACTGGTATCCATGCGCATATCCAACGGACCATCCCGCATAAAACTAAAACCGCGTTCCGCCCGATCCAGTTGCGGAGAGGACACACCCAGATCCAGCAGTATTCCCCTGACCTGGCCCGCATGCTCTCCAGCGGCACGGTCCATATCAGCAAAGGAGCCATGCCAGATAGAAAAACGCGAGTCAGTGCCAAAATGCCGCCTGGCATATTCTATGGCCTGGGGGTCCTTATCCACCGCCAGCAAGTGCCCGCCGGGGCCCAGTCGTTCCAGAATGGCTGCACTGTGTCCCCCGCGACCAAAGGTGCCATCAATATAAAAATCGTCCGGTTCTGTTACCAGGGCGTCCACGGCCTCGCGCAACAATACACTGCGATGCAATTCCTGAGACACCCGGCGAACTCCTTATAATGAGAGGGATGCCATTTCCCCTGGCATGCCCTCATCGCCTTCACTGTCATCGAGCCAGGACATCCAGTGCGCTTCGCTCCAAAGCTCCAGTTTCTTGCCCTGTCCAACCAGCATCAACCGCTTTTCCAGCCCGGCATATTCCCGTAGGGTCGGGGGTATCAACACACGACCATTGCCATCCATCTGCAGTTCACAGGCATAGCCGATCAGCAGGCGCTGGGCGCGGCGTGCCACCTTGTTGAAACTGGGCAGGGCCTCAATCTTTGGCAATATCTGCTGCCACTGGGGCGCTGGATACACCAGGAGGCAGCGCTCTTCCGTGTGAGCCGTCACTACCAGGCAGCCGGCACAGGCCTCCATCAGCTTGTCGCGGACGCGTGCCGGTATGGCCAGACGCCCCTTGGCGTCCATATTGATTGCATGGCTGCCCAAATACACTTCGTGATACTTGCTCGCTACGGATCCCGCTTAACGCAGTAGACACCCCCGCTGATAAACCCATAGCGGGGAAGCCCAAACGTGATTCACACAATGTAATTACTCACTCACTACAGGACACTAAACCACAAAATTCCACGATTTTCCACTTTCGCCCACTTTTCACACTATAAAACTGGTCAACACAAAGTCAAGGAAATAGACTGCAAAGTCCCTATACCCCCAGTAAATCCGCGCTCTACAAAGGAAATATGGGTAGTGGCGTAGGAACCCCGGTTGTAATTTGCTGAATTTAAGCGAGCGCTCACCCGCATAATAATCAAATATTTTAAGCTAATTGAATACCCTAATTGAAATCTGCTAGCCTGCCTGAGACCTGTCAAGACTCGCAAAACGCAGGGGCAAACCGGGGGGTTGGCCACACTCACCCGGTTTCCAAAGCAATTGGCCGTAGAGTGGGTTTGTCCCCGCTGCTCTCCCACACCGGTGCTTAAAAAACACCGCCACTGAATGCTTCTGTTTGTTCATTTCTGTCGTGAATTGTCACCCACCAACGTCTCCGGGCTGGCCTGGTCAACGCACTTCCTCGCCGGCCCCCGATGCACGGGCGATCGTACAGCCCACAGGGGGCGTTGTGCTCTGTGAGTGAAATCCGGTCACACCTGGTACTTTGTCCGGGTACGCGATTGTGCTCAGTGATGCCACACGACCCCTCCAAATGACCATGCCATCAATCCGGGTATTTCGACTGCCTTATGGATTAGCCCTCCCTCTCTGTGTGCAAGACTGCCTTCAGCTCCCTATTGAAACGTTTTATCACCGGCAATACAGCCCGTTGGGGGACAATGTATTTCAGTCTTTTCAGGTCCGGGGATGCCCGTAAAATAACTTGTCCTGGTGGTCATTATTGGCCGACCTGCCATTTCACTTTTAGCGCAGCCTCCTCTGTTATTTGTGTGACAGAGGACAAATGCGGTACCGTTGCGCGCGAGGTAACTTGCGCCTTGCTTTTCCTGTGTGCTTTCACCCCCATTAAAGACACAGTAGGCTGGGTCGTTTTTGTGAGATGGCCCTTTGTTTCGAATGATTCACTTGCAAGTGCAACCAAAACCTTAAGGAATAAACAACAAGGGCAAAAATATGCATAAATTCCTACTCATCTTTTTATTTTGGTCAACCTTTGCCCTTGGCAATCAAATTCCACTGTCAGACTTGGTGCGGCATGCCGATATTGAGGAGGTAAAAATTTCCCCTACCGGTACCCATCTGGCCATACGAAAACTATATGAAGGGGAGCGTGTCATTGTGTTTATGTCGATCAAACCCCTGAAAGTCACCGGCCATCTACGCTTTTCAGGCAAAGAAGAGGTGGGAGATTTCTACTGGGCCAACGATAAAAGAGTAGTTGCCGAAGTACTGTCACGCAAAGCAGGCCTGGAGTCTCCGGTTTTTTATGGCTCCCTGTACGCAATTAACTTCGATGGAACCCAAGGGATGAATATTTTTGGCCACTTATCAGGTCGAAAACAAGTGGGATCACGTATAAAAAGATCTGAGTCCACCTACGCACATGCAGTTATAATTGATCCTTTGCTGAAGAAGAAAGATAAAATACTGGTTTCTACCACGCCCTGGGCTAAAAATGGGGAAACTACTGGAGAAGTTCTAGAGATTAATATTTATAACGGCGTAAAAAAAAGGGTCGTAGGGTTGCCCATCGCCGATGGTCGAGCCTATACAGACGGCAATGGCAATCTCCTTTTTGCTCGCGGAACAAACAAGGAGGGATTTCTCCGGCTGTATAAAAAGGATAAAAATGGCTGGAGCAAAGTTAAAGATAACACCCTAGAGGGTGGCAGACCCGTCGGCATGGATCTCGAAACTAGTGAGGCTTACCTTGAGATAGGCCGCGAAGGAAAAACAGAGCAATTGGTTAGAATGCAGACCAATAGTGATGAATACTTACCCGTTTTTGAAGACAACATTTCGGATTTCAGCGGCATTATATACCACCCAACCTCCAACAAGCCACTAGGAGTCCACCTGGACCCAGATTACCCAAAAGAGTCCTTTTTCGATGAAGGGGACGGGTTTGCGGCTTACTTTCGGGGACTAAAAAAAGCCTTCGAGGGTTACAGCATCCGCTTTACCAGCTTTAGCTCCGATGGTGCTCTGGGGGTTCTCAAAGTCAGTGGGGACCGACTCCCTGGCGACTATTTTTTGGCCAATTTGACCACCAAGAAAGTAGACTTTCTGATCTCCTCATCTGAATGGCTTGATCCAAAACAGCTCAATCCTATGCAGGCAGATGCTTTTATTACAGAAGATGGATTCAGGATTGGAACCTACCTCACATTCCCCAACGATCATCAGCAAAAGCTGCCAACGGTAGTCGTACCCCACGGAGGCCCCCACTCCCGAGATTACTGGGGGTATCATCAAGACGCTCAAATATTATCTCAAAACGGATACCTGGTGCTGCAGATCAACTTTCGCGGCTCTACGGGCTATGGAGACCACTTCTATGACGCTGGCCGGCTCGAATGGGGTGGAAAAATTCAGAGAGATATCTCCGACGCGGTGCACTGGGCAATAGAAAAAGGATATGCCGACCCCGAACGTATTTGCATCTATGGTGCCAGTTTTGGCGGCTACTCTGCTTTAATGAACCCTATAAGGTATCCCGACCTCTACCAATGTGCCATAGGTCACGTAGGTGTTTACGATCTGGAAATGATGTACAAGAAAGGGGATATCAAACGGCGTGACCGGGGTCTCGCTTATCTAAAGAGGGAACTGAGCAAAGATAAAGATTTTCTCAAGGAAAATTCACCGGTACATAACACCAGCAAACTCAACCTTCCCCTAATGATTGTTCACGGCAAGAGGGATGAGCGCGCACCTGTAGAACATGCCGAACTTTTATTGAAACAATTAAAGAAAGAAAATAAACCGGTAAAATCCCTTATCATCTCCAACGCGGGGCACGGATTTTACAGTGAGAAAAACAATCTACAATTCTATACAGAATTATTGAGTTTCTTGGACCAGCACATCGGTGTTGGCGCTTCCCAACAGCAATCCGACCAAGGGTAAATCCATACGCGGAAATTCCTTGCATACGCCCAGGATCCAGCAGCAATGCTACCGGATCTTGCGGCTGGCTTGTAGACCGAAATGATAGGAACTCCAAGACACAAAAGCCATTTCTCCGGCACCCTAAAGCAATCGGTCAGCGCCCTGGCTGGCTTTTGCCGGTTGCTTAGCCGACGCCTCAAATCCATGGGAAAACACAAAATAATACATCACTTGTGACCGTCCCTGGGCCTGTGAAACCAAGTCGGACTTGAACGCCCCCCCTTTCAATCGGGACCATGCCTACAAATGCAAGATGGGCCGGTTCGATAAAGAGTTCTGCCACGGGCCGTTTGCCGCGTATAACCTGCGCAAGCAGTCTGCAAGCATCCTCCTCGGTAAAACACCAATGATAGTCATCATACACTACCATATCGACACAGCCCGCCCGGAGAATACAATCGGAATGTTCCGTCAACCAGAGTCAACACGCTTGAAACGGGGGGTGATCTGCTGCATGGGCTCTAATCATCCAGTACAATTACGCTTTGCGCGCCATCCTTAATATCAAATTCTTCGGCAATCTGCCTACACCAGCGATTGAGGCGCTCGGCAGTCATGCTTTCCTGCTGGTCCTCATCAATACCCAGGCCGACAAATCGATCCTCACCTTCAATTTCCGCTTTTGACGCCTCAAACTCATAACTCTCTGTAGACCATTGGCCAACGATGGTGGCTCCGCGCTCAACGATAGCGTCGTGCAGCATACCCATAGCATCCAGGAAGTAGTCACCGTAGCCAAATTGATCACCCAGGCCAAACAGCGCAACCGCCTTGTCAGTGAAATCTATCTCCTGCACATCCTCCCAGAAATCCTCCCAATCGGACTGAATCTGGCCGAAATCCCAAGTGGGAATACCAAAAATCAATTGCTTGTAATTGGCGATATCCAGTTGGGTGACATCGGCAATATCGAATAGGTCCACCCGGTCATCGCCCAAGCGGGCGCGGATGCGCAGGGCAACGGATTCAGTATTGCCCTCATCGCTGCCATAAAACAAACCGATTTTGCTCACAGTCATTCCTCTTTGCCCATGTAGGGCCACACCAGATACCATTCGCAGAGGCGGCGTATTCTCCCAGTAATCCCCGGGCGCGGCAAGCGGCTCTAAAGGGCCGTAATACGGCTGAAAAGACGCTCAAGCGGTGGGGAAACAGGTCAGATTTGGCGGGAAGGGTGCGCCGGAGGTGGCGCACATGCGTGGGGGCTAAGACTGGCCGCTAAACAGTATCAGGACTCGCCGGCATTCCTTGCACCACGACTGTGACCCCGCAGTTTCTGCCGGCTTTCCCTACGCTTATCTTTCAGCTCAGCTAACTTGGCCTTTTGCTCATCAGTGAGAATCGCCTCGAACTGCTGGCGCATCTGGTAACGGTTTTGCATCTGCCGTACTTTCAGTTTGCCCAGTTCCGCGCCAAACTGATCCAGAGTAGACTGCTCGGCACTGCGCTCTATGGCGGTATGAATTTGCTGGCGCAGCTCTTTGAGCTGTTTGCGCAGGGCCATTCTCGCCTCCCTGGTGCTCTCCCGGTTGGATTTTAGCTGCGCCCTTTGACCCTCAGTCAGCTGCAGTTCGCGAGCCATATGCTCAAATCCATGCCTGTGGTGGCCTTCTCCACCACCGAAAGCCAATGTTGTCCCAGGAGCGGCCAGCACGCCAGCTAATGCCAGGCTGCCCATTGCTAGTTTCCAATTTTTCATCGCTTGGTCCTCTCGTTGGTATTCAGCCACTACATGGTAAGTCCAGCCTGTGTAAACGGGGGCAAACCCCAGTAAACATTTGTTAAGAACCGTAAAAAGCCGGGGCAATAGAAGCAATAAACGCCAGCGCTTTGCATATAATGGCTTCACAGCAATCGAGAGCATCCCATGAGCCGCATCCTTCTGATCGATGACGATACTGAACTGACCGATCTGCTACAGGAGTTCCTGAGCGGCGAGGGATTTGACGTGACCGCGGCAAACGATGGCGCTCACGGATTGGAGTTGGCACAGAGCCAGAATTTCGATGCCCTGATACTGGACGTAATGCTACCGGTGCACAATGGGTTTGAAGTGCTGCGCAAGCTGCGCGAAGAGGCGTCAACCACAAACCGCTCCCTGCCTGTCATCATGCTCACAGCCAGGGGCGATACCGTGGACCGTATCGTAGGCCTGGAAATGGGCGCCGATGACTACCTGCCCAAACCCTGTAACCCCCGTGAACTGGCAGCCCGTCTGCGCGCGATACTGCGCCGGGGGCGGATTGAGGAACCGGAGAACAACGATGACAGCCTGAACAGCGGCCAGCTGCGCCTGCTGCCAGCGAAACACCAGGGCTACTGGAGCGACCAGGCCCTGTCTCTCACCGGTGCCGAGTTCGCGGTACTCAAGGTATTGGTACAACACGCGGGAGATGTGGTGAGCAAAGAGATCCTGACCGAGAATGCACTGGGGCGCAAGTTGATGCCCTATGATCGCTCCATTGATGTGCATGTGAGTAATATCCGCAAAAAACTGGCCGGTAAGGGCGCCAGCCGCGATTTGATTATCAATATCCGCGGTGCCGGTTATATGCTTACCCAGGGCAAGCGGTAGGCCCCTGCAACGATGCGCAGCCTCTTCTGGAAAATGTTCTTCGGCGCCTGGATTACTGCCATGGTGATGGTGGTGGCTGTCGTTTACATTACCCATTTTGGCGAGTTCGGCGATCCCCGCCAGAAAGAGCGCTGGGAGGGTGCCCTGTTCCGTGAGGTCATGCGCAATATGCGGATCACGCGCCGCCACGGACCCGAGCATTTCCAGCACTGGCTCGAACGGGCACCCAAGAAGGTGCAACGCCGGGTCTACGCCCTGGACCCGCAGGGCAGGGATCTACTCGGTCGCCCCATCCCCCCCGGCATGGAGCCGCTGATCAACAGCTTGAATTACCGCAACCGCGAAGCGTACATGCTGGTAGACAAGCAGCCAACCGTGGCTTTTTTCCTGCCCATGCGCAGTGGGAATCCACTGCGCATTGCACTTATAGCCGGGAAGAGCAAGGAAGGACTGCTGCTGCGCTTTCTATGGCGCAATTTCTGGCCCATGCTGCTGCTCTCCATGATCGCCTCGGGAATCGCCTGCTACTGGCTGGCCCGCTACCTGAGTCGCCCCCTGGATCAACTGCGCGCCGCCACCAAACGGGTCGCCGCCGGTGAGCTGGACTACCGGGTTGCCCCCAGCCTGCGTACCCGCAACGATGAGTTGACCGGTCTGGCACTGGATTTCGACTCCATGACCGCACAACTACAGGAGTCAATGTCCGAGCAGCGTCGCCTGATCAAGGATGTTTCCCACGAACTGCGCTCCCCCTTGGCAAGATTGCAGGTAGCCCTGGCCATCGCGCGGCAAAAACAAGTAACAGTCCTGGGCCCCGAGCTGGACAAGATCGGCAAAGCCGCGGACTACCTGGAAGACATTATCGCCGATGTACTGTCCCTGCCCGTCAGCGGCCCCGAGCAGCGGCCCCTGGACGATGTCGTGGAAATCAACTCCCTGTTCTCAGCGCTGATTGACGACTTGCAGAGTGAAGCGGAAGAAAAAGGCTTGAGCTTCGATGTCAGTACAAACAGCGCCGAATCACTGGTGGCCACCCGGGGCAGTTCCCTCACTGCAGCACTGGAAAACATCCTGCGAAACGCCATTAAATACAGCCCCAGAGGCGGTCTGGTCCGGGTGCTGGTCAAAGCATCCGGTGATGCCTGTCGAATATCTGTGATCGACTCCGGATCCGGCGTAGCCGAAGATGAACTCACAGCCATCTTCCGCCCCTTCTACCGCACAGACACTGCACGCACCCGGGAAAGCGGTGGCTTGGGTCTGGGGCTGGCTATAGCCCAGCGAACCATTTTGCATCACGGGGGCACCATTACTGCGTATAACAGCAGCCGGGCGGGTTTATGCGTCGAAATTAAACTGCCACTACTGCACATCACTGACGATTAATCGGCATGAACATGCTATAACCATGCCTATCCTCAACCGTCCTTGGTAATCTTCGTATTGCATGTGCAAATAACAAAAGGGACCCGCTATGCGCTGGATATTCTATATTCTGATTTTTCTGGTACTGTTGCTGCTCGCCGGTTATTTGTTTCCCCGCGAAGTGATGCTGGATCGCAGTATTTATATCGACAAACCGCCCCAGGCCGTTTTCCCCTTCGTCAACAACTTCCGCAAATTCAACAACTGGTCTCCCTGGCGGCATGTCGATCCCTCAGTACAATACCAGTACAGTGGCCCTGAGCAGGGCATCGGAGCTGAAATGCGCTGGCACGGTGAGGCTTCCAAGGCGGGCAGCGGCACGCAAACCATTACTGTAAGCGATCCGGATAGCCTGGTACGCACCAGGCTCAACTTTGGCGATGGCTCCCAGGCCATGGCGGAATTCCAGCTACAGCCGCAAAACGGCGGCACCCAGGTGACCTGGCGCTTTAGAAGCGACACTGGCGGTGGCCCAAGTGAGCGCTGGATGGGCCTGGTGGTGAAAAAGATGGTGGGTCAATCCTATGAAGAGGGGCTTGCAAAATTGAAAGCGCTGCTGGAAACCACCAGCAGTGAACCAGGGGCCGCCAGCGATACATCCGACTCGGTCTCGGATATTCCCTCGGATGTCGATGACGCCATGGGAGCTGGTCCCCAGGCTGTGCCTTCCACAATACAGAACCAGCAGCAGGAAGAGGCCGGAGAAACACCGGAAAATGAATAGCAGTCCAGGCTGGCGAATAAATCCGGTGAATTTTTCCCGTGGGCAGATAATGGGACATCAGGGGCTGCCCCATCGATCTCAGGCCAGGGCAGACCTTAAAATAGCCAGTCACCCTGTGCCGTTGCAGTGTTGTTTTTTACTGCAGCCATCAACCGGGCCATAGAGGATCAATTGCACTGCCGGGTTAATAACAGCCCGCCTTACGATGAAAGCTGGCAGTTTCCCGGCCTTAGGATTTCCCTTTGCGCGCCGGCGGCAGCGGTGACTTGCGCAGCTTGCGACGCTGGCGTTCCAGGTCCAGCCTCTCTCCCTGGGTCAGTGGACGCTGACCCAACTTGGGCAATCCGGCGGTCACACAGAGGTCGTCGATCTCCCGGGGCTCCATCTCAATCCACTGGCCCACACGCACATGGGAGGGAATAAAGACACTGCCATAGCGCACCCGCTTGAGGCGGCTTACGCGCACTCCCTGGGATTCCCATAAGCGGCGCACTTCGCGATTGCGCCCCTCCATCACCACGCAGTAGAACCACCGATTTTTACCCTCGCCACCACTCTCAACAATATCGGTAAAACGCGCGGGGCCATCATCCAGCAGTACCCCCTTGAACAGGCGCTGTTTCATCTCTTTATCCACATGCCCCTGGATACGCACCAGGTATTCACGGTCGATGACTGAGGACGGATGCATCAGCTTGTTGGCCAGTTCACCGCTATTGGTAAACAGCAACAGGCCGCTGGTATTAAAGTCCAGCCGCCCAACGGAGATCCAGCGGCCACTCTTCAAGTGCGGCAGTCGGTCGTATACTGTGGGGCGTCCCTCAGGATCCTGACGGGAACAAATCTCTCCAACCGGCTTGTTATAGAGTAAAACTCGGCAGCGATTTTCCTCTGTCGAAGGCAGGCGCCGGCCATCAAATTCTATGCGATCCTGCCCGGTTACGCGCTCGCCAAGTTCCGCCACCTGACCGTTCACCGTCACACGACCGGCATTGATCGCACGCTCCATCTCACGGCGCGATCCAAGGCCGCCGCGCGCTAATACTTTTTGCAATTTTTCGCCGGTAGGCGAGGTACCATCATTCATGGGGCGGTATTTTCCACTTGCGCCACTTGTTCAGAATCATCACAGGTACCAGCACCCCCTCAGCTCCAGTTTCTGCAGCAGTCCCATTTTTGTGGCTGCCATCAGTGCCAATACCGTGCGCAGCCAGAGACACTGTTTTGCCCGGTGTATCTTCCGGGCGGTCATTGGCCACTTCCATCCCCTGCCTCCGGGACAGTAGATACTGCTGCTTCTGTTGGCACAGCATCGGTGGTGTCAACAAGCACTGCCTCTGGTGGCGTTACAACAGGAGCCCCGTTAGCCCCGGTCTCCATTTCAAGGGCCACCGCAGACGTTTCCGTCTCACCGGAACTCTCCATACGCTGTTCTTGCGCAGTCTTTGTACCAGTGTCCAATCGATTCTCAGGCAGGGTTACGGGAGGGGGAGCAGGAACTGCAACCTCGGCCTCCGCAACAATTTCCTCTGCCAGCGCTGCAATCAGGACTTCATCAGCCTCGGCCTCACTGCTGGCCTCTTCAGGGGATGCCTCCGGGCCGCCTGAAATTCTCTCCTCAGCCCTGCCCCGCCCTTCACAGGCCGCCTTATCCGGCTCTGCACTGTCCCCCTCGTCATCACCAGCAGGCGGGCTGTCCTGATTCAGCAGTTGAGTCAGAGTTTCTATATCGCGAATTTCCGCCAGTGTCGGCAGTTCATCCAGGGAACAGAGATTGAAGTAGTCTAGAAATTCTCGGGTAGTCGCATAAAGAGACGGTTTTCCCGGCACATCGCGCTGGCCAACTACCTTGATCCAACCGCGTTCTGACAGGCTCTTGACAATCTGGGAACTCACCGCAACACCGCGGATTTCTTCAATATCACTGCGGGTTACCGGCTGGCGATAGGCGATGATCGCCAGGGTTTCCAGGGTTGCACGGGAGTACTTTTGCGCTTTTTCCTCCCACAGGCGATTCACCCAGGGTGCCAGGTCTTCGGGCACCTGAAAGCGCCAGCCACTGGCTACCCTCTTGAGTTCAAACCCGCGTCCGGCACAACTTTGCGCTATATTTTCCAGTGCGTCTCTCAAGGTCGCCTTGGAGGGTTGCTCCTCCTTATGCAACAGCGACAGCAGCTTTTCCTCACTCAGGGGCTGCTCTGCCGCCAGCAGGGCACCCTCCAGGATTCTGTGTAACAATTCCGGTGCTATTGTCATCTCTTCGTTTCTAACTCTGGCCCTTCACGGACAATTTCCATGATTCCCGGCGATACTCTTTCCTGGGACCCGGTCAACTCGGTCACTGTCGGTTGGCCGGTCTCAGGATTCGCTTCCTTTTCAACAAAAGAGTCAATTCCGCCAGTTTCGCTTTCTTCTGTACATTCAATATCCGCAACATTTTCCTCACCGTGGCCGGCGGCACGTACATGGATAGGGCCAAAGGCCTCGTTCTGGACCAGTTCCACCAGGGATTCCTTGACCAGTTCCATCACCGCGAGAAAGGTGACTACAACCCCGAGACGTCCTTCTTTCACAGTGAACAAACTTACAAAAGGCACAAACTGACGGTGACGAATTCGTTCCAGAACCTGGGTCATACGCTCGCGGGTAGACAACTTTTCCCGCTCCACCTGGTGGCTTTCAAACATATCCGCACGCCGCAGCACATCCGCCAGCGACACCAGTACCTCCTTGAGGTTCACCTCCGGATCCGGACGGGTACTATTGCGGTCGGGGCTCTCGGCACTGGCCCGGTGAACATCGCGGCCTATACGCGCAATTTCGTCCAGCTCCTCCGCTGCGGTCTTGAAGCGCTCGTACTCCTGCAGGCGGCGGATCAGTGCCGCACGGGGATCTTCACCCTCTTCCTCCTCTACGTGCGGGGGGCGCGGCAGAAGCATACGCGATTTGATTTCCGCGAGCATCGCCGCCATCACCAGATAGTCCGCTGCCAGCTCGAAGCGGATTGCCGTCATCATTTCCACATACGCCATATATTGGCGGGTGATGTCTGCGACATTGATCTCGAGAATATCCAGATTCTGGCGCCGAATCAGATAAAGGAGCAGGTCCAGAGGCCCTTCAAATGCCTCCAGTATCACTTCCAGCGCATCTGGCGGAATAAAGAGGTCAGGCGGAAGGTCGGTAAAAGCTTCACCCTGCACCAGGGCCAGGGGCACGTCCACCGGCCTGCCCTGTAGACCAGCATCGGTCTGCGCAAGCGACCCGGCTTCGCACGCCACAATACCAGTGGGATCCCGCTTTTCCCCATCGGTTGCCAGTGCTTTTGCTTTATTAGACACCCTGCCACGCCTTTAAAAGTGCAAACTTGCAATTATACACCAGCACAGCGCCTTTCAGCCCAGTATCCCGCTAATGGCGCCACACCCATGGCGAATCAGTTGGGGTTCGTCCCCGGTAAGATCAATGACGGACGTCGCCTCCAGTCCGCAAAAACCCCCGTCTATGACCAGCTCCACCTGGTGCTCGAGCATATCGCGGATATCGTAAGGATCGGTGAGCGGTTGCTCGTCGCCAGGCATAATCAGGCTGCAACTCATCAGGGGTTCGCCAACCGCCTCGATCAACGCGAGAGCAATCGGGTTGTCCGGAACACGGATGCCGATGGTTTTGCGCTTGGGGTGTATAAGGCGCCTGGGTACTTCCGCTGTCGCCGGCATAATAAATGTGTAGGGACCCGGCGTGTGATTTTTTAAAAGCCGGAACATCTGGTTATCCACCTTTGCGTAAGTGGCCAACTCTGAGAGATCCCGGCACATCAGGGTAAAGTTATGCTGTTTGTCCAGTTGGCGCAGTGCACGAATCCGCTCCACCGCCAGTTTCTCACCCAAACGGCACCCAATCGCATAAGCCGAGTCCGTGGGAAAAATGATAACGCCTCCGTGGGTCACAATGTCAGCGGCCTGACTGATCAGACGCCCCTGGGGATTATCCGGATGAATTTGAAAAAACTGCGCCACAAAAGCCCCCGAGCCTCGAATGAATGGAAAAAGTTCACAGCGGTTACACGCGCTCGCCAGGGGACTCAGAGCCCGCCAAGTGATCAAACTGGCAGTGGATGGCTCTGCAAGCCCCGGTGCAGAGTGTGCCACAGATTCCACACCGGCTCGACGCCTTGCGGCAGATGCACACAGCCCAACTCCCGCCAAGCCTGCCCGGGCTGGTGAAAATCGCTGCCCAGCGAAGAAGGGGGCACGGGTAGCTGCACCGCCCTAGCCCCCGCGGTAATCAGGGCGCTCAGCTCCTTGGTCTGCGCGGGATTCTGACGGCCACAAAGCAGCTCCAACGCATCGCCACCACTGCGTAAGAAATCGCTGATCAGGCGCTGCAACTGTGTGCGGGTCAGACGGTATTTAAGCGGGTGTGCCAGCACAGCACAGCCCCCCGCTGCATGGATGGTGTCGATGGTCTCCGCCAGTTGCGGCCACTCGACCTGTACATCACCGACCCTGCCTGTGCCAAGATAGCGTTTGAATGCGCGCGCAGAATCCACCACATGCCCCGCCTCCACCAGCCAGCGGGCAAAGTGCGGGCGACCCGGAGCAGCTCGCCCGGCAAGGCCACAAGCGCCCTCCAAGGCACCGTGAAAACCGCATTGATGCAGTTGCCTGGCGATCCGCTCGGCCCGCTCACAGCGCAATGTCTGGCGCAACCCGATGGCTCGCTGCAAGAGCGCCGAAGTCGGTTGGATATTAAGCCCCAGGATATGAATGGGGCGCCGTCCCCAGAGCGTAGAAAATTCAATGCCTGCCACCACGGTAATACCCGCGTGTTCACCGGCACACTGAGCCTGTGCCACACCATCGACCGTATCGTGGTCGGTAAGCGCCATTAATGTCACACCCAGAGACTTAGCTCTCGACACCAGTTGCGCAGGACTTAAAATACCATCCGAAGCGGTACTGTGACTGTGCAGATCGACCAGATCTGTTTTCAGGTCTGCTAAAAGGGCTCTCAATAACTGGGCTCTCACTGGGTTTTGCGCGGCATAATGGCGCAAAATACGTTATTTTGGAACAATTAGCCGACGCGAATGTCTCACCCGCACCCGGCACTACCAGGGATAAGGCCCGGACCCGGAGTCAACCAGCAGTGACACCAATGGCCCGGCGTCTGGCAGCTGCATTGCCAGTGGGGAAGTATTTGTATAGGCAGGTCATCCTGGCATGACTTACCAGTAGGCTTCCAGCGGGCATTATCACCGGAATTTAAGTATGACCGAAACGAATTCGACCACCCCAGCACCCCGGCCAGCGCCCGAAAAGAAAGGGGGCCTGTTGGGTAACCTGCTCCTGAATATTGTAATCCCCACCCTGGTGCTCACCAAACTGTCCGGCGATGACTGGCTGGGAACCAAGTGGGCTCTGGTTGTTGCACTGGCCTTTCCATTGGGCTATGGATTGCGGGACCTGATTCGCTCGGGCAAAATCAATTTTTTCTCGGCGCTGGGCATTATCAGTATCCTGCTGACCGGCGGTATCAGCCTGCTGGAACTGGACCCGCAATATATCGCCATCAAGGAAGCCGCTATTCCCGGTCTGCTGGGTCTAGCCACTGTCATCTCCCTCTATACCCGTTGGCCACTGGTTAAAACCCTGCTGTACAACGACCAGATCCTGGATACGGCAAAAATTGCCCAGAGTTTGGTAAACAACGGCAACCAGAGGGCATTCGAGCGCGCATTGCAACAGGCTTCCTGGATGATTGCAGGCTCCTTTTTCCTATCCTCCGCCCTCAACTACCTGCTCGCCAAAGTCATTCTGCAGAGCCCTCCCGGCACCGAGGCCTTTAACGAAGAGCTGGGCAAAATGACCGCGCTCAGCTACCCGGTAATCGCCCTGCCGGCAACCATTATTCTGATGTTGGTGCTTTTTTTTCTGTTTTACCGCATCGGCAAGCTGACCGGGCTGAAACTGGAAGAGGTGATGATCGCCCGATAAACCGTGATGGTATTTTTATTATCAACTGACGAGAGCATAAATAACCATGTGGTACGCCATCATCAGTGAGGATGTGAGCGATAGCCTCCCCCTGCGCAAAAAAGCGCGAGCCGGTCACCTGGCGAGACTTGAGCGCTTGAAAAACGAGGGCCGCTTGCTGGCCGCGGGACCGCACCCGGCTGTGGATAGCGAGGAACCTGGCGCAGCAGGATTCAGTGGCAGTCTGGTAATCGCTGAGTTCCCGTCTCTGAAGGATGCCGAGGCCTGGGCCGGCGATGATCCCTATCGTGAAGCCGGTGTCTATGCTTCGGTGACCGTCAAGCCGTTCAAGCTCGTATCCCCCTGATCAACAACACTCTACAAAGCAAAAGCTTGGCCAATAATGAAGAATATACTGCCCTATCTACTCACTACGTCACTGCTTTTTGCGGCCCCGGCGACCCTGAGCGCAGAGACCCGCTATATTACCGACCTTCTACATGTACCTGTGCGTTCCGGCAAGGGCAACGAGTTTCGCATCCTGCACCGCGGCCTGCCCAGTGGTACCCAACTCGAACTCCTCGAAGATATCCCAACAGAAGGTTGGGCACGTATTCGCACCCCCAAGGGCACGGAGGGCTGGGTGAGGCGCCAATACCTGATCTCGGAACCCGTGGCAAAGCTTAAACTGGCACAGGCCGAGAACAGTCTGGCCCGCTTCGAACAACTGGAAGGCAACCTGGGTGGAGAAGTTCAACGCCTGGAGGAGGAAAACGGTCTCCTCAGCACCTCCCTGAGCACTGTCCGAGAACAGAACCAAACACTGGCTACGGAGCTAAAAGCGTTGAAAGCCCTATCTGCCGATGCCCTGGATCTCAATGAGCGCCATCAGAAACTGTTACACCAATACGAGCTGCTCAAGCAGGAAAAGACCATGGTAGAAGCCGAGATCCAACGCCTCTCCGGCAGCGAATCCCACAAGTGGTATCTATACGGTGCCCTGTCTGTGGTACTGGGAGCCCTGCTCGCGATGATCGCACCCCATATGCGCCCCCGTAAGCGCCACACCGAGTGGGCAAACTGATCTCCCCCTGTGGCTCAAAAATCGCATACCATAGGCCGCCGGGGACAGCAATTGCGGCTGCTCCCACAATTCACCCGCATCTGCTGCGCTGTTGTAGCACAGGCTGGGCAAACCAATAAGGACAAGGATGATGCGTAAACTCTCTATTTTTTTTCTCTGTACACTGCTCACAGTGCCCGCCCTGGCGAATAATCCTCAGGTGGCAATTAAAACCGATTTGGGCGTGATCCGCGTTGAGCTCTTCTCCAGCGAAGCGCCCGTTACCGTGGAGAACTTCCTCGCCTACGCGGACAGCGGTTTTTACAATGGGGTTATCTTCCACCGGGTGGTGCCGGGGTTCGTGATCCAGGCTGGTGGCTTTACCTTCGATTTTCAAAAGAAGGAAACCCGCAATGCCATCGTCAATGAGTCCGCCAATGGCCTGCAGAACCTGCGCGGCACCCTGTCTATGGCCAGGACGAATGACCCGGACAGCGCTACCTCTCAGTTTTTTATCAACCTAGTGGACAACACCCGCCTTGACGCCGGCGAGAACAAGCCCGGCTATGCCGTTTTTGGCAAAGTCGTGGAAGGCATGGATGTTGTAGAAAAAATCGTGCAACAGCCTCGTGGCCTGCATCGCCAGTATCCCAGCGCACCGAATACGCCCGTACGTATCCTCGATGCCAAGCGCGTCAACGCCGGCGACGGTGTCACTGCCAACAAAAGCTGAGGAGAGCAGGCCTTGATAGCGCTCAGTGCCAATCTCAACAAAATTGCTCTGATCCGCAATGCCCGCGAAGGCAACTTCCCCGACGTGATCACCCACGGCCGGGTTTGCCTGGATGCCGGCGCCCAGGGCCTGACCGTGCACCCGCGCCCGGATCAACGCCATATCCGTCCCGGTGACGTACGCAACCTGGCTGCCCTCTGCCGGGAGCGACAAGATACAGAGTTCAATGTAGAGGGCAATCCCTTTGCCAAACCCTCAGGCGGCTATCCCGGCTTGATGGCGCTGGTGTTGGAAACCCTACCGGATCAGTGCACCCTGGTTCCAGACAGCAGCGACCAGCTGACTTCTGACCATGGCTTCAATCTCAAACTCGACAGCGCGCGTTTGTTGCCTCTGATTGCTGAATTAAAAAGCGCCGGCATCCGGGTCAGCCTGTTTATGGACCCGGACCTGGAGCAGATCAGTCTGGCCAGGGATGTGGGTGCGGATCGCATTGAACTTTACACCGGTCCCTATGCCCAAGCCGCCTCCGGCCAGCACAGGGCACTGAATGATATCTTTGCAGCACATTGCGCCGCTGCTGAACACGCCCTCCAACTGGGTTTGGGCGTCAACGCGGGCCACGACCTGAACTTGGTCAACCTACCCCGTTACCGCACCCTGCCCGGGCTGCAGGAGGTCTCCATCGGTCATGCCCTGGTCGTGGATGCCATTGGCATGGGGTTGGAGAACGCGGTTAAAGCTTACCTAGACTGTCTTGCCGGCAACTGATGCAGACCCTCAATATTATCGGCGCGGGCCAACTGGGAAAGACGCTCGGTCGCCTATGGCATCAAAGCGGATTGTTTCGGATCCAATCCATCCACAATCGCACCCTGCGCAGTGGCCAGGCCGCACGGGAATTTATTGGCGCAGGACAGGCCTGCCCCACTCTCCAGTCCATGCCTGTGGCCGATTACTGGCTGATCGCCTGTCAAGACAGCGAAATCAGCGCCCTTGCCAAACGCCTCTCCAAGAGGCCGGACAACCGTGAAGGAACTGTGTTTTTTCACTGCAGCGGCGCCCTCAGCTCCGAGGCACTGGACATACTGCGCCCCGCCTCTATCGCCAGTGCCCACCCGGTGCACAGCTTTGCCGACCCTTTGCGCTCTCTGGACAGTCTCCCTGGCAGCAGCGTGGCTCTGGAGGGAGACGGCCCTGCAACCCGTGCGTTGGGGGGCGCCTTTAACGCGATCGGCTGTGAAATTATCACCATAGAAGCCCGGCATAAGTCCCTCTATCACGCGGGCTCAGTGTTTGCCTGCAATTACCTCACTACACTGGTCGACCTGAGTCTGCGCAGCTTTGCCGCAGCCGGCATTGAGCGCGGCAGCGCACTCAAACTGCTAGCACCGATAGTACTGCAAACCGCTCGAAACAATATGACACTGGGGCCGGAAAAATCCCTCACCGGCCCCATTGCCCGGGGTGATCTGGACACCGTGAGCAATCAAGTGGAAAACCTGATCTCTGTAGACCCTCAAATGGCGCGTTGTTATCGACATCTGGGTCTCGCCTGCGTAGCCTTGGCACAGCGCGGACCGCTGTCGGAGAAAAGTGCGACCCGATTGATCGAACTGCTGAGTGAACCACCACGGTGAAAGACACCTCTGGATATCTGGAAAAAAAGGCTTTTTACAACAGCCTACTGACCATTTACGGACGCAAGCCTGTACTGGAAGCCCTGCAGAACCCCTCTCTTCCAGCGCACAGACTGCACTTGGCCAGCAGCAACCAACGCGACCAAGTGATCAAGCGTATAGAGGCACTGGCAGAGGCGCGCCATATCGAAATTCTTCACTGGAACCGCAAGAGCTTATCCCGTATCTCCAAGAACGCCCGCCAGGATCAGGGAGTGGCTTTGGACCTGGCTCTGCCCCAATACAGCACCTGCGACGCCTTTATTCGCCAGCAAAGCTCCATCGCTAAAAAAACCCCCTTTGAACTACTGGCACTGGATGGCATTACCAACCCGCAAAATCTGGGTATGATTATCCGCTCCGCCTGTGCCGGCGGTATGGACGGTATTATTCTGCCGCGCAAGGGGTGTGCGCAGATAGATCCACTGGTGATCAAGGCCAGCACCGGTACCCTGTTCAAAACCCGTATCCTCCGTTGCGACACCCTGGCGGATGCTCTGGGAAATTTCCGCAAAACTGGTACCCAGATCCTTGGCCTCTCCTCCCATGGGTCAGTTACACTGACAGAGATCACCGGCAAAGCCCCCAGGATTTTTGTGCTGGGCAACGAAACCCACGGCGTTTGCGACGCCGTGGCAAGGCAGTGTAACCGGCTGTTGCACATACCGATGAAAAATGGGGTAGAGAGTATGAACGTGGCGGTAACCGCTGCGCTGATCAGTTTTCGCGGGCAGCTCTGACGTCTTCAAGATAACTGCTCAAGGCCGCCTCAGCGACCGCCGTTGCTCAAGCTTCTCCGCTTCTTACGACTTTTCAAGGCCACAGGTGGCCCACCCCATTTTTCGAGACCGGCATCTATTGCCAATAGATCCCGGCCGATACCACTCACAGAATCTGTGGATATCTCTGTGATTAACCGTGTTGTACAGAGCGCCAAGGCTCATGATTGCAGGACTTTCACAGTCCGAAGGAAAAATAGACAAGAAAAAAATTAAAAAAGAACAGAAGGTTACTGAAGTAACCCGAGATTGCCCTGAAGAATGGAGAGCTGGCTTAGCGGAACGGTAGGAAATGGTACTGTTGTGGAAAGTAGATCAGTTTTCAGGAAAAATATGGAGATTGAATCACCCCGAGTTTGTCGGAGGCAATTTGATTTGAGTCATGCCGCTTGGGCAGACTCGGTTTGTTGATAATACAGGTTTTCGTATTCAGCTGGAGGCATATCGCCAATTGGCCCAAGAATGCGGCGATGGTTTAACCAGTCGACCCAGGTCAAGGTTGCATGTTCAACCTCATCCAGCCCTTTCCAGGGACCTGCCCTGTGGATGACCTCCGCCTTGAATAAACCGTTGATGGTTTCTGCCAGTGCGTTGTCGTAGGAGTCGCCGACACTGCCGACTGACGCCTGAAAACCCGCCTCTAAAATAATCTGCTAAACCAAACTGGTGAATTGTCCTTTATTTTTTTGCACCAATTTTTCAAAAAATAATAGATTTTTCTCAATTATGGAAATTGATGAAGTACTCAGGTAGGTTTCATCATTATCTTTTAATGATTGGTTGGAGTGATTAACTTATTAGGGCCTGTTCACACTAAATCCTGTATAATCCCTTCATGGAAATTACAACACAACAATACAAAATTATCGAAGATTTTTTGCCCCTCCAGCGCGGCAACGTGAAAATATCCAACTTACAAGTGCTGAACGCCATTCTTTACATAGCCGAGCATGGTTGCAAATGGCGAGGTCTGCCCAAGAAATTCGGCCGTTGGCACAGCGTCTACATGCGGGCGAATCGTTGGGCCAAGCAAAGTGTACTGGATAGGGTCTTTCTGGCCCTCCAGGAAAATAATGTGATCAATATCCAGATCGATCATATCTCTCTTGATTCTACAGCTGTTAAAGTTCATCCAGACGGCACTGGCGCGTTAAAAAAAACGGTCCTCAATCTATCGGCAAATCACGAGCAGGATGGACCACCAAGATTCATATGATTGCAGCCGGCCACAACCGCGCCGTAGTATTTTCGCTGTCACCGGGACAGGCTGGAGACGCTCCGGAGGGCCGAAAGCTGCTGAAAAGCCTTGAGAACTGCGGTTGGGATGGTGCCAAAGTGATCATGGACAAGGCCTACGAGGGTAATGAAGCTCGGCAGTTGGTATTCGATCTGGGCATGGAACCTGTCGTGCCACCGAAGAGTAACCGAATGAGCACCTGGAAATACGACGTAGAGGCGTACAAAAAACGAAATGAAGTGGAGAGGCTGTTTCGACGCCTGAAGGGCTTCAGAAGAATTTTCTCTCGTTTTGACAAACTGGATGTCGTTTTCACATTTTTTATTCACTTTGCGCTTATTGTCGATACTTTAATTAGTGTTAACAGGCCCTAGAGAGTAAATTAGCTCAGAAAAGGAAAAATTTGTATATTATATAGTGAGAAAAGATATTCTCGAGACTAATGCAAGCTTAAACGTCAAAGAGCAATTATACAAATAACAGTCATAATGAACTATTCAAAAACATCAAGCTTCTTTCATTCAAAAGGAAATAACAGTAATCTTTACCATCATTCCACGTCTTTATAATTTTTCTCAACATAAAGTACGATATAGATAGCTTTTCTCAGAAAAAAGTCGCAGCCATTAAGGAGAAAAATAATGACCTGAATATTTACACTTCCCGCACTCTCAACCATCTCTCTACACCACTATAGAGGAAATGAGCCACCCAAAATGGATAATGAATTACATAGAAAATAACGCGCCAAAAAATGGCTTGTTTATTAAAGCCAATATTTTTCAACATTAAGGGCTTCCCTGAGCTCACATAGGATATAACAATCTGGAAATTCTCGTGAGCAATGAAAAATACATCCAGACTTCTCTACTCAATCCACCATAGAGAAAAGTAATATTTGGCATTAATAGACACAAGTTCAAGTGTTTAGGGCGCCCAGCAATACAATTTGCTGAGGTTGAGAATTAGCAGTAATCGTTAACAACAACCGCCTTACAAATAAAAGCAAGATTGCTTGAAAAACTGCTGTTGAAATTTATCATATAATTTATAATTAAGGAACTCACATGAACCCTGCAACAATAGTTAAAACCCTGCTGATTATGCTGCTACTCACAAATAATGCATATGCCGAATCTATTTATGGCTTATTTGTTCAACATGCCAATAAAAACCATGACACACAGTCACTTAAAGACAACAGAAAAGAAATAATTAACCTGGGGAAATACAACAAAGATATTACAGGAATTCCCAAAGGATCCAGAATTTCTTTTCGAGCAGGAGATAAGAAATTTATCTTTAATGTTAAAACGACCAGAAAAAAAAGTGCGGACAGGTTTTCTTTTTCCGCATCCGGACCGGACAATGATGCCCTCTATGTTGCAGAAAAAAATGGCCGTGTTGTCGGCTCGCTCCACCATCAAGGTAAATTATACAAACTCAGGCCAAATACAAATGGTGATACCCTATTGGTGGAAGTACCGAGAGAAACATTAGTTGATCATGATGATTCTTATTATGAAGAGTTTGAACATAATTTCTTGAGTAATGATGATTTATTGGGAAAAAATGATTCCGGATCAGAATTCACAGTTATTGTTGCCTACACCCCTCAATTTTCGTCCGCTGCAGGTGACGTAGATGCCTATATGGACTTGCTTGAACTTGAAACAAATACGTCGTATGAAAACAGCGATGTCAACACCAGCGTAAAAATCGTTCATTACTATCAGACAAATTATAACGATACAGGGAATTTTTATACCGATAGAGACTACTTTTCAAACACAGGAAATCCGCAAACACAGGAATTATATAATTTAAGGAACACTTATAATGCAGATATCATGATAGTTCTTACTGGGAATAATTATAGCTTCTGTGGCATTGCCAGGGCCATAGGTGCTACAGAAGACCAGGCATTAGCTTTAGGTAGGGAAAGCTGTGCTACAGGATATTATACTTTTGCCCATGAAATTGGGCACTTATTTGGTGCGAGGCACATTATCTCACAAGACCCCAATGTAACTCCTTTTCCATTTGGGCATGGTTATTGTAATGTCACTGCAAATACGTGGCGCACCGTAATGGCTTATGGATGTCCACCCGGAACTGGCGGGCAACGCATTCAACAGTGGTCCAACCCTGATGTCTTTATTAACAATCAAGCCACAGGGACAATTGATGTTGAGTTTAATGCTAAAGTGATGAATCTGCGCGCTGAAGAAGTCGCAAACTTTAGAGTTTCCTCTTCTCCTTTTGACGTTAATGGCGATGGTTGCGTTGATCAGAACGACCTGATAGAAATGTTACCCCATCTGGGTAACCCGGTCCCGCCCGCTCCAGCGTCACTGGATGTCAATGGAAATTTGATAGTTGATATTGTCGATTATAATCTGGTATTTGATAATTCCGGGCTGGGCTGCCAGTAGTTGAAACAAGCTGTGCTCAATGGGGAAGCCACCCTTAGTCTTAATCAGTTGAAAAACTGCCAATATACGTCTTTGGCAGCGTTGAGAGTGGTCCTCCCCCCTTGAAGTGGTCCACCCGTATAATTAGGAGACGGAGGACTAAACATGGGAATCAAACATCATAAGCCGGAAGAAATTGTCACGAAGCTGCGGCAGATTGAGGTGCTCTGCGGTCAGGGAATGTCGCGTTTGGATGCGATACGCCAGATGCAAATAACTGAGCAGACGTTCTATCGCTGGCGTAAGCAGTATGGCGGGATGGGAACCGACCAACTGAAGGAACTCAAACGACTACAAAAGGAGAATGAGCGGTTGCGCCGAGCAGTATCGGATCTCACGCTGGACAAGTTGGTTCTGTCAGAGGCTGCCAAGGGAAACTTCTGAGCCCTTCACGTCGCAGTGCTTGTATTGACCACCTAAGAAGTCGATTTCACATTTCTGGGCGTCGGGCGTGCCGTGTTTTGGGCCAGCATCGATCCACGCAAAGGCGCCTGCCTGTTGGCCGTTCCGACAAAAACCGTCTGGTTGCTGACATGGTCGAGCTTGCGCGACAGTACGGTCGATACGGCTATCGCCGGATTGCAGCTTTACTGAGAGATGCGGACTGGCAAGTGAACAACAAGCGCGTGGAACGACTGTGGTGGCGTGAGGGGCTGAAGGTTCCAATGAAACAACCAAAGAGGGGACGGCTCTGGCTAAATGACGGGTCGTATGTTCGACTGCGTCCGGAGTATCCGAACCATGTCTGATCGTATGACTTTGTTCACCATCGGACTAGCGATGGGAAAGCATTCCGAATGCTGAACATCCTGGACGAGTACTCCCGAGAATGCCTGGCAATCCGGGTGAAACGAAAGCTGAACTCAACGGAAGTGATTAATGTATTAACAGTTCTGTTCATTTTACGCGGTGTTCCCGCCTACATCCGGTCAGACAATGGTCCGGAGTTTATTGCACAGGCGGTCAGGGACTGGATCACATCTGTTGGTGCAAAGGTGGCTTAACGTTACAAGAGGCGGAAATTATTATTGAGGGGTGGAGGAAGCACTACAACACCAAGCGGCCACACAGTGCCTTGGGCTACCGCCCACCGGCCCCGGAAACCACCGAAGAGAAACCGATTAAGCACCTGGAAATACGACGTAGAGGCATACAAAAAGCGAAATGAAGTGGAGAGGTTGTTTCGACGTCTGAAGGGCTTCAGAAGGATTTTCTCTCGTTTTGACAAACTGGATGTCGTTTTTACATTTTTATTCACTTTGCGCTTATTGTCGATACTTTAATTAGTGTGAACAGGCCCTAATATCGCAACCAAATTTTGAAAAAACCTTCTTATATAAATATGATGGATTAGATGTTAGCATTTTCTTTGTGAACAGCTCCGGAGAGTGTTTATGTAATGCTGGACCAAGTAAGTATAAGTAATTCGCATAATCGTCATGAACGCTATTATTTAAAGAGTACTTCAGTCTTTCACGCTTATATGTAGAGAAATCAACACTGCCTTTTTCCCTCTCTAACAATTTAAGGTAACTATATAGTTCAGCAGGAAATTCCAAAATCAATGCATTTTTCGTATACAATTTGATCCCGTTCATAGCTCCAGACAACTGCTCCAACCATTGCTCAGTCATTAGACACACTAAATGATGCGAGGCATCAGAATCTTGCAGGGTAGATATGAGGTTTGATATTGATACCACTAAGCTATCATCGACAAAACTTTGATTGTAATTGTAAATAATATTGCCTGGATTTCTCTCAAAATCCGTGAGCGCATAATACTCTCGACTGTACTGAGCAAAAACGTGGTATGCTTCATGGTCTATAGCAAATTCAATATTGAAATAATTATTTTCCCCAAGCACCTCCTTAAGATTATCTCTATTGATGTATAGCTTCCATTTCTTTTCCTTCAAGCATTGGCCGATTCCACCCCATAACGCATCTTCATTAATTTTATCTTCTCGACCATCACAATCAAATTTTGCATGTTTGGAAACTATTAGATCTACTATATTTGTCTTGTAACTCAGCTTGGGTAATTTGTAAGAATATTCATCACGCGCCTCCCCTTTTACATTTATAGAGAAAGTAAATGCATATAAAAACATAAAGATAATAAATTCATTTTTCATATTTTTAAAATTACCCATATGTAACGCGTCGGCAAAATTGCCGACGCTGACTTAGTTTACTATCATGGATGGTCTTTAGAAAGGGAAATAGTTGTAAACCCTGAACCACCACTACCAGGCTGCGTAAAATCTCCGAAGGGATCGGTCATACCGCCAATGAATGAAGTGCTACCACCACCGCCCCCTCCTGGCTGTTCAGTAGGTTTTTCTTTGGGTTCTTCTTTTCCTCGTGCTCTCTTGCATCGCCACATTTTGCTGTATACTTAAGACTTGATCCACTAATAGCACTGCCTATATTTGGGTTACCAAGTTCACCGCTTGTTGTTCTACCTACTTCAATAGTGGCCGAATCAGGCAAACCATTCGCATCGCAGATCTCAGATGCAGTTGATCAATTACGGTTTTTGGCTTTTAGTGTACTGTTAGAAAAAGTAGCGTATCCCCCTCTTTTCTTTTATCACCCCTTGACTTCAGGTATGGTCGCTTTCAGCGTCAATTATCCGCAGTGGGAATGACGGTTATTAGTTTAAAAAAGGATGCAAAATGAAAAGACTAACTTGGCTCTTGGGTGGCATTGTTTTGACTTCAAATGCTAATGCTGTTGCTAATGTTTGTCCGGGAAAGGTTACTCAAGTACTGGAATGGCCCTCAAAGTGTGAGAATTTGGCATTTCGGCTTGACTCTACAGGAAATAAGTGGTGGTGTGCGATTTCTGATCGAAGTAATTCAATGGTGTTAACCGCTTTTGCAACGGGTAAAGAAATTTCTCCACGTATTAATGATGCATTAGCTCAGAGTTGCGAAAGTATTGAAGATTATCATAAACCGTTATACATGTCTTTGATACAGTAGTATTTGCAAAGCTATAACCAGTTTAAGGAGGAGATCTCCAGCCCTCCTCAGCCTAAACTCCCGATATCAAACCACTTTACCAGTCTAATGACGATAAATAATGGGACCAGAAGAAAGCATACCCGTAGAACACTATCGGTAATCCCCCCATTCTTACCCGCAACCAAAAGTAGAGGTTAAGCCACCATCAACGGTGGTTTACCGCCATTTGCTTTGTGTGGCCGGCGGTGATTGTAAAACCATAACCATTCAGTTGCATAATCCTGAACCTCTTCAAGGCTGTCGAAGAGGTGCTTGCTGAGCCAACTATACCGAATGGTTCTGTTGGCTCGCTCGATATAAGCATTTTGTTGTGGTTTGCCTGGCTGGATGTACTCGATCCGTATTCGCCGCTTTTTCGCCCATGCTACAAACTCATGGCTGATGAACTCAGGGCCATTATCACAGCGGATAGTGCTGGGCTTGCCCCGCCATTCAAGTAGCTGGTTGAGAGCGCGAGTCACACGTATCGTTGGCAGTGAAAAACCGGCCTCGATTGCCAGTCCTTCACGCCTGTAATCATCAATGACATTGAACAGCCTGAAGTTCCGGCCATCGCTTAGCTGGTCATGCATAAAGTCCATTGACCATACTTGGTTCGCTTTTGTTGGTGCTTTCAGAGGTTCTGGTGCCTGGCGCTTGAGGCGACGTTTTGGCTTTATTCGCATATTTAACGCCAGCTCACAGTAGATCCGGTAAACGCGATTGTGGTTCCACTGAGCGTCCTCCACGTTGCGTAGGTAATGAAAGCACTGGCCAAAGCCCCAGTCTCTCTGCTCATTTGTTAACCGGATAAGCCAATCGGCAATCTCCTCGTTTTCATCGCTGAGAACAGGCTGATAACGATAGCAACTTTCACTGACACCGAAAGCAGCACAGGCAATTCGAATACTGATGTACCGTGTGGCTACGGCTTGCCGCGCCATCTCCTTTCGCCGAGATGGCTTTACCACTTTTTTGCAGAGCTTCCTGAACGATTTCAGCCTTCAACCGCTCTTCGGCATACATCTTCTTAAGGCGTCGATTTTCATCCTCCAGTTCCTTCAGGCGGGCCATCATTGAGGCATCCATGCCGCCGTACTTGGATCGCCACTTATAGAAGCTCGCTGAGCTCATACCGTGTTCTCGGCATAGTTCAGGCACTGGCACGCCGTTTTCGGCCTGCTTGAGTATCGCCAGAATCTGGCTGTCGCTGTACTTCGATTTTTTCATGCAGAATCTCCTGTGTGTATTTTACGGGAAAATTCTACTTTTGGTTCCGGTGGGTTTTCGGGGTGATTACCTATCGTCTTCATCACACAGGGATATTTCCTCCCCAAAATAGCAACATTAGCTTCAATAGATTTCGGCCGGAATTCAGCCCGCCAGGTGCTTCAACAACAAATCCCGCTCCAGCTCCTGATCGTCAGCGCTGAACCCCACCAGCTCGCGAGCGGAGTAGCGGATACCCCGCTCTCGAAGGCCATAGTGGTGGACTCTGGCCACACCTGCGGTACGACCGAAGAAACCAGCGCTGAAACTATCTGTAGAGACGCGGAGTTTGAGATGTTTGGCAGTGCGCAGTTTCGGGAACATTTTGCCGCGGCGATTCAAGTGGCCGGCCTTGCCGCGCAAGTTGTAGGGCTTGCTGGAGGCAAAGGCGCTGGCGCTGGTGGCGGCGCAGTTCGATACCAATAGTGCACGCCAGCTTGCGCCGCTCGGCGGGGGCCAGTTTGGCCAGCAGGGGGGCGGCCCAGATCTCCAGTTGCTGCAGGGAATCAGCCACCGACCTGGCCCTCACTGATATCCCATTCGGCGATCAACTCGTCGCGCAGGTAGAGTCGCTAGTGGGTGGCCGGCCAGGGGGGTCCTCCTGGGGCTCGGGGTAGTGCTCAACCGCAAAGCCCCCGCCCTCCCTGGGGATTACGCCCACGCGTTCGGTAAGCGAGATCTCGACAGAGAGATCCATTTTACCTTGATCAAGCAGTTCCGCTTCAAAATGGATCTGATCGTGCAGGTCCGGGTTGTGGAACAATTCCGGCTGCTGCTCGCTGATCCATACCAGCAGCGGTACCACCACCGCATCCAAATGGCCAGCGTAGTCGGTGAGTAACACATTGAGGGTGTAGAGGTACTCGAAGGCAAAACCGGGGACGCCTGTACTGATCAGTGCGCCCCGGTCGAGAAAGGCCTTGAGGATTTCGGGGTTGCACCGCAGGTGGGGGACCGCTGCTTTCATAAAGGCGCGCAGGCTGTCGGGCTTGATCATTTGAAAAGGTTCGTAATTGCAGCCTTGATACCGGTGTCCAGCAGGGTGCAGGCGCCGGTAAACACAAACAGCAGCAGCACGCGGCGAGTTCAGGTTTCGACCTGTTCATTTGCTTTGCGTTGGGTGCGCAGATAGACAATATCTTTCTGCATTTCACGCACGTCTTCCGGTTCCATCCCCTGGGCCACCATAATTTCCACATGGAGCGCGCGGGCGATCTGTTCCACTTCCTGCGGTGTCAGTGCCATGCCCTTACCCTTTTCTGGCCCGGAAAATTTCCGCAATAAACGGGCAGATATTTTTCACTACGCGCTCGCCGAATAAAAATCTCAGAACCAACAGGTTGATGGCGATCAACGCGGTCTCCTGTTTTTCCGTGAGGGTCCAGCGAGCAAACCAGGGCCAGTCCAGATACAAGGTGGCGAAGCCCCATAAAGGGCGCTGGCTACCGCGCAGAAACAACATCGTGCGACCGAGGATGGAGATCTGCTTCAGGTCGGCGGCACTGCCTTCCAGTTCCCGGATACACCGGGTGAGCGCCTGCTCGGCTTGCAGGGCGGCCTGGTCAATCTGTGCGTGCCGCTGAATTTCCAATTGCTCGAAGGCAAGCCGCGCGGCCTGTTTGTCGATGGGGCTGATCAGCATGATCACAAGGCTCTCAATGCCCGTATACCATAGGCCTCTGTATTTAACAGTATTATTCTCGCCCTCGATGTGTTATTGATTAAGAGATGGGCTCGACATCTATGCTGGCCCAGGCTTTTTAATAGTAATAAAAAGTCCCATATGATCAGTCATTGAAACAGCCACTTTGGACTCCTTGACTAAAGAACCGATGTTTTGCGACCAATAGCCGTGAGTCTGCAATGCAACTGTTTTCGTATTGTATGCGGCAATATCAAATATTTTGGTTTGGACCGAGTTGGTACCATTCAATGCCAAATCATAACCATCCAGTGGGGAAATCTTGGACGAAAAAGCTTTAGACGCCAAATCTAGATTTGGATTATGTGCATAGACAAAATGTGAATCTTTAATTACATTGTTAAGTGCTTGGAGGGTTAAAGGTTCAGAATGTTGGTTTGTGTCACCCATAACAATATCAATATTTCCCAGGTTTTTGCCATTAAGGAATTGATTATTGATTTTTTTATAGAAGTCTTTTACTTTCGAAAGCTTTTGGCTAAATGCGTTTGGTACATGCACGAACACAACATTAAAACCATTGATCCTTATTCCTAAATAGCCCGGACCTTCGCAGACTTTCTTACAGTTTCGAGTCGGTAACGCGTTGGTATCTTCAGATATTTTAAGCTTTTTATGGTTTATAGGTTGATTGAATTCTTGGGTTAGCTTAGCTTTTTTTGGGTGGGGGGAGGGGAGCTGGTCTGTAAGCAGCGAAAGAGTTGCAGGCCTTCGGCGCACGATACGATGCCACTAATTCGCCATTGATCTTATTCAAAAACCCCCAGGCCTGTTTGGCTCCCTCAAACTCTCCTAGCACTAATAAGTCAGCCCTTTGTTGACCATTATTGCGCATAATAATCTGCTGAATTTGTTCCATTTTTTGCCCAATAAATAGTCTGGCCTGATCGTTTTCAACATATTTCCTGGGTGAACGTTTACGCTTATGTTTACCTGATTGAGGTTCCTGAGGGTCATAAAATTTCTTATCTGCCTGACGGATTAGATTGGCTGGACCAGACACTGCTTTCCCCGGTTCCTCTTTTAAAGTAGGCAATTCAAGGTAGGTGCCGGGATTCTCCCAGACATCCCCTTCCGCAGGCTCGTGTTTGAACTTATCCTTAAACTTCTTTCTTTCCTCATCCTGCTTTGCCTTAGCTGTAAGGTCTCTAGCGCCTTGAATTTTAGCAAAGTTTGCATGTGTTCCTCGGGTAAACGTTTGTCCCGCACAAGGCCTGACTTGTTCCTCATAGATATCTTCCTGAGTATAGTCTTCCGAAAATTCCGTTCTTATCTTCGATGAATTTGCTTGGAGGGATTGATAACCGATAGTAGTATACATAACAGAAACTCACTTTTAGGATAAGGTATTGGTTGAAACTAACAATTTTAACCCTTGGCCCTTAGAAAAAATTCATTATCCAGGTTCGCAACCGAGAACTATTCAAATATAGAACCGAACGCTGATTACCAGGCCCAGTAACGAATTACTCCTAAGTACCATAATAAATCAATTAATTTGATTTTTTCGAGTAATGGCATCGCCGCCTAAGCTTGCATAGCTGCCAACTATAACTACTTGGTTATCTACGTCAAATGGCATGGCCCTAATTCAATAAGTAATACTGGTGTGTCTCACGTTGGATCAGAAAGTGAATATGTGAATCTCGTCACCGACGAACACGGTTACAGGCCCTGCTCGTCGTTTTTGCCGGCCGCGACTCACCACCTCAAAATTGCTCACAATGTCGTCATGAGAGGTGAAAGTGATTTCGTCGCCATCCCAGCAATGGGCCAGGCGGCAGGTAGTGCGATGTAGCTCATCCTCACCACACTCTTCGAGTACAGACGCGTTGTGGCCCAGCTTTAACAGAAAGGCGAGTGCTTTCTCTCTTGCGGTGATGCGCTCCTCTAAATACAAATTTTTTTGGGTAACGATAATCAGTAGCAGAAGGTGCAGCCATTGCATCGTGGGACTTGATTCCCTTGCCCTTGCTTTAGCTGTGACCAGGTGCCCCCTGCTAGTGGACCGCCACTGCAGTACCGTCGTTATTGCCATAGTGCATACAGTCACGACCTTTGGCCAACGCCAAGAGTTTAGGTTGAGCCTTATGCACTTTTTTATTGCGTCCTGAATATTGACAACCCAAGACTCAATATCATTTTCCTGACGCAATACAGGGTTTGTCGTCGGATCGCGTATCTGTTCACTTGTTAGGGGGACTTTCCGCCACCAGTGCTCTGCCTAGCTGTGTCTTGAGGAATTCCACGACTTCACTCTGTACGCTTTGCTTGTCCATCCTTCTCTCCTGTATGGAAAGCTGCGGTTCAGAAACTGATCTCTCCCGGCTGTTACACCACTGGGCAAGTGTCGCCATTCCCAGTATACAGAAAGCCCAAGCACACAACAGTCAGTACAAAATCCATGGCCAGCTATCAATACTATTTAAACTATCTCTTTGTTGAAGATGATTTACACCCCACTACATTTCGATCAGAAATAATGTTCCATTCCAGCGATTGCATTTTTGCGGAGTTTTTCTGGCACTATGTCAACCGCCTCGACTACTCGAAGACAGGCGTTCAGCTCGCGTCCTCGAAATCTGCTCTGCCACTTGAGGAGGCTGTGATTTTAATAAAGCAATATGAACATCACCCAATCATTTGGCAGTCTCAGCCTGAATAGCGAAAGTATCTCTCGTTGAATGCTCTGGTCATATCAGTACAAACTGAATCTTGGCCCCAATGTCTCTTACTCCCGAAATGGTAACCAGGAAAGCCGCTAGAATTCTGTCACAAAGGGTCAGCATATCCAGCCGACGCCACCACTTCTCTGTAGCCTCCATCGCCCTTCTAGCGTGGTGTATTCGGGCTAGCCCCGTGAAGCGGGGGCTCGGTTCAATTAATCTGCATAGCACTCTTTGCCACTAGCTTTGCACAACTGGCAAGTTGGGCGGGTTCGCTGGATCTGCCTCAAGCTCCATCAAGCGAATGGGTCAGATTTGGTCTAAACTGATCCAGGTCAGACTGACCTGCTTTCCTACTAACCGCAGGTAGAAGCATGCCTGGAATAGAACGAGGTAGATGCGCTGGAGTTATCCGCAGCGCTCAAAGGATACAAAATGGAAAATCAACCCGTCGTAAAAAGCACTCGATTTTGGCTATGGATCTCGATTCTAATTTTTGCTGCCTCCAACTCAGTCGTTGCAAAAATCGGAGAGCTAGGAGCCGGTCATCCCATCCATGGGAATAACCCCATCTCTTTTTGTAACCTCTTGTTCGCTGGAAATCTTTTAGCGGGTATCACACTTTTTATCATCTATAGGAAAGATTGGCGCCTCAGTGTCTTAAAACAGTACCCTTTCAAAGACTGGTTTTACATGCTTGTGCTTATCCTGATGTCTGGAGTTCTGGCCCCTGCCTTCTTCTTTATTGCTCTAATGATCACGGAAGTGACCAATGTCGTTTTAATCTCAACACTAGATGCTCCCTTAGGACTCTTGATAGCTTATATTATGTTTCGGGAGAGGCCTACAGGGTTCTCAATAGTAGGTGCCCTTGTTGTATTGATTGGTGTTATTGCTATTTTTGCCCTAAATCAACCTCCGATGGAAAGGCAGATGACCATGAAAATGCTGGACGTTGGAAATCCTGCAGTGAACCAATTCCTACAAACCTTTCCCAAAGCTGGAGAAATTTTAACTGCTATAGCAACACTCTTGGGAGTCATTGCCGTTCAGGTGAGCCGAAAACTACTTGATCGTGTCCCTATTGGCGTCTTTTCAGTCTTCCGCATGCTTGCAGGGGTGATCCTCTTTTCGATCATAGTCCTCTCTGTATTTGGCCCCAACCACTTTGAAGATCTCCTTTCCCCTTTCCTCTGGGTGTGGATGCTTGTATATGGAGCGATCATTATCGTTTTTGGGCAGATCACCTGGTTTAAAGGGCTCCAAGGAGGGGCGAGCTCTGCTGATATCTCTATCGCGACAGCCATCACTCCCGTTGCCGGTACCTTCTTCGCCTTTCTTATCCTGCAAGAGATTCCCAACTTTGCTCAAATCGTTGGAGGAATCATCATCATGGCAGGAATAGGGGTCTCATTACTCGGCCAATATCGTGAACAAAAATCCGTCGAAATGAGATATGAAAAGCCGTGCTCATTTAAGGGTGTATAGCGCTCTCAAGCGGCGATACATTGAACTGACAGGCACTGCCAAATCAACAAGGATCGTCAGATCAAGACGCGCCAGATTTCTTTCTGAAGCACCGAGGAAAAATGCTAAAGTAGACTGATAACCATCTTACCACGTGAGCACTTCACCCTTGATGAAGTCAGTCAAATATATCGTTTCCGTTGACTAATCAATCTGCTTCTTAAGAAAAAAATTATATGCAAATTGACCTTTCCCCAGCATTAGTACCATTCGCAGGATGAAATTCCGGTACATTACGCCACCTTTTGAGCAAACTCAACTGGTGGTATATAGCCGAGTGAGCTGTGCGGCCTGATGGTATTGTAGTGTTCTTGAATCACCCCGAGTTTGTCGGAGGCAATTTGATTTGAGTCATGCCGCTTGGGCAGACTCGGTTTGTTGATAATATAGGTTTTCGTATTCAGCTGGAGGCATATCGCCAATTGGCCCAAGAATGCGGCGATGGTTAAACCAGTCGACCCAGGTCAAGGTTGTATGTTCAACCTCATCCAGCCCTTTCCAGGGACCTGCCCTGTGGATGACCTCCGCCTTGAATAAACCGTTGATAGTTTCTGCCAGTGCGTTGTCGTAGGAGTCGCCGACACTGCCGACTGACGCCTGAAAACCCGCCTCACTAAGCCGCTCGGTATATCGAATTGACAGGTACTGACTACCTCGATCACTGTGATGGGTAACGCCACGGGGCTTACCTCGTGCCCAGAGTGCCTGCTCCAGAGCATCAAGCACAATGTCGGTTTGAAGGCTCTTTAATACGCGCCAACCAACGATGTAGCGGGAGAATACGTCGACAACGAATGCGACATAAACAAAACCAGACCAAGTTGCGACATAGGTTATGTCGGCCACCCAAAGCTGGTTGGAGCGCTCTGCCGTAAACTCGCGATTCACCAGATCCAGCGGCTTATCGGCCAGCTCATCCGGGATAGTCGTAACGCAACGTTTGCCTCTTCGAACACCTTCCACTTGCAGTACCTTCATCAGCCGTTCAACTGTGCAGCGGGCGACCTTTACGTCTTCACGGTTAAGCTGCTTCCAGACCTTGCGTGCACCATAGACGCGGTGGTTTTCTTCGTAGATCCGCTGGATCTCGGGCTTCAGCTCATCGTCACGTTGAGCGCGCGCACAGCGTTGCTCTGGATTGGCCTGTAGATGCTTGCAGCGGTAAAAGGTCGACGGTGCAATCGGCAGAACCTCACAGATTGACTCGACACCGTGCGCCTCACGTTCCTGGTCAATGAATGCCACCATTACTTCGGTTTGCGGTCGAGCTCCGCCTGGGCGAAAAAAGCGGCAGCCTTGCGCAAGATCTCGTTAGCGCGCTTCAGCTCACGGACTTCGCGCTCCAGCTCTTTGAGGCGGGCTGCGTCGCTGCTGGTGGTGCCGGGTTTAGTACCATTGTCGACTTCCATCTTGTTGACCCATGATCGTAGGGTCTCGGGTGTGCAGCCGATCTTGGAAGCGATAGATGTGATCGCTGCCCAGCGTGATTGGTGCTCGTGCTCGCCGGTCAACACCATGCGAACTGCGCGTTCCCGTACTTCGGGGGAGTATCCAGGTCGTTTGCTCATTGGCTAATTCTCTCAAGAAAGTTAGCCTCCGAGAAACCCGGGGTGATTCATCTCGCCACTGATCGATTTCCCAGCGAGCTTCTTCCAGTGTTCTGAACCAGTGGCGATTCAAACACGCATTCCTAAACTTGCCGTTAAGACTTTTCACAAATGCATTCTGCGTTGGCTTTCCTGGTTGGATAAAGCCCAGACCAACACCAGATTCACGGCTCCGGAAGAACATCGCCTTGCTGGTAAACTCGGTGCCGTTGTCACACACAATCTTCGATGGTTTACCTCGCTGCTCGCAAAGCTGCTTCAGGAATCGAGCCACGTGCTGTCCACTAATGGATGTTGAGACCAGTTGGCCCACCATCTCGCGAGAAAAATCGTCAACGATGTTCAATACACGGAAGCGACGGCCGCTGCTTAACTAATCCGATACAAGGTCCATGGACCATCGTTGATTCGACTTGACGGGCACCTCCATTGGTTGCCTTGGCCGTTGGAGCTTCTTCCGTTTCTTTGTGCGGACCTGAAGGTTCTCTTCGGTGTAAATTCGATAAGTACGCTTCCTGTTGACTACCAGTCCTTCAGCTTTAAGCATGCCATGCAGCAGTAAATAGCCGTAGGCTGATTGCCCAACGGCTAATTCCGTCAGTCGAGCCCGCAAGACATGATCATTTGCAGATTTGGCTTTGTATCGATATGCGGTTCTGCCAATGCCCGCAAGCTGGCAGGCTAGTCGCTCACTCAGCTTATGCTCTGCAATCATGTGATGAGCAACCTGCTTCCTGCCAATGGGCTTCACCACTTTTTTGAGAGCACATCCTTCATTGCCTCGACTTCGAGCAGCTTGTCAACCAGAAGCCGCTTAAGTTTGTTGTTCTCGGCTTCCAGCTCCCTCAGCCGCTTGGCCTCATTGACCTCCAGGCCTACGTACTTGCTTCGTCAGTTGTAGAAAGTACCCGTGGATATGCCGAGATTACAGCAGATATCATCATCCTTGGTACCCGCTTCGTGCTCCTTGATGGCCTTGATGATTTGTTCTTCTGTATAACGCTTCTTCATTGTGAGATCTCCATCCCGTTAGGTTAATTGAAAATCTCATCGAGATCGTGGTGTTAATTCAGGGGGAAAGGTCACAGTCAAAACGACGTCTAAAGCGCCACAGGCCAGAACCCTCGAAGGAGCCTGTTTGCAGCGTCAGGTCTGGCCTATGGGTTTGATGCACAACCACTTGTCAGATGGCCGTCAGTGCCGGGTGCTGAATCCGCTAGTGGAATGGCAATCAAAATCCAGTGTTGTAGGTATAATAGTGGGCTGGAGTTTATTAGTCCTGAATTTATTGAGTGGACTAAGAGACACAACATTCGCATTGAATTCATTCAGCCTGGTAATCCATAGCAAAACACTTACATTGATATGCCAATAAACTATACGCTGCAGTTGGATGACCAAGCACCTGCTCGAAATCTTGAAAGGGGTTCAGGAATATGCAGCGCAGTGGATATGATTTTACAATCACCGGCGACCGCACAAGGCTAATGGTGGAAAGCCAGCACGAATGGCAATAAAAGCGCTAGTTTTACCTTCGGTAAAAAGCGGGAAGGCTACCGTTGCCTTTGCGCCAAGCGTAATAGTCGCTTTCAGGGCACAGGAGTATATGCAAAACAATGCAATCCCATCTTATTGATTTAAATGGACAAATTACTGAATATGTTTTACTTGGCAAGACGGGGCCAGTCATTGTTTTAGAGTCTGGCCTTGGCGATACTTTGGAAGTATGGAGACAGTTTATTGAAAAAAGTGACATCCAGGGAAGATTCTGTCTTTATAACAGGGTCGGATATGGGAAAAGCAAGTCCAGAAATCTTAAAAGAGACGGACTGACTATTGCAAAAGAACTTAAGATACTGCTCCATGGGCTCCGGTTGGAGCCCCCATATATCTTAATTGGCCACTCTTTGGGTTGTGCATTTGTAAAAATTTTTGCGGGTTTGTACGCTGATGAGGTTAATGGGATACTGTTAATAGATCCTATGGCCGCAGAAATGGACGAATTATGTAGAATAAATGCTGTGAAGGGTTGGAAGCAATCGAAAATTAAAAAATTTTTAGCGTCTATATTTTTATCCAAAGGAGCTAAACGGGAATTAAGTTACAGGGAGACCAGTTTAAAGCAAGCAAAAGAAAACAAGAGTATAATAAGCCCTATTCCAGTAACAATTATTAGCGCCGGCAGAGGGATGGCCATGTATTCAAAAGAGATACAATATCAATGGATTCACTCCCATGACCTTGTAGCACATAGTATCCCAGGCTGCACTCATATAATTACAGAAAACTCTCAGCATCACATACAAATAGATCAGCCAGAAATCATTGTTAAAATGCTAAAAAAACTGTTGCACACTGCAACTGCTAACACGGCATTCCAGCGCGCTGGACGATAAATAAATGCTGAGTCAATTTTTTAAGCAATAAACAAAGAGCCAGCTAGCGAATTTGAAAAGGTTGGAAGAAAGCTCAAGGTGAGGCGGAAAGGATCAGAGCCCTGCAATAGAAACCTCACAGTAGCCCCAGTGTATGGCAAACCCCACTCGCCACCCTTGGCCTTGGCGCCCCAGGCCCGCACCTGCGCTGCCCGGCAGCAAATACCAGTTCCATATACCCCAAAAAACAAAACCCCCGCAGGCTTCCCTGCAGGGGTTTTCTCTTTAAAAGCCTGACAGTGACCTACTCTCACATGGGGAGACCCCACACTACCATCGGCGATGCTGCGTTTCACTGCTGAGTTCGGCAAGGGATCAGGTGGTTCCACAGCTCTATGTCCGTCAGGCAAACTGGCTCCGGGTGGCGTTGGTCTTAAGAGCCTTAACTCTGCCCGCCGTGTTATCGCTGTTTGCCTCGGTCAGTGTGACCGGCGATAACCCCAAATCATTCGGTAAAACACCCTGTAGTAATACACCGCAAGCCGCCTGTTGTGTGCCTTTCTATACACAATCCACTCGCTCAGTCGCCAGTAACCATCTCTGTTGTATGGTCAAGCCGCACGGGCAATTAGTACTGGTTAGCTCAACGCCTCACAACGCTTCCACACCCAGCCTATCAACCTGGTAGTCTTCCAGGGCCCTTCAGGACTCTCAAGGAGTCAGGGAGATCTTATCTTGAAGGAGGCTTCCCGCTTAGATGCTTTCAGCGGTTATCCCGTCCGAACATAGCTACCCGGCAATGCCACTGGCGTGACAACCGGAACACCAGAGGTTCGTTCACTCCGGTCCTCTCGTACTAGGAGCAACTCTTCTCAAATCTCCAACGCCCACGGCAGATAGGGACCGAACTGTCTCACGACGTTCTAAACCCAGCTCGCGTACCACTTTAAATGGCGAACAGCCATACCCTTGGGACCGGCTTCAGCCCCAGGATGTGATGAGCCGACATCGAGGTGCCAAACACCGCCGTCGATGTGAACTCTTGGGCGGTATCAGCCTGTTATCCCCGGAGTACCTTTTATCCGTTGAGCGACGACCCTTCCATTCAGAATCGCCGGATCACTATGACCTACTTTCGTACCTGCTCGACATGTCTGTCTCGCAGTCAAGCGCACTTATACCATTATGCTCATTGCATGATTTCCGACCATGCTGAGTGCACCTTCGTACTCCTCCGTTACTCTTTGGGAGGAGACCGCCCCAGTCAAACTACCCACCATACACTGTCCTCGATCCGGATCACGGACCTGAGTTAGAACCTCAAACATACCAGGGTGGTATTTCAAGGACGGCTCCACAATAACTGGCGTTACTGCTTCAAAGCCTCCCACCTATCCTACACAAATAGGCTCAAAGTTCAGTGCAAAGCTGTAGTAAAGGTTCACGGGGTCTTTCCGTCTAGCCGCGGGTACACTGCATCTTAACAGCGATTTCAATTTCACTGAGTCCCTGGTGGAGACAGCGTGGCCATCGTTACGCCATTCGTGCAGGTCGGAACTTACCCGACAAGGAATTTCGCTACCTTAGGACCGTTATAGTTACGGCCGCCGTTTACCGGGGCTTCGATCAAGAGCTTCGCCTAAGCTAACCCCATCAATTAACCTTCCGGCACCGGGCAGGCGTCACACCCTATACGTCCTCTTACGAGTTTGCAGAGTGCTATGTTTTTAATAAACAGTCGCAGCCACCTGGTCACTTCGACCGGCCTCAGCTTAGGGAGCAAGTCCCATCACCAAAACCGGCGTACCTTCTCCCGAAGTTACGGTACCATTTTGCCTAGTTCCTTCACCAGGGTTCTCTCAAGCGCCTTGGTATTCTCTACCTGACCACCTGTGTCGGTTTAGAGTACGGTTCACTATTGCCTGAAGCTTAGAAGTTTTTCCTGGAAGCAGGGCATCAACCACTTCGTCTCAAAATAGAGACTCGTCATCAGCTCTCAGCCTTAAGGACCCGGATTTGCCTAAGTCCCCAGCCTACAACCTTAAACATGGACAACCAATCGCCATGCCGGCCTAGCCTTCTCCGTCACTCCATCGCAGCAATAGCAAGTACAGGAATATTAACCTGTTCCCCATCGACTACGGCTTTCGCCCTCGCCTTAGGGGCCGACTAACCCTGTCCCGATTAGCGTTGGACAGGAACCCTTGGTCTTCCGGCGGGGAGGTTTTTCACCCCCTTATCGTTACTCATGTCAGCATTCGCACTTGTGATACCTCCAGCCAACCTCCCGGTCAACCTTCAGCGGCTTACACAACGCTCCTCTACCATGCTCCTAAGAGCATCCGCAGCTTCGGTTACCAGTTTGAGCCCCGGTATATCTTCCGCGCGGGCCGACTCGACTAGTGAGCTATTACGCTTTCTTTAAAGGATGGCTGCTTCTAAGCCAACCTCCTAGCTGTCTGGGCCTTCCCACATCGTTTCCCACTTAACTGGTATTTGGGACCTTAGCTGGCGGTCTGGGTTGTTTCCCTTTCCACGACGGACGTTAGCACCCGCCGTGTGTCTCCCGCGATTGCACTCCACGGTATTCGGAGTTTGCATGGGGTTGGTAAGTCGGGATGACCCCCTAGCCCAAACAGTGCTCTACCCCCGTGGGTGAGACGCGAGGCGCTACCTAAATAGCTTTCGAGGAGAACCAGCTATCTCCCGGCTTGATTAGCCTTTCACTCCGATCCACAGGTCATCCCCTAATTTTTCAACATTAGTGGGTTCGGTCCTCCAGTTGATGTTACTCAACTTTCAACCTGCCCATGGATAGATCGCCGGGTTTCGGGTCTATTGCCTGCAACTAAACGCCCTGTTAAGACTCGGTTTCCCTACGGCTCCCCTAAACGGTTAACCTTGCTACAGACAATAAGTCGCTGACCCATTATACAAAAGGTACGCAGTCACCCCGTAGGGCTCCTACTGCTTGTACGTATACGGTTTCAGGTTCTATTTCACTCCCCTCTCCGGGGTTCTTTTCGCCTTTCCCTCACGGTACTGGTTCACTATCGGTCAGCTGGGAGTATTTAGCCTTGGAGGATGGTCCCCCCATGTTCAGTCAAGATAACACGTGTCCCGACCTACTCGTTTTCACGTTAAATGCCTTTTCGTGTACGGGGCTATCACCCTGTATCGCGGAACTTTCCAGATCCTTCCACTAAAACATAAAACGCTTAAGGGCTAATCCCCGTTCGCTCGCCGCTACTAAGGGAATCTCGGTTGATTTCTTTTCCTCCGGGTACTTAGATGTTTCAGTTCCCCGGGTTCGCCTCACATACCTATGAATTCAGTATGTGATACCTGTAAACAGGTGGGTTTCCCCATTCGGAAATCCCTGGATCAAAGCTTGTGTGCCAGCTCCCCAGGGCTTATCGCAGGCTCCTACGTCCTTCATCGCCTCCAGCTGCCAAGGCATCCACCGTATACGCTTAGTCGCTTGACC